>CAZALU010000066.1:0-17492 GCA_964486075.1 uncultured Verrucomicrobiota bacterium
CCGATCCGCTGCTGTGCCCTAAATGTTCAAAGGAAATGCGCATCGTTTCTCTTATTGATGACCGGAAGGTTATTGAGCGCATCCTCCGCCACCACGGCCTGTGGCAACAGGGTGTGCGCGTCTTACCGGCGAGGGCTCCGCCTGAGATTGTCGAGCGGGTCATCGAGCCCTGCTTCGATGACCCCTTCCCCGACTACGACACCGAACCACCTGTGGTGAGCGGCGTCGAACCAGTGATGGCATACGCGAACGGCTGAGCGTTCGCGGCAGGATCGGTGTGCCTTAATAAGGTGCAGGAAAGACGGTTCTCGCTTTATTTTGGATATTCATCGCCCGAAACGATGCTGAAACTGTTTTTCAGTCCGAACTGGACATTTCCACCCGTGTTTTGCACAATGCAAACCATGAAACGCGGAATTATGTCGGTTGTACCGGGCGCTCACCCGCCTCGGTTGAAAAGCAATTCCTTATCAATTTATATCAATCCAGAAGGCGAAAAGGGAGGGCGTCGGGATGAGGTGGCCGCGCAAGGCGTCGAAAATCCGGCGAATGGCCGACATGGCTATTTCCAGGGCCACAAAGGCCAGCGCCAGGCCAATGATGGCGGCGACGATGGCTTCGTATTTGCCGTGGCCATACGCATGATCGTTGTCTACCGGCTTCGCGGTTAACCGCAGGCCGATGAGCACGGCAATGTCGGTGGCGAAGTCGGAAAGCGAATGGATGGCATCCGCGATCAGGGCCTGCGAGCGGCCGAAGAGGCCAGCCGCCAGTTTCAGGGCGACTAGGACGATGTTGGTGCAGATGGAAAGATAAGTGACCTTTCGTTCGGGCGATATCATGGGCGGTCTCAGGTCTTGGCAGGCGGATCCGCCGGTGGATGGGCCGCTTGTTGCTTTGCGAGCCGTTCTTTTTCGTAATCCTCATCGCTCTGCCACCACGGCTTGCCCTTGGGGGTTGGCTTGGGGTTGACCAGCAGCATGTAGACGAATAGGAAAGGCACGCACGGCAGATAGAAAATGATGCCATCTTGGGAGCGCAGAGTGGCTCGGGCGTCGAGGGTGGAGAGCCAGACCAGATAAAAGATGAAGCCGAGGGTATTCAGGATATATACCGCACGCTTGATTCCTGAATTCATCCTGAAACTCTACCCCTCCGGATCAGGTCTTGGCAACTGGGAACAAACTCCCGAGTCGCCGTTTCCAAGTCGGGATCGCTTTCGGAATCGGGCTCGAAAACCGTTCGCGATATCGATCCCCATTGCGATTTCAAGGAATCCCGTGCCTCCTGCCCGCCTCAGGAAAGAGTTAGCGGCTTGGATTGGCGGGAGGGCTATGCTACATGGGAAAAGCATGAGAACGGCGGGGAAAATACGAGACTGGATTCGCGGCAACGGGATGTCGCTGGGATTCTATTTCTATGCTCTATTTGCCGCCCCCTCCCTGGCGCGCGCCCTGAAGGCGGGTCTGGTCGATCCGGAACCCCTCCTGTGGCCGGGACTGCTGTTGTTGGCGGTGCTTTTGCTCGAGCCATTCGGCCTGCGGTGGAAGCTCCAGTTCTTGCGCCGACGGAACGCCGACGATGGATTTGTCCCGCAAGGGTCCATGCTGGGAATCTTCTCGGCGGCCACCATCGCGCACATGATCGTCACGGTGGTCGTCGGCATGCTGATGCTCGATTGCTGGGGAATCGTGAGCTCGGGCATGGAAAGCGAGTCGCCATGGCTGGGCACGGTGATCGTGGCGCTGATCCTGAAGGAATTCGTCGCTTTTTTCGCGTGCTCGGGTCAAAGCGTTTCGCGCGAGATTCCGGGGCACTGGAAAGAGAGCTTGGCGGACGTTTTCCTGCTGTTGTTCGGCTGCGTGGCCTATACCGTTTGGTGGGAGTCCTTGCTCGATCTTGGCGAAATCGGCACTGAAAGCCTGGGCATGAAGCTGGTCCTGGCCCCTTTGCTCGGAGCCCTCTTCCTATTCATCTATTTGTCGCTCCGGCTTCCTTTCCTGCTGGAAGAATATTATCTGCAGCCGGCCCAAGGCCGGAAAGGGCGTATTATTCGGGAACTGGCCATCGGTGCGGTCCTCGGGTTTTATCCCGCCTTCTTCTGAACGATTCCGGCCCAAGAAGTCAGCAAGCGGTTTCCGGCTTCCCAAGCGGTGCCTGGTTTCAGATACTGCGGGCATGAAACGAATCGCATTTCTGGGGTTGGCGGCGGCTTGGGCGCTCGTGGAGCAGGCAGATGAGGTTTTTCCGCGGATGGGCTGCTCGGAGGCGCCCAACCCGCAGGCCTCGGAGTTTGCGGAAAAGGGTGGCCAGCTGGTGGCCTACATGGGGCGTATCCCAAAAGTTTCAATTACTACCTCGACCAGAACGTTATGTCCGCCGAATTGTTCGGACAGTTCTACGAGAGGCTTCTGGCGCAGCATCCCGACACGCTCGAACTGGAGCCGATGCTGGCCGACCGCTGCACGCTGGGCGAAGACCGCAAGACCTTTACCTTCCACATGAATCCGCTCGCAAAATGGAGCGATGGGCGGCCGGTCACCGCCGCAGACGTCGATTGGACGTTTGCTGCG
Source organism: uncultured Verrucomicrobiota bacterium (assembly GCA_964486075.1). Classification (GTDB taxonomy): domain Bacteria; phylum Verrucomicrobiota; class Kiritimatiellia; order JAAZAB01; family JAAZAB01; genus JAHIJO01. Next base: position 2,574 of record CAZALU010000066.1, read on the forward strand.
ATCATGGATCCGCGGAACCTAACCGGCCCGTATAAGATCGGACTGGAACGATTTGACCCGCCTGAGGTACTCGACAAGGAAACGATCCGGTTCGTCGCGAAGGAGGAACACTGGGAAAATCTGCTGACGTTGGCCTTCCTGCAAGTCCTGCCCAAGCATGCTTTCGCAGGCCAGGACTTCAACTTGCAGAACTTCGCTTTCCCGGTGGTATCGGGTCCATACCGCCTCGGTGAAATCAAGGAAGGCCTGCAGGTTTCGCTGGAGCGCCGGACCAACTGGTGGGTCGGCGACTTGCTGCGGTTCCGGAAGGTAGAGAACTTCGATGTCTTGCGCTTCCGGTTTTTGAGGACAACGACAATGCTTTCGAGGCCTTCAAAAAAGGCGAGATCGATCTGTTTCCGGTCCATACGGCGCATGTATGGGCCAACCAGACCGGCGGCGAACGCTTCGATCGCCACTGGATCGTGAAGCAGGAAATCGCAAGCCACAAGCCCATCGGATTTCAGGGCATCGCCCTGAATCTGCGGCGTCCCCCGCTGGACGATCCGCGCGTGCGGCGCGCCTTGGCGCACCTCTACAACCGCGCCAAGATGAACGAGACCTTGATGTACGGCGCTTACTTCCTGCACAGCTCCTACTTCGAGGATCTCTACGATGCCGCGCGCCCCTGCCCAAACGAGCTCATCGCCTTCGACAAGAATCGCGCGCGCGCCTTGCTCGCCGACGCCGGCTGGGCCGCCGATCCCGCCACGGGGTGGCTGGCAAAAGACGGCCAGCCGCTGCGCCTGCGCTATCTTTCCCGCGGGTCCACCGGCGACAAATTCACGGCCATTTTCCAGGAGGATCTGAAGGACGTCGGCATCGAACTGGTCGTGGACAAGAAGGACTGGGCCGCCTGGACCAAGGACATGGACGAATACCATTTCGATCTGACTTGGGCGGCCTGGAGCGCGGGCCTCTTCAAGAATCCCGAGAGCATGTGGGCGTCGCGGGAAGCCGGACGCCCCTCGGGGCAGAACATCACCGGCTACCGGAATCCGGAAGTGGATGAGCTCATCGACTCGCAGCGCACCTAATTCGACGTGAGCAAGCGCCATGCCATCGTGCTGCGCATCGATGCGCAGCTGGCGCAGGATATCCCGTATATCCTGCTCTGGAACTTGAACTATACCCACCTGCTGTGGTGGAACAAGTTCGGCATGCCCGCCGAGCTGCTCGGCAAAGACGGCGATGAACGTGCGGCCCACGCCTATTGGTGGTTCGATCCCGATGCCGCCGCCGATCTGTCCCATGCCCAGGCACAAGGCCGCTCGCTTCCCGCGCGCCCGATCCGCGCGTCCTTCGTCGTCGCCGCACCCTGAAATCCGGATGAGGCAACGTCTGTATTGAAAAGCAATAATAGGAGAATCGGGGCTATTTTTCTTCAATGAGGCCACGCAAATAAGCTGGCCGACGGTCCAGACGGTCCTGTCCCGCCTTGCCAGGTGGTCGAAGGCGCGCCTCCAAGGTTATTCTATGCGCTTGTCTAAACCGCTAAAAGGTGCCACCTTATTTTCCGCCCGGATCAGAAAGTCTGCACCTTTGAATACGCGGCCGGCGCTACCTATAACGGGGGCGTGAGGATGAGCGGCTGCACGTTCCGCAACCTGGAGTCGGCCGTCGCCGACGCGGGCGGGCTGGCCGCTGTTTTGACCGATTGCGTATTCGAAGGCAATGTGCGGAACTACAGCTTGCCGCACACCGCGTGGGGATTAACCTGTATCGACTGCACGCTGGGCAAGACGCAACAGCTGGATATCCTGAACACCTGGAAGCAGCCCGGCGGCAACGCGACGCACCATCCTTCCTTTCTGTGCCGGCGGCACATCGTTGTCGAGGTAACCGATGCGAACGGCACGGCCATCACAAACGCGCGGGTCATCACGTTTTTGGTCAACAAGAGCCTCCTGCCGCAGGCGCGGGCCAACATGCTGCGTGGCTGGGTCCATTCCGGATTCAATGTGCATCGCAGCCGCCGGGTGCTGCCCGAGGAGCGCGAGGATCTGGAGCGCTTGGCCTAGTACATCATCCACAACCCCTTCTCGGTCGATAAGATTCAGGTCAGCGATCCAAACCGGGGCAACCCCGACGGCTCGATCATCTACCGCTCCGGTCTCAACCCGAAGATTCAGCGCAACTTTGAGATCTTCACCCCTTGTGATTTCATCGCCGCCATCACCCAGCACATCCCCGACACGAGCTTCCAGCTGGTCCGTTACTATGGCTGGTATTCAAACAAGATACTCGGCCAGCGGAGCAAACTGGCGGTCGAAGATGCCAAAGCTGCCGGCAATACCATTGAGGTCATTAACGTTTCCGAACACAAACCATGTCGTATTCCATCCGCTAAATGGCGGGAGCTCATCAAAAAGGGCTGGGAAGCCGATCCGCTGCTGTGCCCTAAGTGTTCAAAGGAAATGCGCATCGTTTCTCTCATTGATGACCGGAAGGTTATTGAGCGCATCCTCCGCCATCTGGGTCTCTGGGAGCAGGGTGTGCGCGTCGCGCCGGCACGGGCTCCGCCTGAGATTGTCGAGCGGGTCATCGAGCCCTGCTTCGATGACCCCTTCCCCGACTACGACACCGAACCACCTGTGGTGAGCGGCGTCGAACCAGTGATGGCATACGCGAACGGCTGAGCGTTCGCGGCAGGATCGGTGTGCCTTAATAAGGTGCAGGAAAGACGGTTCTCGCTTTATTTTGGATATTCATCGCCCGAAACGATGCTGAAACTGTTTTTCAGTCCGAACTGGACATTTCCACCCGTGTTTTGCACAATGCAAACCATGAAACGCGGAATTATGTCGGTTGTACCGGGCGCTCACCCGCCTCGGTTGAAAAGCAATTTCTTATCAATATATACTCGCAGATGCTCGACCATTTCCTTATACGAATTGGCTTTAACCGCCCCCACGCACACCGGGTTCAAATGCACATAACGCGATAATCCCAGAAGATATTCATCCCCTTCCACCGGCTTTGATTTAAACCGACCATCCAATAAATGACCGTGCCGATGATGCCTCAGGTTGTAATAAACCGTATATGCCGCCGTCAGCGATTGCATAAACCGGCTTAATTTGCCTGCCGGAGTCTCGCACACTAGTGTAGTGTCCCTTAAATAACTATACACTTTTCGATTGCTTTATCTTTCGCTCTCTCGGCTGCGTACATCCCGGCTTGAATGCCTCCAGTTTCTCGCGTGCTCGCGCAAGTTTCTCCACGATTTTACCCACCGTGGCCGTCCAAATAAACTGGCGATGATTTTCATTCCACGCCGCCAGGTAGTCAGCGATCGATTTCTCCAGATCGGGGACGCTGATAAAAGCGCCGCGGCGAATGGCTTTGTTGGTCAGCTCGCGAAACCATCGCTCCACCATGTTCAGCCAACTCGAACTGGTGGGAACGAAATGACAGACGAAACGCGGGTGCTTGGCAAGCCACACTTAGCGTTGCGCGAATAATCCTGTCCCGTTTCCGGGAACCATATCGTGCCTTACGCCCCCGGCCACGGGCGATCTCCCATACCGTGCCGATCCCTTCTTGGTCAATCCGTTGGTGCCACAGGCACACGGTATGCCGGTTCACGTCCAGCACCGAGGCAATGTTTAGGTCGCTCCAGCCGGCCGCCGCCTCAAGCGCAACACGACTGCGCATCACAACCTGTTGCGGCGTTCCGTGCGCATTTACCCATTGCTCCAATTGTATCAACTCGTCTGTCTCCGGCGTCGTTTCAAGCGATTTGGTTGTCATACCGCGAACTATACCATCAGCACGGCGAAATATATAGTTATTTAAGGGACACTACATTAGCTTAAGGGTGACCCCGGCTTCACTTCGGGTTCGCCCACCTGGCTCATTTTAAATTTCGCCTGGATTGTATGCATTTCGCCACAAGCCCCGTCCAACCAGTTTGGTGGGAGGCGCCCAGGCCCAATCCGGAGTCACCGTGGAAATATTCATGAAACAATATGTAGTCACGGAAATGAGGGTCGTTCTGCATTTTTTCGCTCGCGCCGTAGACGGGCCTCCTTCCGTCCTCGCCGCGCAGGAAGATCCGCGATAGCCTGTTAGTGAGCTCATTGGCCACTTCGCTGAGGGTGATGAGCCGGCCTGATCGCGTGGGACACTCGATCTTGAAATCGTCGCCGTAGTAATGGTGGAACTTCTGGAGTGATTCGATGAGGAGGAAATTTACCGGGAACCATACAGGTCCACGCCAGTTGGAGTTTCCGCCGAGCAGGACCGATTGCGACTCTCCCGGCTCGTAGGACACCTGGAGCGTTCGCCCGTGGTAGGTGAGTTTGTATGGGTTCTTGAGGTGAAATCGCGACAGCGACCGTATGCCAAAGTCCGACAGAAATTCCGCATCGTCCAGCATGCGTTGCAGCAGGCATTTCATCCGATGCCCGCGCAACAGCGACAGCAGCTTCCGCTCGCCACTGCCCGGTTCGGTCCAACGCGACACCAGGCCGGCCATATCCGGCCTGTAGTCGAGAAACCATTTCAGGCGACGGCTGAAGTCAGGTAATTTCTCCAGCATCTCCGGATCGAGTGTTTCCACCGCGAACAACGGAATCAGCCCCACAATGGAGCGCACCCTTAGTGGAACAACCTGATGGCCAGGTGTTTTGAGCACATCGTAGTAGAAGGAATCCTGCTCGTCCCACAGGCCGTGACCGCACTCGGCCATGTTTGTCATTGCAAGCGCCACCTCCAAAAAATGCTCCAGGAATTTCGTCGCAACGTCCTGGTACACCGGGTTGTGCAGAGCCAGCTCAAGTGAAATCCGCATCATGTTCAGGCAATACATCGCCATCCAACTAGTGGCGTCGGCCTGGTCGGAAGACGCTCCGTCGGGCAGCGCTTCGCCGCGATTGAACACACCGATGTTGTCCAGCCCCAGGAACCCGCCCTGAAAAATATTCCGTCCGTCGGCGTCACGGCAGTTGACCCACCATGTGAAATTTAACAAGAGCTTGTGGAACACCCGCTCAAGGAAGGCCAAGTCTCCCTTGCCTCCACTTTGTTTGCGGTCGATTTGGAACACCCGCCAAGCCGCCCACGCATGAACAGGCGGGTTGACCGCGTCCAGCGCCCACTCATAGGCGGGCAGTTGTCCATTGGGGTGCATGTACCACTCCCGTGTCAGCAGCACCAGTTGTGACTTGGCGAATTCCGGGTCAATCAGCGCCAGGGGAATGCAGTGGAACGCCAGGTCCCACGCCGCATACCAGGGAAACTCCCACTTGTCGGGAACCGACAGCACCTCGGCGTTGTTAAGGTGCCGCCAGCCCGAGTTGCGGCCTGTACGGCGAGAAGCAGGAGGCGGCGGCTGGGCCGGGTCGCCATCCAGCCATTGCGGGATGTCCCACTGATAACACTGCTTGTTCCATACCATGCCTGCGAAGGCCTGGCGCTGCACGTTGCGTGAGTCGGCGTCGGAGATCTCCGTCTGGAGTTCGGCATAGAAGTCGTCTGCCTCCGCGCGCCTACGGTTGAAGAGCTCGTCAAACTTTTCAAAAGGCCGCTCCGCGCGCGATGCGGAAAGACGCACACGCACCGTCGCCGCTCGGCCGGACGGCACCGTGAACTCAAAGTGCGCGCCGGCCTTAGTGCCGGTCTTTTCGGGGTTGACTGCCTTGCCGTTCCCCTGCACGATACACTCCTGCACGGCGTCCTTGAAATACCCGGCGAGGGTTCCACCGTACAGCCGCGGAGCGTTGGTTTCATTGTCGCAGAAGAGCCAAGAGGGGTTGCCTTGCGCATATATTCGGTACTCGCCCAGCTGCGGGTGGCGGGCGGAGACGGATCCATCTGGCTCCAACATAAGCGCCGGCCGGGGAGAGCCCTTCTCCCATGACCACGTGTTCCGGAACCATATCTGCGGAACAACATGAAGCACTGCCACATCCGGGCCGCGATTGTGCGCGGTAATGAGCATAAGAACGTCCTCGGCCGAGACCTTGGCGTATTCCACGAACACGTCGAAGTAGCGGTCCTCATCGAACACACCTGTGTCGAGCAGTTCGAACTCCGGCTGGTCTTTGCCGCAGCGGTTTTCCTCTACCAGCCGGCCGTACGGAAATTCCGTCTGTGGATATTTGTAGAGCATTTTCAGGTACGAGTGCGTCGGAGTGGCGTCGAGGTAATAGTACAACTCCTTCACATCCTCGCCGTGATTTCCCTGAGGATTGGTCAGGCCGAAAAACCGCTCCTTGAGAATCGGGTCCTTCCCGTTCCAAAATGCCGGAGCCAAGCACAATCGCTGGCCGTCGTCGCACAACCCCGCGATCCCATCCTCGCCCCAGCGATACGCCTTGCGGCAGGCCTGATCGTGCGGAAGATAATCCCATGCGCTGCCGTTGGGACTGTAATCTTCCCGAACGGTACCCCATTGCCGTTCGCAAAGATAAGGTCCCCACTTTTGCCACGGGGCCGTCTTGGCGGCAGATTCTTGAAGACGCTGTTTTTCGACATTCATGGCGCATTGATGGCGGCGCTGGAAATGAAGTCACAAGCGACGAGCCATGGTTGCGTTCGGTTCCAGTCGCTTGCTTTGTCTACGGTCCTCCTGCGCATTTTGATCTCCTGGGGTAAACACCCGAAATTATCTTTGGCGAAATCGTTGCGAGCGAGCAACAAGGTAGATTTACTTGTGCGGCACTCTTCAATTTCACCCTGTCCATAGTGCGGTTCAACTTTTAATGAATTCTCAAGGATCCGAATGCACCATTTTTCCTGAGATAGGGGTTTTTGCAAAACTTCAATCTCGAAATAGTCTGTAAACCCATATTCATTCATAAGGCCATAATATATCATGGCCGTCGTTGAGAAAAGTTTATCTATGGCCTGCCGAACGACGGGGTGTCAGGTTCGGCAAGCTTGTGAGCCGTAACCTCGACCGCCTGGTTGGCCTTCGTGGTTTGGGTTTCAACCATAGGCATAACATGCAAGGAGGTACGTTCGGCCGTCTTCTGTTGTGAGCAGATAGAGATACTCGAACTGGGCGCCGCCTTTGAGCTTTAATTTTGCGGGGCGACCGCCTATCCCCCAGAGAGTTTTAGGCTTACCGGTAACAAGGGCGGGAATGACGTTGAACGCAGAGTTATTGGGCTCAATCTTCCTGAGGTCGAACTCGGCGATGATCTTCGCTTCAATGTCCGGATCCTGATTGAAGAAGACGAATCCCGCTCTGCTGCGCAACGGCGCATCGGATCCTAAGACGCGCACTGAAATACCGTGCCTTGCCAGATGGCCCATCAAGTCATAGGGAAGGCCATTGTTCCATCCACAGCCGCCCGCCAAGGCGGCAATGCCAACGGCAACAAGCACAAGATGCGTTATTCTAAAAAGCACTGGGAGTCCCTCTTTCCTGGAAGCATTGAGGCCAGAAGCGTCGGGTCATCCTTTGATCTTTCTCATTCTTAAAGCATTTCGACGAGCTTTCATCCGTGAATTGGATAATGCCAATCTTTGTTCCATCATATAGAAAGGCCCTCTGCGTAACTTCAACGCTTTTTGAAAACAAACCCTCCTACCAAAATGATACCAAGAAGCATTGTTCCCGCCAGGACTCCGAACGACACCCTATGAAGGTAAATAAATTCGTCTACTTCTACTATTGAGCTATCGTTTCTATCCACACGGATTCTAATTCTCTCGCCTACTTTTTTGGGATCTTCCGCGGAATCTGTGGGTAGATCGGAAATAATTCACCACGGCATGAGCACAGATATTATTAAAGCGGCCCTAGACCGGACTGCCAGCAGTGCTTGACGATTGCCAGAAAGCAACGAGCAAGGCGTTACGCGGAAGCATACTTCAAGCGCTGTTGGATCAGTTAAAAGTGAAACGCGGCGGCACGAGAGGCTGGGTCAGTGCAAGCATCGGTTTTGCAGAGGGTCAAGAATCTCCCAAACAAAGGGAGCCAACGGGCGGAATCGAACCGCCGACCCGCGCATTACGAATGGATAAAATAAATGGAAATATATGTATTCCTTAATGTTTCATTTCCGTGAAAGGCTCTGAAATGTTTTGAACCGTAACACAATCTGTAACAATGGCAACCCTGAAATTATTTCACGGTGCAACGATCTCGAAAAACTCACAGCCATGTCATTCGTCTGCCGTCAAAACCGTCCGCACGTAGCCGGGGTGTCCGAGGCATTGGCAGGCGCGATAGGCGCCGGGAGTGGCAATCCTGACGGCGGAAATGATGGCGTTGGGGATCGTATCGCAGGGCCTGACGGTCGCCGCCTTCACGCGTGCGCGAGGAACAACAACCACGAAAGCTTCGATGTTGAGCGCCCATCGATCACACGCCGCGCTATGCTACGCATTAACGCCTCATGTGGGATTTTGTCGAAGAATTTCTTCAAGTCCGCGTCCACAACTTGAACGTGTCCTGCCTTTAACACTCCTTCTGCTCCAAGGCATTCCTCAGAGCTAATTGTGTCACCCAGTTTCCTTATGTTTTTGGTCTCATCATGCGGTCGTTAGCGCACTGGTGGTATAGGCAAAGGCGAAGACATTGCTGTCGGCGGTCGTCACATGGCTCAGCAGGTTATTGCTGTAATCGAAGCGCAGGGACAACCCGCAGGGACCGGTCTGTTTCAGCAGACGATAGCGGCTGCCGCCGCCGTCCGGCTCGAATTCCCAGCCTTCGTTCGCGTGCCAGGCCAGGTAGGGCGGAAATTGGGCGGCGGCCTCGGGCGCGGCGGGCGACTGCCCGCCGCCGGCGCCGCAGGATGCGCAGGACGATGCGCTCCCAGGCCGGGGCATGGCCAGGCTGTCCCAGGCGCGCCGGCGCACGACGATATTGGACCCTTGCGCTTCCATGCTGAACTCGCTGTAGGATCCCACTTTAAACAATTCCACGAAATTGGTGCCGGTCCATGCGAAGGAGGCCGTGGAATAGGGACCCGTCACCAGCGTATAACTGCTTCCACTGCTTTCAATGCCCATCTGGTAATTATGCGACCAGCGATACCCCACCGGCCAGGCGGAGCTGGCGCGATTCCGGCTATCCACGGTGGAATAATGCATCTGGAACGCGAAAGCGGGGCCGCGGGAGGATTGGAGGGCCATCGGGCGATGATCCACCAGCGTGCTGCCTTGGAAGGGCGACAGGAATATTACCGGCCCATTGCCAGAGTCGCTGCCGGCGCCATTGCCGGCCCCGCCAACATTGCCACCGCCAAACCCGCTGCCGGACCCGCCGCCGACTGAACATAGGATTACGCCATCCTTACAGACATTGCATGCAGGAATATGATTAGTCGACGTTCCCACCTCACAGGCGAAGCTCGCCTGTTGAAGGACTATGAGGGGCAGCAGGAGCAGGAGCGAAAATAGTCTGCATGACTCCAATTTCATAAGTTCTCTATCCGGTCGCTTGCCAATGCCCCCACTCTGCCCAGTTACCACCTTCGGTGGCCCGGAGCAATCACTCACGACTTTTTGCAATGCCTTTTCCGCGTTTCAACCCCCACTATCCGGCCAAGATGACCTTTGCCGGAGCGGGACTCGCTCCCGCTGGATTAACGCGCCTTTTCACAGCGCACCTGGACCCCTATACACCGCATCGGGCGAGCGTAGTGAGCCCTATCGCTGCTTCCAAGGTGAGCTAACGACCTTGTTGCTTATTCGCAGGATTGACACCCTTTCCTTCTTCCCGATCTTCAAGTTCCCTTACTAACCTAACAAAACCTAAGATTATATAAACCAGCAATACAACTATAAAGCCCAACACGAGCCCATACTGCCATGATTCAAGTCTGCCACTAGCCAGTGCTTCGATCCCGTCACTAACCGTTTTTCCATTTAGCATACTTGACAGACATGCCCCCCCTGTGAAGGAAAGAAATATCACAAAGATTTGGCATTTGACGAGATTGCGAAGAAGCTGACGAGTCGATTCTCCAGCGACATTCCTCCATATTTTCCCATCGATCTTAGCCATTTTAGCCCCATTCTGCTTCTATTTACAGCACGGATCAGCATTAATCTTAGCTTGAGCTGCTTGAGCAGCAGCTAAAGCAGAATTGATTGCCGCAACTGCAATGTTAAGAGAATCCTGTATTGCTTGAATACGCGCATTCATCTCCTGGCCGGTAAGGTAATTTGCCACAGTACCGGCCCATCTTCCCATCGAAACTCCAGCTGATGCCATGAGCGAACCTGAAGTATAGCTAATGCCCGTTGCTATTGTGGCCGCACCTATACTACTAATTGGAACCACTAATGACACTGTTGTACCGGCTGTTGGCGCCGAGACTGCTGCACCAACATACCAAAGTCCTGAAAGAGCTGCGGCTCCACCACCAAATAATCTCGCCGCCCAGCTCGCCGTTGTTCTACCTGCGCTTAAATAACCTACGCTTGACAACGCATTTTGGGCATCTATTGCATCATTCAATGCCTGTCTATAACTATTCATCTGGCTGTCGCGAATTGCTTTTAATTCATCACATGTAAATAACCCCCAAGGATCAAACCACATGATAGGATTATTTTCACAGAATCCATAGAGGCCGATTCCACCCCCCTTCTCCCCGATGGGATCTCTGGAGAGGAAAATATGTTGGCTGGGATCATAAGTGCGAAACTCGTAAGGAATCAGACCCCAGATGGAATCAAACGGCTTCGTCGAAAACCAGAAGGTGAAATTATCCTTCATTGGTCCGCTCGACGCGATGGTGCGGCCAAAAGGATCGTATTCGCGATGCGCTACGACAGTTCCATTTGTATCTATATAATCAGTGATGTTGCCGTTTCCATCGTAACATGGAAAATAAGTTGCGGGCTGTGAGCTGTTGGTAGAAAGTTTGTGAACTGCCAGAAGACCGCCAATTCCACCCGCGCCATCCCTTGACTGACTAAGATCTAATCCCCAAATATTAAAATTGGTTGTCGTTTCTGTTATTTCAGCAATGATCCGGTAGCCGTCGCGCACGTAGCGCGTTTTGTTTGTGATTGAATATACGTTGTTCGTCCAGCCGCTTAAATCCTTCCTCTCGAACATCCGGCTTTGCGCGTCATAAGCGAATTCGCTCCGTTTCTTCAAAGCGACGGGTGCGCCGCTTCCACATTCGATGGCCACCAGTTTATTTTCTTCATTCCAAGTAAATGTTCGCTGGCTATCTGAGGTCATGTTGCCGTTCAGGTCCCAGGTGAGTTGCTGGGGATTGGTCGGCGGGAAGGTTGCTCGGCGCAGGGAGATGGTGCGGTTTGTGCTGGCGTCAGTGGAGACTATGGAAATCGTGTTGCTTCCGGCTTTGATTCTTCCGCCGCCCCAGAAATTAGTCTGGTTGAATAGCGCGGCGTTTTCGCCATCAACCTTGACCGTGAACGGGCCGTTGGTGCCTGCAACATTTCCGACTATGTCGAGTCGGCCCCCGAAGCCAAGATGCGTCAGTTGGTTCAAGGGATTTCCTCCATAGGCGGATCCGCCAGCGGCGGAGAAAGCGCCATCGAGGTCGAGAATGCCGCGATCCTCGTGCTTGCGACCAATCGTTGCCCTCGGCCGATTCGTTTCGATGCCAGTTTTCCGAGTGCGCAACAGGCGACGGAAAGGATTTCTTCTCTGAGCGAAAGAACGCCGGATTCCGCGCGATGCGGACGCATACGATATGGAAGGACAATAACTCATTTCAACATCCCACAACGCCGTTTCAGTCATTCCATCCTTTTCCCACCGTCATTTTCTCCCCGTTGGATTATTTGATCCTACACGATCCACATTTCCCTGGACACCTACACCCTCCAACAAATTAGTTACCCCTCCCACTTGTTCGTTTTCTGATATCTTTATTACTTCTTGTAATTTAATATTCTCCCCATAATTTCTTGTTGAATAATCCAAAAGATGCATTGCATATCTTTGTGCTATGCCTCTTTCGTCACCATCAGCAAGAAATCGAAAGTAAGTATTTATCGCATACCTCTCCGCGTCTAAATCAAATCTGGCAGCCCCAAAAGCTGCTACGAGAGCCTTCTGCCATACCAACGAGCCGTGATAACGGTAATGCGGAGAAACACCTATGCCAAAAACATTGAGTGTATTCACAAGGCGCCAATCCCCTTCAGGATAATCCCCATAAATCTTCTTCCAGATTACGGACATGTCTGTGTCAGAGAATTTATCGCTGACCTTCATAAAGAAGATGTATCTTTCGGTTCGCATTCTGCCTGTTCTAACATCAATAAATGTATTTTGTCGGCTGCATTTTGTCGGAAATGCAAGGAGCGCAGAAAGCATTATTAATACAAGCATTGCCAATAAGAAGGCCAATATTCTCTTTGAAAATAATGCCATGATAGCATCTCCACAGGATTCTAACGTGGCCATGGATTGTCCGGACAGCATTTAGTGCCTGTCTTCGTCTTGATCTCATTGAGGAGGATCATACCCCAATTATTCAACTGACCATTTGGTAGAAATTCATAAAACGATCCGTTATCCCAGAAGTCAACACCTGAAGCATTATCACCCGTATTACCAACGGAAAAAAGATGGGTTTGTTCGTGAAGTAGTCTTGCTAGTTGAATATCTGGCGTTAAATCAAAAAAATTATTGTACAGGCCCGAAGTAGTATTGAACTGAATGCTCCAGAAAGGAAAGGTAACTTTTGCGGCATCACTATTATTTGGGTTTGGATCTGAATAAAGATAGAGATTAAGCGTAGACGTCCCTTCCAGACCATTCTTTGCGTTCTGCATATTTTCTTTTATTTTATTCAACGCATTAAGTAAGTCTTTCTTGTACGCGCATTTATCCGAAAGCTTATTAGCTTTAGTTATTCCGTCTTCGATTTGGGTCATGATAGTTGCCATTGTGCTATCGAGTGCGTCGAACAAGGAATCCATAGTATTCCGCTGATCGTCTGTCCATCCACCATTATATTGCAGATCGTACAACCCGAAGGAATTCAACACCTATCGTTCTCACCAGGGCATTGGCGGCCTGGCGCCTGCCGAACGGAATCAAGCCGAAAAACAAAAAACGCCGGCGGATAAACGCCGGCGCTATAACTCGACACTTCAGCCGTTGATCCTCGACGTGTCGTATTTCAAAGACCGAAAGCACTTGCCTATTATTCGTCTCAAGTCCGCGGCTTGATTATCGTCTCGTATCCTGCGACCTGTCGCCAATGCCCCCACTCTGCCCGGTTACGGCTTGGCGGCCTGGAGGAATACCTCACGGTCTTTCGTCATGTCGTTTCCTCGTTTCAACCCCCACCGTCCGACCTTGTTTGCCCCGTTTTCATGCGGAAAAAGTCGCTGGTCTATTACACTGGTCTATTACACCTTGGACCCCTTTAGCGAGGGCGTATATCGAGGGAGCGTAGCGACCAGCGTGCCGCTATTGATTATTTGAGAGCTGATCTTGTTGCCCCGACCCGACAGGTGGCAGATTGTCATTCTCCCCAATCATAGGGCCAATCATTGGATCGACATTGTAAATAAAGAAATCGTTGAGTGTATTATCCTTGGCCATATCACATTCGTAAAGGAATCCGTAACGTCGCGCGAGATCCAACAAGACCACCCGGAGCTTCTCATCCTTACCATTAACGCTTATGACTTTATCGCCAGCCCTATCTATAGCATGAGAGCTAATTCCTGCTTGCTTTAGGAGTATCTTTTGGAACTCAGTCATGGGACGCTTATCAATCGCGACAGTAACGTGACGATCAAAAACGGGGCTCTCCAAAGCAAACTGATTGTAGTACTCAACAGAATGGTTATTGAGATGTACATTCAAACACATCCGTCCCCGGGGCGATACCGACGTTGTACAAGCCCCGAGGAAAGAAAGGCTAGATGCAAGAAGAAGGCAAAGCACTTTATTTGCACGGCAGAAACACATGCCATTTACTCCTCATTGCCCATTTCAAAAATGTTGCCGCTGTCGCTCTGTAAGAAATATTTACAATGAAGTTTCGGTGGCCTCTGTGTTACGTCGATGCATTTAGTAGGAGCTCCTTTCGGGTCGCAACACAGTTCACAATTGCATTTATTTAGCTCTGTCACCATGCTGCACACCTTCCAAACCCAAAAGTTTACAAGTTTACGCTTTATGTCCACGCGCTGGTCTGCTTCCCCACCATAACAAGCATCATCTGTGACGCCTTGTTCTTTCATTAGGCTGCCAATAGCAGAGGCAATCGTATCGACAGCATTTTGATTCGGAATTTCCTTACTCAACAACTCTTTGTATTGTTTCGTCCACCCCGCGGTATTTCCCTTATTGCCGAACCCGCCGCAGTGTGGGGAATGAAAACCCTTATCTCTATAAACATTTTCAAATGGACCGCCAACCTTGCCATTGTACGGAGCACGTTTATACCAAGGAATTGCGCCTTCCGGAGCCTCACCTAACGGATCATACCAGGTAAGAGGGTTATTATAGACAAACTGGTACAGACTAACCCCACCCTCCTCCTCGAGTGGATCTCTGGAGAGGAATCGGCCGGAATCGGCATCGTAAATCCGGAATTCGTATAATTTCTTGCAGATATTATCTTCCGTTGGCTTGGTACTGAACCGGAATTTATTTTCTTTGGCCAACTGCCCGACGGAGACGATTTCCTGGCCAAACGGACTGTATTCGTAGTGCGCGGCAACGGTTCCATTCGTGGAAATCAATTCGGAAACATTCCCGTTTCCATCATAAGCAAACGCTACATCATTGGTGCCGTATCGAGCGGACAATAATCCGCCGATCCCGCCCGCTCCGGCTAAACTACCGGAAAGATCAAGTCCGTGGACATACCAGTTGGTTGTTGTCTGCTGGCTGGTGATTATTTTTTCCCGTAGTAATTGATAAGAAATCGCTTTTTGGTGCTCCGGGCAGGTACGCCCGTTGGGAACGAT
>CAZALU010000067.1:0-17434 GCA_964486075.1 uncultured Verrucomicrobiota bacterium
ATCGATGTCGGCTACAGTAAGAGTTGCACCCCGATCCGGATCGGGGTGCCTAATTCAATGCATAGGAATTTTCCGCCATTGGCGGATCCGCCTGTGACGGACAATCTTTTGTAGCCGCGCCCGTTGGGCGCGGTCTTCGGGTCCGACCCCATCGTGGTCGGCTACAGGAAAAGTTGCTCCGATCGCGCTACGCGCAGGGGCCTAATTTGTCTTGGCTGCAGACTTAGCGGGCTTGGCTCGCCTTAGGTTTTTTATATGGACGCTATCGATCAACTACTGGAGATCATGGCCCGCATGCGGGCTGAAGGTGGCTGCCCTTGGGATCGCGAGCAGACCTTGGAATCGCTGAAGCAATACATGGTGGAGGAATGCTACGAGGTGATTGATGCGCTGGATTCCGGGCAGGCCGCCAAGCACAAGGAAGAGCTGGGCGATCTCCTGTTGCAGGTCGTGTTCCAGGCGCAGATTCGCAAGGAGCAGGGCGCTTTTACATTCGAGGATGTGGCGCAGGCGATATCCAAAAAGCTGATTCGCCGCCATCCCCATATTTTCGGCGGCCAGGCGGTTGCCAATTCCGCGGAGGTGTTGAAAAACTGGGAGGCGATCAAGGCGCAAGAAAAGCGCGCGGCGCAGTCCGCTGCCGGCCGCCCAGGCGAGCCGCGTTCGATAGTCGAAGGCGTGCCCCGCCACCTGCCGGCCCTGCACAAGGCCCAGCATGTTCAGCGACGCACGGCTCGAGTTGGATTCGACTGGGACGCGGCACAGGATGTTGTGGCAAAAATTGAAGAGGAGCTGGCCGAAGTCAAGGCGGCGCTGGCTCAAGGCGATTCGGCGCAGGTCCGGGAGGAGATTGGCGATCTGCTCTTTGCCGTGGTCAACTTGAGCCGCTTCCAGGACTTGAACGCCGAGGAGGCCCTGAACTTGGCCGTCGATAAATTTATCCGTCGCTTCCAGGCTTTGGAACAAGGCTTGCGCGCGGAAGGGCGGGATGCGGTCAGTTGCACTCCGGCGGAACTGGACGCGCGTTGGAACGCGGTCAAGGCCGCCGAACAAGATCCTAAAAAAGAGATGTTCCGGAAGGAATGTTGTACACCATGAAAGAGACAGCCATGAAAAAATCCGCCGCCATTGTCATTCGCCACGCCGGATTCGGTGATGCCGCCGCCATCTATGCCCTGATCAAAGATCACCCGCGCGAGCTCTTGCCGCGGCCCATCCACGATATTGTCCAGAACATCGACCGGTTTTTGGTGTGCGAGGCCAAGGGGCGGATCATCGGCACGGCGGCCTGGCAGGTGTTGCCTGAAATTGGGCGGGCGGCGTATCCTTCCATCGAAATCAAGTCGGTGAGCGTGGCCCGTGACTTTCATAAAAAGGGGATCGGCACGATGCTGGTCAAGGCGTTGATCCGACGCATACAACAGTTTCGTCCGGCGCAGATCGTGTTGTTGACCTTTTCACCGGATTATTTCCGACGTTTCGGCTTTCGGGAAGTGCCCAAGGAAACGCTGATGCACAAGTTGTATACAGGGTGCATCAATTGCACAAAATACGATTCGCCGTTCACCTGCCCCGAAGTGGCCATGGTGATGAGCGCTAAGCCCGATCGGAAATAAAGCATTCCTTTGCCGGCGGCAGTCGATATTATTCGATGCCGTCGTAAATTTTGAGCATCTCGCAGATCTCTGTCTGCTCTGCAATCCTGGCCCAGTACAGGGGCGTCGCGCCATTAGAATCACGCGCGTTAACGTCCGCGCCGGCTTTTAACAGAAGCTCCACGACTTCGGGCTGACCCTTGGCCGCGGCCATATGCAGGCAAGTGACCTGATTCGTGCCCTGGGTGCGGAGATTTAGGTCAACGCCGCGATCCAGGAATAAGCGGACCATTTCGGTAAAACCGGCCTCAGCCGCCAGGTGGATCGGCGCGACCCGGATAAGTCCGTACTTGCGTCCGAAGGCCAGCGGATCGGCGCCTTTATCCATCAGCATTCCGGCGAACTCCAGGCGATTGAAGGCAACCGCTTTGTGAAGCGGGGTCATGTTGTAGCGGTCGCGAGCATTGACGTCGGCACCCTTGGCCAGCAGCAGCGCCACCATATTGCTCTGGTTGGCCATGACTGCCAGGTGCAGGGGAGAAAAGCCGCTTGATTTATTAGGTTTATTGAGTAGTTCGGGGTGTTTAGCAAGCGTGCTGGTCAGCTCCGACAGGGATTGCGATTGGATCGCTCTTTCCGCGGCGGAGGACTGCACATAGCGCATATAAAGCGCCGCGAACGCCACTCCGGCTGCCAAGAGCAGGACCACGAAGGGTATGTGTCGGGCGGAAATAATGACTAGTTTCATAGCGCGTTAATAGATGTTCAGGCAATTAACTTCAGAGGATCAAGGAACCCACCCCTCGCCCCTCCAAGGCGGGGATAAGATATTGCGAACTAATCAGTTCCCCTCCCTGGAGGGGATAAGATGTTGCAAACTAAAATCGGTTCCCCTCCCTGGAGGGGATAGGGGTGGGTTCCCTTAGGACATCGACTCGCATTGTTACGTTATTTATCTGAAACACTAGCACACTCCGCCGCTTGGCTTCATTTCTGTCCGACCGGCGTCGGCAGCGGTCCGCCTAGTTTCTGGAGCCGCTCAAAAGCCGTTTTTGCGGCTGGATAGTTTTTATACTGTTTGACCAGGCTATCGTAGCTGGCCCTGGCCTTTACTGGATCCTCGGTGGCTTCATATAGCTGGCCTTTGAGCCAGAGGGCTTCGGATACGTAATCTGGAAAGTGCTCGTACAAGACGATGATTTTAGTCACGTTATCGTCGGCTGCCTTGATCATGGTCTTCATGGAATTTATTTGGCCCTGCTGTTTGAATATATTGGCGCGCGCCAGCTGACAGCGGGCCACCCCCAGCATGGCGGCAATGCCGGCTTCGCGACCTTTTTCCTGTTTCCAGACGGCGGTATGCATGGCTTCTGCCTGGGCCAGGAGTTCCATTTTCTGTTTGCTATCCCTTTCCGATTGGGCCTGGTTCTCCAGAATCGTGGCCAGTTTGACCTTGCCCTGTTTGCCCGGTTCATACCAGGGGAAGTCCTTGATGACTTTCTCGAAGGCTTCTTTGGCGGATTCGATATCGTTCTGGCGGTACTTGATGTCGGCGATGCCATACCAGGCCGGCGCCAGGGCCCGTGGATCGTCGACGAATTCGGCGATGATTTTATTGTATATTTTTTCGGCGTCCGGCATCTGTTCGGCATTTTTGAGGGCATCCGCGTAGTCCGATAACATCACCGCCGAAAGGTGTGCGTCGGGGTTAAGGGCGAACGCTTCCTTGAACGAGGCCAGGGCCTTGTCCTTGGCTTTGATTTTCAGGAAGTAACTGCCCTGGCTGAAGGTGATTCGGGATTGAATGTCGGGATCGGAGGCATGCCGTTTCTTGGCCTGCTCGAACCAGGCGGCGGCCTCTTGCTCGCTGAACAGGCGATTGAGCGATAGGTCGAACAGGTCCTTGGCCATCGAGGAGATGGCTTCCTGCGCCTGCGAGGAGTCCCGGTAGTGGGCCAGCAGGTCTTCGTATACGCGTGCCGATGCCAGGATATCATCGCGGAAAGCGAGCTTGCGCTCACCGGATAACATGGCCGGCTGGCCCAGGGCTTCCGCCTTGTCCCGATGCGACTGGGCCATGAGCGACAGGCATTCTGGCGCCAGCTTGTCGGCCGGCGCCATGCTGACGGATTGGCTGAAGGCTTCGATGGCTTCCTCGAAGCGGGCCTCTTTCCTGGCGATGAATCCGAGCCAGAAGTAGGCCTCGGGTGTGATCGAGGAGTCGGGATAGGCCTCAACTAATTCTTCCATGGCTGCTCCCATCCGCGGAAAATCCTGGCGGTCATAATACATCACGCCGATCTGGTAGAGGGCTGTCGGAGCGATGGGATCCTGCGGGAATTGACGGGCCAGCGCTTGGAGCGAGGTCTTGGCCTTTTCGACCTGATCGGCCGCGTTGAGCACGACCGCTATTTGATACATCGCGACGGAGCGGAGTTTGCTTTCCTTGTAATTGTCCAGGAAAAACTCGAATTGTTTAACGGCTTTGGACAGGAGCTCCTGCTTTTGTTCCTTGATCTTTTTCTTTTCTTTTTCGGTAGCGGCGGTATCGGGGCGCAGTCCCAGCGCTTTTTGGTAGAGGAACCAGCCTTTCTGATAGGCCGCTTCATCCACGGCCTGAAAATTGTCGGTTTTGACCGGGAAATGTTGCAGTAAACGGTCGATGGCAAGCAAAGCCTTGTCCCATTCTTTCGAAGCAGCCAGGCTCATGGCTTGGATATAAAGCGCGTTGGGCAGGTATTGGCCCTTCGGGAACTTTTCAATGTAGGCATTTATGGTCGCGTTGGCGCTGTCGGGCTGGTTCATTATGTATTCGGCGGAAAACTTCATGAAGAGCCCGTCTTCAATGCCCTTGCCGTTCGGATAGTCCTCGACGTTGGCGGTAATCATATCGAGGGCTTGCTGCGGCTTGTTGGCTTCGAGCAGGAGTTGACCGATGGCCAGTCCGGCCATTTCGGCGAGGGGCAGGCCCGTGCCGAACGTCTGACGGAAGTTGTCCAGCGCCGCGGCGGCGCCCTCGGCATTTTTTTCGGAAATGAAAATGTTGACGATCAAGAAGCCGACATCCGGCTTCTGCTCGGCGCCGAGGAAAGGCATGATATGCTCGCAGACGATGCGCGCTTCCACGAACTGGCGCAGCTGAAAAAAGCATTGCGCAATGCGGATATAGCCGGCAAGCATCAAGTCCTGGGCATCGTTGACCGTGCCGTATTGTGCCTTGAGCCTGTCGATCTCGGTCTTGAGCAGGGTGGTGTCCATTCCTCTGCCGATGGCGGCCGCCCGCTGCGAGTCGAGGGTCGCCAAGCGCGCCCGCAGGTCCAGCACCACGTCCTGCTTGGAGCGGACTTCCCGGAAATAGCGGATGGCATCTTGGTAATAGCCGGCGCCGAACCAGGTCTCGGCCAGCGCGAAGGCGCTGTCGTTGGCCATGGCCAGGTTGCCTTCGATTTTTGAAAGCTGGGCGAATATGTGGCGGGCTTTGTCCAGCAGCGGTTGGGCCTCGGCGGTTTTGGCGGCTTTTAAAAGGTCCAGGGCTTGCCGGCTATAAACGTTGGCTAGCAGGTACTGGCCGTCGCGTGCGGCGCTGTTGGCCGGGTGGGTCTTAATGAGATTCAGCAGGTCGGCCACGGCCTCGTCCAGCTGGTTGTTGAGGTAATAGGCGTAAGCCCGACCGTAGATAGAGTTGGGAATAAAAGAGCTCTTTTGGCAGGTGGCCTGGAACTTGGTTTGCAGCTCAATCGCTTCCTTGATGTTTTTTTTGCGAGCGGCATCGGCGGCGTCCAGGCTCTCGCCCAGGCGCGCCTTGCAATCGGCCAGCAGGAAAAGGGCTTGTTGCCGGACATCCTCGCTGGGAGCGCGCGCTCCGGATAATCCCTCGAACAGCGGGACGGCCTTGGCGTATTCGCCGACCAGGTAGTAGCACCAGGCCAGGTCGAAGTTGATGACGATGATATGCTCGTAGGTCGGGCTTATTTTTGCGAGCACATTGGCTGCGGCAGCGTACCTGCCGGCGGCCATATGTTCCGCGCCGAGTTGCGCCCATTCGTCGTTGTCTGCCCTAGCGTCGGCAACGCCGGCCAGCAATATCGCCGCGACGACCATCATTTTCCAGCTTGGCCCTTGTTTGTGCATGAAATACCTCCTTAAAAATAGATGCCATATTATTAATCGATTCCCGGCGGCATGGCGAGACTTTTTTAGGCAGGACTATTCTTCGGGCAGGCAGCGGACTGCCCGAACAGGATTTAGCCTGGCCACGCATGTGGGGCAACTCCACCTGGATAAAACCGATGTCACCTTCAAAATGCGAAATTAAGAATTCCTAATCCGGGCGGAAAATAAGATGGCACATTTTCATGATCCATGGAGGGCGACGGGCCTCCGTCGCCGTATTCCCGGCGGCGGAAGCCCGCCAGCCGCCAAAAAGAAGCGCCAAGTTATTTTCCGGAAACCAACGTCTGCCTTTAATCCGAGATTTAACGGATAAAGCGCCAAATGGCACCAGGAAAGATTTTACTAAATGTACTGTAATATTATGTAACGACTCAGCGAAACCACCGCCGGCCGCCGACGGTGCAAACTAAAAAGAAACACGTTAGATATTAAGCTGTTACGTCAAATCTAGCCTCTCCTGTTACTAGGCAGGTTGTCATCCTGAGCGTAGCGAAGGATCTTATGTTTATTGGCAGACAGATGAGATTTCTCGTGGGTATATTGGTCCCATGAAGTGAATTACCTGAACGTCTATAGTACCTTCACGGCAAAGCCGCTTTCGAATCAATCCCCTACGCAGCCATGCGCGGATCAGCAGTCTGAAATTATTTTATTTGACACTTGCGATTGAAGAGTATAATTTTCTTTGAGGATTAACGCATTGTGATTCGATCTGGGTTTATTGATCCCGGAGGGGTGTGAACATGCTTGTATATTTCAGGCCGCGGACAGCGCGCTGGATTGGGTTGGCGAGTATGGTTTGTTTCATCTCGACCGGCTTAACGTGCGCCGCCGAGGATGTGCTGGTGACACAGGGCAAGGTTTATCGGGGCACTGTCAAGTCTTCCGACCCCAACGGGGTTGTCATGGAAATCAACGTACCCGGGGGACAGAGCACGATTACCATCCCCCGCCAGCTGGTGCTTAAGGCGATAGTCGCGCCGCCGGCCAGTGTCAAGAGCGGGATCGAGGCCTATGAAAGCGGCAATTTTAAGGCGGCGCAAGAGAGCCTTGGCAAATCGATTCAGCAGTACCAGGGGCTGGATGTGGGGTGGGCGCCCACGAGCCTGATCTATTTTGCCCGGGCCAACTTGGCGTCCGGGGATCTACAAAAGGCACAACAGGCCTTTGGTTTGTTTGAGACCAACTATCCGGAGCATGTGCTGTTCCATGACGCGCAGGTCGGCCTGACCGAAATCGAGCTGGCCAAAAAAAATTATGAGCCGGCCTTGGAAAAACTACGGAAGCTGGCCGAATATTTTGACAAGCAGTTGAAACCGCCCAGAACCGAGTCGGCCATTGCGGCCAGGATATATCTTGACCTTGGCAAATGCCTGGAAGGATTGGCCAATCCGACCGAAGCGCTTCAGGCCTATCTCCATCTCGTTGCGCTTTATCCTATTGAACCCTATTGCCCGGAGGCGCTGTTCCGCGGCGCCATGATTTATGCCGGCCTGGGCCAGGCGGAACAGGCCGAAATCAGGCTGACGGCGCTGCTCAATGATTATCCGAAGTCAGCCTGGGCGACGCAAGCGGGCGAGGAGAAAAAGAAGATTATCGCCCAACTCAAACCGGCGCCGACGAAGTAAATTTAACGCTATTTGTTGAGGGATTGTTAAATGAAATGGATAAAAAAAAGGAGATGTTTCATGCGCCAAAGGTTTTATAAGTCGGCGGCCATGCTGGTGGCCGGGATGATGCTGGGATGGGGGTTGGTGTTTGTGTCGTCGGCCATGGCACAGGAGGAGGGCGCTGCCACGCCGCCCGTAACGTCCGCGGCCCCGCTCGAAGAAAGCACACAGGATCTGACCACGCTCTCATTCAAGGACGGCGGTCCGCCGACAACGTTTTTCGATTACTGGTCGCAGGGTGGCCCGACGATGTGGCCTTTGCTCGGGTCGCTCGTCTGGTTCACGGCCGTAACCATCGAGCTGCTGATTAAAATGCGCCTGAAGTATTTTTGTCCGCCGGCGATTGTCACGGCTTTGCAGCAGACCTTGCTGGTGAAGGACTATCAGAAGGCCTGGCGTATTGCCACGACCAATCTTAGCCCCTTGAGCGCGATCGTGGCGGCGGCGTTGGAGAAAATACCCCAGGGTAAGGAAGCCGTTGAAACGGCGGCAGCCGAAGCGGCGGCGAACATCAACGCCGAGTACAGAATGAAAAACTCGTATATTTCCCTGAATGCCACCATTGCGCCCTTGCTGGGTCTGTTCGGGACGATGTCGGGCATGGTGGGGGCGTTCAACTCCATGGCCTATTCGGGCGCCGTCGGCGACCCTACCAAACTGGCCGGAGACATCGGCCAAGCGCTGATCACTACTTATGCCGGACTGCTTATCGCAATTCCCGCGTTCTGTATGTTCTATATCCTCGGCAACCGCCTGCGCAAGATGCTGGCAGGTACCCAGGCGATCATGAATCAGCTCCTGGAAGAAGTGGACTTTAATGACCTGCCGGAGATCGTGGTGACGCGCGAAATGCGTGCCCAGGCCTTGACCGGCGGAAGCCAGGCCTTGATGTCCACCATGGCGCCAGCGCCCCAGGCGCCCGCTCAGGCGCCCGCCCAGGCGCAGATCCATGACGAAAACTCCGTGGAATGTCCCCAGTGCCAGGCGCAGATTGCGGTGGGCGTTAAGAAGTGTCCAAAATGCGGGTCCGAAATCGAATGGGAATAAATAGCGATGGCTGAAAAGAAAAAATGGGACGAGGAGCCCGAGGCGGCCAGCGGCATCCAGATGGGTCCGATGATGGACTGCACCTTTCTGCTCCTGTTGTATTTTGTCAGTGTCAGCACCATCGACATGGAGCGCATCAGCAAGAAGGTGATTCTGCCGACGGCCAAAGCCGGCATTAAGGAAAAGGATGAGTCCGGGCGGTTCCTGGTGGATATCGAATGGGACGAAGATATGCAGTCCTCGCTGTTCAAGGTCGGCATGCAGCCCGTGGCCGATGCCATGGACATGGTGATCCTGATTAAGAGAGCCGCCCGGCGCTCGCCCCGTAATTTTCGCGTGGTTTTGAGGGTGGACAAGCGTGTGCCTTTCGAGGCCACCCAGCAGGTCATGGCGGCCATCGCCGAGGCGCAAGTCCCGAATGTGATGTTCTCCACCAAGGAAAAAGAGTAAGCGGGAAGGGACGACGATCATGCGTTTCAAGGAAGATCCTGACGATCCTTGCGAAATCCAGATGGGTCCGATGATGGACTGCGTCTTTTTGCTCCTGCTGTATTTTATTTCTGCCTCGCAGATCAAGGCGGAAGAGAAATATCTGGGACTGATGATGCCGGGGCAATCTCAGGTTTCTGTCGAAAAGCTGGTCCCGGAGCTGAACGTGGCCATTGATGAACTCGGCCAGGTGTTTTGTAATGAACAGCCCATGGCTAATCCGGAGGACAAGGATCTGCTCCTTTTGCGTGGCAAGATCAAGCAGTGCCTGGAACTTTTCGGAGAAAAACAGCCGATTGTCATTGCACCCCAGCCCAAGGTGCGCCAACAAAGGATTGTGGATGTGCTTAACGCCTGCGCGGCAGTGGGCGTCAAAAACCTGTCTTTTGCCGCCAACCAGTAGCCGGATTTTTTTTGTGAATATCGATCAGAAAATTGAAACTTTACTGGCAGTCTGGTCCCGCGTGCGCCGCGGCGGCGCATGGACGTTCCTGGCGGCCTTATTGCGTTCCCGTTATTTTTTGATTTCACTTACCTTCTATACCTTGCTCCTGCTGGTTGTCAGCGGCATCATCATCTCCACATACGAGCCGATTCGCGGCTCGTTCGATGGCGTCGATCAACTGCTGGTCATTCCGCCCAAGGCAACGCCGCCCCCTCCTCCTCAGCAATATGTGGCCAGCGCCGAGTCCAAACAGGTCAAGGTGGCGTCGGCAGCATCCGCGAAATCAGCGGCTCACGTCCTGACCGTTCAGAATTCTGCGTCACCCATCGCCTACATGAGAAGCGGGTATGATCCTCAGGTGGCGCCCTCGGTACAGATGAGCGATTTCAAGGTTGAAACCGACCTGTCGGCCAAAATCAGCGCGGCCAATGTTGCGCGCCTGCAGAATGTCAAGAAATTCCAGTCAGCCTGGGGGGTGACCGGCGAGCGGCGGCAGACCAAGGCCAAGTTTACTGTTTTCCAGGCCAAATATCAGGATGGCGACTGGAACTGTAACCCGACCGCTTTGTTCAACCTCTTGTTGCAGATACAACGCTGGTCCAAGGGCCGGCTTGACGCCGAGCTCTTTCCGAAAGTGCTTGATCTGGGTACCGAGGAGTTATTCACAATCAAGCCGCCGTTCGTGTACCTGACCGGGCACAAGGATTTTCACCTGTTGGACCAGGAGGTGGTCAATATTCGGGATTATCTGATGCTGGGTGGTGCCGTCTGGGCCGATAGCGCCCTGGTCGGCAGGCGGTCGCGCTTTGACATGGCCTTCCGCCGCGAAATTAAACGGGTCTTTCCAGATCGTGATTTTGAGGATGTCCCGATGAATCATGAATTGTTCGACGAGTTCTTCGAAAAGCTCACCCTGCCGGGCGGGATGAACTTTTACCAGGAGCCCATTGAGATGATCAATATCGGTAAGGAACTGGCCGTGCTGTATACTCTGAACGGTTATGGCCATTTCTGGGAAGCCCGGCTGAAGGAAACAGACGGGAGTAAAATCGAATGGAATATGGTCATCGTCGATACCAATCTGACCGTGAAAATTCGATCGCGCAACAAAAATCTTTATGGTCCGCGCTGGGCCCATGTCTATGGCCCGCACGCCAAGGATACTATCGTATGCCGGAATTATAACGATCGAACTGTGACCGATGCTTATAAGTTCGGCATCAATGTGGTCGTACACTTATTGACCCGCTACCAGAAATATTTTAAGTTCCTGCCCATGGAACTGCCATCATCCACTTATCACGGCCGATCAGATGAGCTGCGACCGTCGCGCGTCGCCGCGCAAACGACCAACGAAGCGCCGGCTGAAGTCCCCAAGTCCAGCGGATTACGGGGCATAAAAGATACGCTTTTTAAATGAAATCCCGGTCAACCATGATTCCATTCATCAATCTACGCCTTAAACATCTGGCTGGGGGAGCGCTGCTCCTTGGGATGGTTCTGCTTTGGACCATGTCGGCCATGGCCCAGTCGGGGGCAGTCGATGCCAAGAACGTGGGCTTGGGCCGAGCCAGGTCTTCGAACGAAAAAAAGACACTGGACGTGAAGCCGAAGCCGGTAGATCCGCTGAAGCAAGCCAGGGAGCTGGCAAATCAGGTCATGTCTAACGCTCCGATGGCCATTGCGCCGGGCACTGAGTTGATTGAAGCACACATGAACTCCGAAATGATAGCGCCGATCGAGAATTATTGGGATGGCGTGGACAATGGCGGCAATTTACATGTGTTTGTTGCCGAGGACCGGGTGCTTAACGACGTGGGTGTGTTTCAAAACACTGGGTTTCCGCCTTCCGTTAGTGTGGCCGATATGAATGGCGATCAGCTGCCGGACCTGGTAGTAGGCGATCTCCATGGCTATTTGCGGATTTATATGAATTCCGGTAAAAAGGGCAAGCCTCAGTTCACAACCAATATACTGGTGCAGACCTTCCTTGGTTTGAACCCCCGCATTTACGTCACCGACTGGGATGGTGACATGGATAACGATATCATTTTCGGCACATTTTACGGAGATTTTCAGGTGCTGCGCAACATTGGCACGGTTAAAGAACCGCGCTTTACCTCATCCATGGGCCTGCCACGTTTTTGTGAGGATCCGGTCATCGGTTTACCGAGGTTGATGCTTGGCAAAGATCCACTTGTGCTGGGGATATACACGGCGCCTTGGGTGATGGATTGGGACAAGGACGGCAAGAAAGATCTGATCTTCGGGGAAGGAACATATTCCGCCAACAGCGTTCGGATCGCTTTCAACAGCGGCAGCGCGGCTAAGCCCATGTTTACGGAAGAAAGTGTTTTCTTCCTGGCCTATGGCGAGGGCTATGAACAGCTTGTGCCGTCGGTCGTGGATTACAACGGTGACAGCATTCCGGACTTGATGTGCGGGACGCGGACCGGGCAGATCCGTCTTTACAAGGGCACCGGCAAGACCATTGATGCGAAACAAACATTTCGCGGCATCAAGGAGCCTGCCGCCATGGATTTCGACTATAACCTGCTCATCGATAATTTGGAGGTGTTGGAAACGATGAGCGCTCCGTTCCCGTACGATATGAACGAGGACGGTCTCTTCGATATCGTGATGGGTTCCAAGCGGGGCGTGATTTACATGATCTTGAACGAGGGCACCAAAGCCGAGCCGTTGTTTCAGAGAGTCAATCTTCTCCAAGGATTAAATAATTTACCGGACTTGGTGGCGCCCATGCACTGGATGGGCACCGTTGGCCGTGACGGCAATTGCAACTCGACTGGCTACCTCACTGCCGAAAAGGCCATCGTCTTGGCGACGGCCATGCCGCCGGTCGAGCCGGAGAAGAAGGACTTTAACCAGACGGTACAACCAGTGGTGCGGCCGGTTGAAGGCGATTACTTCTTGTTTTACAGGTATATGCAAGATTACCCCGGCTGGGCCGCCTATCCCAATGAGATGAGCAGGCTGTGGGGCCATTTTGGGTATTTTCCCAGCAAGTTACCAAGCGGCTCCTGGCTCCCCGGCGCGCGTACGCTGGGCACCAGGAATGTTGCTAAAATGACCATAGGCAAACAGTATACCTTTTCGTTTTCGTATATTTTCATGGGCAGGGGGGCGGTGGACTGGAAATTGACCGCTTGGGAGAATTTTAAAAAATACAACGACGAATACGACGATTATGATGGATGGAATGAACGCCGGGATGTTTCTGACCGAACACTCAAGCCGACCGGTGGCGCCTGGCAGAAAGTAACCGTTAATTTCACCTGCCCCGGCAAACAGCGCGGTCAAAAACTTACTTTCCCCATGATTACTCTGCCGGGGGTGGGTGTGGCCCAGGAGTTGACTTTCAGCATTGGATTTTTGCTTCCGGAAGGCGATAGCCAGTTATGCCTCGATGATTTCAGCCTGAAGGAGGTTGGCGGAATGCCCTTGTTTGCACCGGTTCGTCCCGAGCCGGCAAGCTCTTCTTCCGGTAATTAAATTCCAGCCGCAGTTGGCACAATGACCCTTCGTTTGGCGATTGTAGTGTCTGCCTGCCTGGGTTCAAGGAATTTTGGCCATGCCTAGCCACGCGCCGTTTGCGCATTTACACGTTCATACGAGTTATAGCCTTCTCGATGGCGCTTGCCGTATCGATCGCTTGGTCGATGCCGTTCAGCAGGCCGGCATGCCGGCCGTGGCCGTCACCGATCATGGGGCGATGTATGGCCTGATCGAATTTTATAAGGCGGCCCGCGCCAAGGGTGTCAAACCGATCTTGGGCTGTGAAGTTTACGAGGCGCCGGGAAGCCGGTGCGACCGGAAAACGGATGGTCCCAAAGTGCCGGCCTATCACCTCGTTCTGCTTGCCGCCGATGAAACCGGCTATGCCAACCTGACGCGCCTGGTCACGGCGGCGCACTTGGAGGGGTTTTACTACAAGCCGCGGATCGACCGCGAGATACTGGCCCGGCATCACCAGGGCCTGATCGGCCTGTCCGCCTGTCTTAAAGGACGGGTGGCATACGATCTGCTGCATGATGGCATGCCGGCGGCCCTGCAAAGAGCGGGCGATTACGCTGATATTTTTGGCAAGGATAATTTTTTTCTGGAACTCCAGGATCAGGGTCTGCCCGAACAGCGCCAGGTTAACCGAGGGTTGCTGGAGCTGGCCAAACGCACCGGTCTCCCGCTGGTGGCCACCAACGATGTGCATTATCTCGAAAAAGACCATGCCGCAGCCCACGATCTGCTGCTCTGCATGCAGACCGGCGCGCTGCTCAGTGATCGCGACCGGATGCGCTACCCCACGTCCGAATTTTACCTGAAAAGTCCGCAGGCCATGGCGGCGCTTTTCCGTGAACAGCCACAGGCGCTTGAGAATACCATGGCAATTGCCCGCCGCTGTAACGTGGAATTGGATTTCAAGACCCTGCATTTTCCGAAATTTCCGGTTCCGGCAGGCGAGTCCATGGAAAGCTTTTTACTGAAGCTTTGCAAGGATGGCATCCGCCGCCGCTACGGAATTGAAAATCCAGATCAGCCCCGCGATGAACGCGAACGGATGATCATGGAGCGCCTGCATTATGAAATCGGAGTGGTGAAGAAAGCAAAATTCCTGGGATATTTCCTGGTGGTCTGGGACTTCGTGCGCTTTGCGCACGAGCGCCACATACCGGTGGGGCCGGGGCGCGGCTCCGGTGCCGGCAGCCTCATGTCCTATGTGCTCGGTATCACCGGCCTTGATCCCTTGCGTTATGGCTTGGTCTTTGAACGTTTTCTTAACCCGGAGCGCGTTAGTCCTCCGGATTTCGATATCGATTTCTGCCAGTTTCGCCGGGGCGAAGTGATCGATTACGTCAAGCAGAAATACGGTCGCGAAAATGTGGCGCAGATCGTGACCTTCGGCTCGCTGGGGGTGAAGACCGTGATCCGCGATGTTGGCCGCGTACTCCAGGTCCCGCTCACCGTCTGCGATCGGCTGGCGAAAATGGTGCCGGATGTTATTCCGGGCGTCAAGGAAATCACGCTCGAAGAAGCCTTGAAATCAAATCCCGAACTGCAACAAGCGCAAGAGCGCGATCCGCAGGCGAAGAAAATCATGGAATATGCGCGGGTCCTCCAGGGACTGCAGCGCCAAACCGGACTGCACGCCGCCGGCGTTGTTATCGCCGATCGTCCGTTGGCTGAACTCTTGCCGCTATCCCTTGATAAATCCGGGGAAATCGTCACTCAGTACAGCAAGGACCATATCGAGGCCCTGGGTTTACTGAAGGCGGATTTCCTCGGACTAAAAACTCTGACCGTGATCGAGGAAACCATCAAGCTGGCAAGCAAAACCAAGGGCGTCCAACTGGTGCTCGAAGCGTTGCCCATGGACGATCCGGAGACCTTCGAGCTCTTGCGACGCGGGGATACCGTCGGCGTGTTCCAGCTCGAAAGCCCGGGCATGCGCGACCTGGCCCGCCGTATCGGTCTCGACAAGATTGAGGATGTCATTGCCCTGGTGGCTCTCTTCCGTCCGGGTCCCATGAACATGCTGGAAGATTACGTGGCCCGCCGGATCGGCAAGGTCAAGATCGTTTATGACGACCCGCTGCTCGAACCGATTCTACGGGAAACCTACGGCATCATGCTCTACCAGGAACAGGTCCAGCAGGCGGCTCAGAAGCTGGCCGGTTATACCCTGGGCCAGGGCGATATTCTGCGCCGGGCCATGGGCAAGAAACAACCGCAGGAAATGGAAAAGCAGCGCAAGACCTTTATCGATGGTTGCCATAAGACCTGCGGCATGACGGTGAAGAAGGCCGAGAAGATATTCGACAACATTGCCAAGTTCGCCGGCTACGGTTTTAACAAGTCGCATAGTGCCGGTTATGCCATCGTGGCTTACCAGACCGCTTTCCTGAAGACGCATTATCCGGAAGAATTCATGGCCGCCCTGCTTTCCAGCGAAATAGGAAAAACCGACAAAATCCCCGTGTTCCTGAACGAGGCCCGTGCCATGGGCCTGGCTGTCCTGCCGCCCGACGTCAGCACCAGCGAGGCCCGCTTCGCGCCTTTGGCGAACGCCATCCGTTTCGGATTGGCCGGAGTCAAGAATATCGGTGCGGGCGCTGCCGAGGCCATCGTTCATGAACGTGAAACGGGCGGTCCGTTCAAGGGGCTCATGGATTTTTGCACGCGGCTCGATTCCCACCTGATCAGCCGCAAAGTACTCGAAACGCTGGTCCGCTGCGGTGCCTGCGATGGTTTTGGCATGCACCGCGCCCGGCTTTTCAATGCCGTCGAGATGGCCATGCGCCGCACCGAGTCCGAGCGTCGCGATCGTCAGACGGGGCAGGGCAACCTATTCGCGCTGATGGCAGAGAGCGGCGCCGAAAACGTGATGGAATCCATTCCGGATTGCCCGGCTTGGCCGGAGAAAGACCTGCTTGCGGCCGAGAAGGAATTGCTCGGTTTCTATATGAGCGGCCACCCGCTCTCCCCTTATGAGCCGCTCCTGCGGCGGTACTGCTTGGCAACGATGAGTGGGTTAGCAGAGCTGGAGGAGGGCAGCCTGACCCGCATCGGAGGATTGGTGGCGAGCGTGAATCAAAAAATGACTCGAGAGAAAAAGGAGCTGATGGCGGTGATTCAGCTCGAAGACGTGGAAGGCACTCTGGAAGTTGTGGTTTTTCCCCAAGCCTTTATCGAATATGGCGCTCTGCTGGTCGAGGGCGCACCGTTGCTGGTTTGCGGGACAATCAGGAAGGTCGAGGACCGGGTGAGCCTGCATCTGGCGGAGGCCTATCCGCTGGACCAGGCGCCCTGTTTGTTTACCGAGCGCATCAGCCTTCATCTTCCGACCGCTAATGCCAAGGATGCTCTGCTTGAAAAAGTCCGCGGCCTGCTGCAAACACACCCGGGCCCGGTGCCCGTCATGTTCTGTCTCCAGTTCCCCGGCGGTGAGGAGATATTTATGAGCACGGACCGCTCGTTTCATGTGACGCCTTCCGAGGCGCTGGTTCATGATTTGGAACATGTGCTCGGGACAAAGGGGGTTTACGTGGGCGTCCTGGCCCGCCCCTGCCGCAAGGCCAACAGCTCCGCCCGCCGCCGCTACGGCAAAGCGAACTAGCGCGGTATAACCAGCTTCTGGCCGACCCTCAGGTTATTCGGATCCGCAAGGTCGTTGGCTTGAACGATCGCGCTGGACTTGATTTTGTAGGCCGCGGCGATCGCGGAGAGTGTCTCGCCGGATTGGACAATATGCTCGTTGCCTGAGCCGGTGCTGTAACTCGGACGGCTTGTCTTGCTCATTATCTCCGCGATCTTGGCGCTGAGCTGGTCCACGATAGCTTGCTTATCTTGCTCGCGGGCGGTGTTCACCGCCAGGATTTGCCGCTCCAGATTGTCCAGCTTTTGGCGGATGGCATCTGTCTCCCTGCTGTTGGAGCAATCCGAGCGTAGTTTGTCGAATTCACCCGTCATCCGCCGGTTTTCCAGCTCGACAGTCTCCATCTGGCCTTGGACGCGGTGCAAGTTCTCGCGGATAATATTGATGTCCTCACGCTGCGAGGCGACCTCGCTGGAATCGTCCAACGTGACGCAGCCGTTGATTCCTGCAATTAAAACCAAGCCGGCAATCATTTTTAAAACGGGTTTCATTGTGTATCTCCTTCATCTTGTGGAGTAATGGAATTCAGGAACATGTCAATAATCTTCTGACCTTAATTTTGTGCCGAGCCGGAGCAAAATTCACACGGGCCGCCACGTGAGTCACGTTCCACGTGCCAACACGGTCACGTGATGATGGCCGCGTAAAACGCGTTCAAACGTGGTTAACCATTCTTTAATTGTTTGGCTCCTCGGCATAATTAGTGGGTCACGCATCTGCCATGAATGCTTCAATATGTTGTCGCATAGCTGGTGATGGAGATAAGCATAGCGTAGCGAGAAATCTCACCTGTCTGCCAACAAACATGAGATCCTTCGCTACGCTCAGGATGACAACCTCCCCA
>CAZALU010000068.1:0-17025 GCA_964486075.1 uncultured Verrucomicrobiota bacterium
CGGGCCCCCGTCAATTTCTTTGAGTTTTAACCTTGCGGCCGTACTCCCCAGGCGGTACACTTAACGCGTTAGCTCCGGCACAGAAGGGGTCAAATCCTCCCACACCAAGTGTACACCGTTTATGGCTGGGACTACCAGGGTATCTAATCCTGTTTGCTCCCCCAGCTTTCATGCCTCAGTGTCAGTATCAGTCTAGAGAGTCGCTTTCGCCACCGGTGTTCTTCTTGATATCTACGCATATCACCGCTACACCAAGAATTCCACTCTCCTCTCCTGTACTCTAGTCTTGCAGTTTCAAATGCCCTTTCACCGTTAAGCGATGAGCTTTCACATCTGACACGCAAAACCACCTACGCATCCTTTACGCCCAGTAAATCCGAACAACGCTTGCCACCTCTGTATCACCGCGGCTGCTGGCACAGAGTTAGCCGTGACTTCCTCTTTTGGTACCATCAACCGGAAGGGATATTACTCCTCCCGATATTGTTCCCAAATGACAGGAGTTTACAACCCGAAGGCCTTCATCCTCCACGCAGCGTCGCATTGTCAGGCTTTCGCCCATTGCAAATGATCCTCGACTGCAGCCTCCCGTAGGAGTCTGGGCAGTATCTCAGTCCCAATGTGGCTGACCATCCTCTCAGACCAGCTACCCGTAAGCCTTGGTGAGCCGTTACCTCACCAACAAGCTGATAGGACGCGGGCTCAACTTCAAGCGACGGGCCCTTACGGGTCCCCGCCTTTAAACAACATCGCATGCGCGACGCGATCACATTCAGGATTAGTCCGCCTTTCGGCAGGTTATACTAAACTTGAAGGTAGATTACCCACGTGTTACTCACCCTTCCGCCACTCTCATCTCAATATTCTCATCTTGCGACTTGAACATTAAGAATCCCGTTCGACTTGCATGCCTCATCCACGCTGCCAGCGTTCGTTCTGAGCCAGAATCAAACTCTCCGTAAATAAACGACTCGACAACCGACTGCGCCTCGCGGCGTTGCCGGCGTCGTGACTCTCACTAGCTAAGAACATTGGCGTTCCACGATCACACCCCTTCCGACTCGAAGCGAGTGTTGATGCATGTTTCTGTTGTCAAAGAACAGTTAA
Organism: uncultured Verrucomicrobiota bacterium; assembly: GCA_964486075.1. Classification (GTDB taxonomy): domain Bacteria; phylum Verrucomicrobiota; class Kiritimatiellia; order JAAZAB01; family JAAZAB01; genus JAHIJO01. The sequence continues at coordinate 1,108 of CAZALU010000068.1, forward strand.
AAAATATATAAGCGATTCGGCAATTGTGCTCGAATCACGATATAAATACAAGCTTTATCTTGAAGGAAAAAACCTTTGCGCTCTTTCCAAGAAAAGAAACTAGCGTAACCGAATAAAAGTGTCAATAGTTATTTTGAATATTTTTAATTTATTTTTAGGACTGGGGATCGAGCCCGCCCGCTACCTCAAATCTACAATTGTTTTGGTGCAATTTCATCCTGCACTAATTCCTGGCAAACCGATTGTTGGCGCCAGGCACGGCGCAGTGGCGCAGGCAGGCGCGGAATGCAGCCTTTGTTTGCGCTTGCATGCGGGCGCAAATCCGCTAGGCTGTATGCCGAAATGAATGCCCCTGAATTAATCATCGCCCTCGACCGACCTTCCCTGGCAGAGAGTCTCTCCGTGCTGGACCGCCTGCCGGATGCGGTCCATTATGTTAAGGTCGGCCTGGAACTCTTCATCGCCGAAGGGCCCGCTGTGCTGCGAACGCTTGAGCTCCGGCAAAAAAAAGTTTTTCTCGATCTCAAGCTCCACGACATTCCCAACACCGTCGCCCGCGCTGCGGCCGCGGCGGCGGGCATGGGAGTTGAATTGCTAACGGTGCATGCCGGCGGCGGACGGGCCATGCTGGCAGCGGCCGTCAACGCGCTGAAACCCATCCGGGCGTGTGGACAAAATGTGCCCAAGCTGATTGCCGTCACCGCTCTGACCAGCTTGGCTCAGTCCGACCTGTTAGACCTGGGAATTCAACGCGCGCTCCCCGACCATGTCGCGGCCCTGGGCGAACTGGCTTTGACTTCCGGCGTGGATGGATTGGTATGTTCCGTCCATGAAGCGGCCTTACTCCGGCAACGCTTCGGAACCACTCCGTTATTAATCACCCCCGGCATTCGACTATCCGGCAATAGCGAGGGCGATCAAAAACGGGTTGCCACTCCAACGCTGGCGGTTCACGCCGGCGCATCCTTCCTGGTTGTCGGACGGCCCATCCTCGACGCCCCGGACCCCGCCGCCGCCGCAAGCGCTATCCTGCGGGAAATGAAAGCGGCGCACACGCATGGAAGCCAGCCCTTGTCTTTCCAGTAGCTATGCCGGCGCACAAGACCCGCTTTAGAGACGCCTGCCCTCCAGCACACGCCGGCGCATGACTTCAAAACGGGATGGCATTGGCCCTTTACCCTCCGGAATCGGCTTATCAATGAACTGGCTCGGGTAATGGTGATCGTGCATCGGGGTCCGCCCACCGTAACGCTGGAACAGCGTTACCATCTCGTAGCCCTCCTCCTGCAGCTGGCGGGATTGCGATTCGTGGTGCACCAAGACCGCGAAGGGCGTGTACATGATTTTATAATCGGCTTGGAGCAACTTCATGCAAAGGTCTGAATCCGAAAATCCGATGGGAAAATGAATCTCGTCAAATCCGCCCACCCGCTCGTAGGCCGACTTGCGGATCAACATGCAGGCCGCAGTCACGCCCGACACATCCCGCTGAACTCGCGTGTAAAACTCGTCGGGGTCGGTCAGGTTCAGGGCACAAAACAGGACGCTGGGCTTGAAAGCCATGCCGGCATGCTGGATGGTGCGCCCGTCTATAATCAGTTTACAGCCAACAGCAGCTACCTTGTCGCGGTGGATATGCTCCAACATCGCTTCCAACCAGTCCGGCCGAATGATTTCCATGTCGTTGTTCAGGAACAGCAGCAGCTCGTTCGATATCCGCTTCACGATTTCGTTGTGCAGACGCGAATAGTTGAACGGTTCGTCGAAATCCATGACCGTCACGCGAGGATCTCGCCTTGCCTCGTTCAGGAAGGCCAGCGTCGCCGGACTCTCGGAACGGTTGTTGACCAGGACCAGGCGGTAATGCGGATAGCTCGTCTTTTTCAGGCTTTCCAGGAGGACTTTCAGACGGACAGCCTTGTCCTTGAACGGCACGATGATCGCCACCTCCTCCAGCTTTGCAGGCCCTCCTGCGTCAGAGCGCTCCGGGAGGGCAGGCAGAGCATAGCGGACCCTATACCAGGGAAACCCTTCACCAGTCACCTCGGCCCGGATGCCATGCCGGTCCAGGTAAGCTTTGATCAGGGCCTGCCCACTGAGCCAGGCACGGGGATACGTGAGGAATTGCGGATTGCTGATTGCTGATGGCTGATGGCTGACTACTGACTTCGGCAGGATGACCTTGCGGGTGCCGTCGGACATGGATTGCTTGTGCATCCGCCAGCCGTACAGCAGGTACGGCAGATGCTGGAACTTCATCCCCTGCTCCAGCGCCCTCAGGACCAGGTCGTGATCCTGAGCGCCATCGTAGACGGAATTCAGCGGCCCCAGCCGGCGCAACGCCTCCCGCCTGACGATGCAGAGGTGCCCCACCGCATTGCAGGAGAGCAGGAGATCGAGCGATACCTCACATTTTCTAGTGACCCCGATGATGTAGCCGGACTCGTCAATCCGGTTCTCGTCCGAATAAAAGACGTCAGCATCCCGTCTGTCATTGAGGGTGCGGACGAACAGGGCCAGGGCGTCGGGATGGAGCAGGTCGTCATGGTCCATGAAGGCCACGTACTCGCCGGCGCCGGCGGCGATCCCGGCGTTGCTGGCCTCGCTGATGCCCAGGTTACGATCGTTGCGAATCGCCTTCACGCGCCCATCAGCCGCAGCGGCGCCGATGGCCTTCAGCGTGGCCGGGTCAGTCGAGGCATCGTCCACCAGGATCAGCTCGAAATGGCGATAGCTCTGGGCCAGGACACTGGCCACGGCCTCCGTCAGCCAGCGGGAATTATGCACCGGCATGACGATCGACACCAGCGGTTGGAGCTTCAGCAACGGCAGGTAAGACGCCGAATTGGATGGCGGCACGTGCGGGAACTTCACCTTCGCGCGGAAGGCCCGGTGCGTGATCTTGTCCCAGGTCATCTCCAGGGCCTTGTGAATCCCCTGGTCCCAGCAAATCCGCGCGAACAGCCATGGCAATATGAAGATGTCTTTCATAATCGGAAGCTTTTCGCCATACGTTCGGGCGACCACATGGTGGCGCAAGATTCAAAAAGTATCATAGCTGGTTGTCTCCGCCGTATTTCGCCGCACAGCCCCTGAAAATAGCAGGCATCAAGCCTGCTCTATCTTAGACATCCCATGGGTAGAGCCGGGTTGATCCCGGCTATCCTCAATTTTTAATCCATTAGCTGAAATTAGGCACCGATCGCGCTACGCGCATCGGAACAACTTTTATTGTAGCCAATATGCGATGATGTCGGACTGCGTTCCCCATGACGGCTACAAAAGATCGTCAGCCATAGGCTAATCCGTCAATGGCGAAAAACCCCTATACAGGTGAGATCCCGCTGCGTTACAAGACATTATTTTTCCAGGCTATTGGAAAAATGTCCTGACTCGATTCCGCAATCGCACAACCATGGCATAAAAGCCGATAGCTTGTTTCTCGCAGCGCATGACCCATTGAAAAAGCGTCCCGCCGAACCGGTGCCAGAGCCAGAGCCGAGCGCAAAGCCACCACCCCGGCCCGGCGGCGCGATCGGCGCGGCCGGCCGGAATCAACCCGTAGACCTGCGCCTGCCGCCAAGTGCGCCCGATTTCGCTCCCGGCAATGTCAAATTGATCGTTCGTCAGTTTCATTCCAATTCACATTTCATCAACGGCTTAAGGTATAGTGCCAAATTGTTTTACCCGTAACACACGGCTTTCAGCCGTTCGGCCGCATACTTAAAATTATCCCAGGAGGCATCCGGCGGGATCAGGTGATCGAAGCCCGGAATATACCGACCCTGTCGCACCATTTCGGCGGCACGGGCAACCTCGTGCTCGACATCCCGGATCTGAGCGGCCAGGGCGCGCTTATCGAGTCCGCCGATAATGCCAAGATTCGGATAGCGGCGTCGGTAAACGCTGATATCGTTGCCGGCCTGAACCTCGAAAGGTAAAAACATATTGACGCCGTGTTGCATCATCAGCGGCACCAATTCGGAGCAATCTCCATCCGTATCCACCGAGACCACTCGTACGTCGGCGGCGGCGGCAAACGCTGCAATGCGGTCGTACTGGGGCATCATGAACTCGCTAACCATTTGCGGCGAGATCAACGATCCCTGGCGGCCCGACATATCCTCCCAGATATGGATGTGATCGATGCGGACTTCAGCGGCCACCCGCGCCCATAGCGCCAGCCAAAGCGTAGTGAGATGCTCCATCATATCGCACAGCATCTCAGGATCCTCGTAGAAGGCGATCAGCAAGGCCTCGGCGCCCAGGAAATCGCGGGGAGTTCCGAAAACACCGAATGGAAACCAGCCCACCTGGACCGCAGCGCCAGAGCCCTGGAGCTGTTCACGGAACGTCGGCCAGTCCTGTGGAATGCGGCCCGGCGTCTCCGGGTTAAGCCGTTCGTTCTTCAACTGCTCCCAGTCCGCGCGCGACTTGACCGGGTAATCGAGGAACTCGGGCATCGAGCCGCCGTCCTTGCGACCCCGCATCGTTATGCCCTTCTCGTCGCGGTACACGATTAACTCGCCCTCGTCGCGCAGCAACGTCCATTTGTAGGCCGGAAAAATTCCGGCATGCAGCGCAGGGCAAGCGCAAGAACCGTCGAACCCTAACTCGCGAGCAGGGTCCAGATCGTGCCGTCCGGTTTCTTTTTTCCAACGTTCCAGGGTCTCGCCCCAGGGACACCAGCCGATGCCAACGCCATAAGGAATGCGATCGATCGGCTGGCCGGTCAGACAGCGGATAAAGCGCTCGCCGGGTGTCATTTTTTAGGCGCCCCCGCCATGGACTGTTGCCAGCATTGCTGGTACTGCAATGCGACTTTAAGATCCTCAAGCGCTTCCCGAGCTTCACAGAGCGGCTTGATTTCGCCCTTGATCGCGCGCACAAAGTTAATGGCCTGCTGGCGCATGGCATGAATCCAGGGCAAAGTGGGAATCACGGTTTCCGGCGGCCGGCCATTGCCCGGATCCTTAAACACCTCGACCCGGCCGGGACGATTACCGGCCAGCGGGGCCGGCAGGTCCAGTTTGACGTAGCCGTTCTCAAACGCTATCAGCGCCTGCTCGTTCCAGTCCAGCGTCGTCCGGTAGGGCGTCATTTCGATCGTGCAAGCCACGCCGCTCGCGCCGGTCCCCACCAGAACCACGCCGGTTCGGTCGGCAAACACGACTTTGTAAGGTTCGCCCAGCAGATGGCGCATCAGGTTTACCTGGTGAATGTAATAATTTACAAACCCAATGAAACGATCATAAGTCGCCTTGTTCATATCGGGCGCCGGCGGATCCCATGCGACCGGAGGCAAAACCTCACTGGACCAGATCAAATCGTTGAAACCGCCAGCGACCCAATCGCCTGCCGGCATCAGGATCCGGACGTACTTAAGTTTGCCGATTTCTCCGGATTTTTTGAAAGCGTCGATCTGCTGTTTGGCATACATCGTGGCCGGATCGCTGCGTTTATGGTAGCCGACCATATGCCAGGTGCCACTCCTGGCCAGGGCCTTGACAATTTTTTCGCCCATCTGAATCGTGCCGGCCAGCGGTTTTTCGGTAAACACCGGGATGCGGGCCTTTAATAGCTCCGGCACCAGGGTGCCATGGCGGGTGAAAGGCTGGGAAGCCACAATGCCGTCCAGCTTTTCGTTCGCCAACAGCTCCGCGTGCGACGCATAGACCTTGGCGATCCCGTACTTGGCTGCGACCTTGCTGGCAAGCTCCGGACGAATTTCCGCCAAGGCCACCACTTCGCAGTCGGGCACGGTAACGTAGTTCTTGAGATGGGCGCACTGGCCCATGCCGCCGACACCAACAAAGCCGATCCTTATTTTTCGAGTTTTTTTCGCGTTCGCCTTCTTTACTATCATGGGTATTTCTCCTGAGGTTGCTGGCGTATGCCCGACCGTTGAATTAGGACCTGATTGCGCTACGTGCATCGGGACAACTATGTTCCCAGTACATCTCTGTCATCCTGAGCGCAGTGAAGGATCTCATCCGCCCCGCTCGATACCGCCGAGCTTCCTCGCTACACTCGCAATGAAAATCTTAATCGTACAACTTTGCAATTCCTATACATCCAGTTATCGAAAACTTCATCTGCTGCACGGGCGCCCATCCAATTCCATAAGCACCGAATATAATCCATCCTCCGCCCGAAACACAATCTAAAAAAGCGAGTGACGGGTTGTTGGCCATAACGAAGCGGACGGAGCGTCGGGACTCGCAGCACTTGGGATACAACTATTCGTTGACAACAAGACCAGGAAAGAAAGGTGCTCCTTGAGCGTATGCATGCAGTGATCAAGGACAACCCCAAGCGTTCATAACTCGAACTCGCATGGCCTGATCGATCAGGGGGGACCGGCCCGGAAACGCGGTTCGGGCCGGTGACAATAGGGCTGTTTGCCGCTCTTCAGGTAATAATCCTGGTGGGCCGGCTCCGCCGGCCAGAAATCCGCCAACGGTGCCAGGCGCGTCGCGACCGTCCAGCCTTTCTTTTGCAACTCACCGATCAGTTTTGCGGCCGTTCGTTTCTGCTCATCGTTAACGTAGAATATCTCCGAGCGGTACTGGTCGCCCACATCGGGACCCTGGCGATCCACCTGCGTCGGATCGTGGATTTCGAAAAAAAACCGGGCCAACTTCTCAAAGGAAGTTTGGAGCGGATCGTAAAACACCTCCACCGCCTCGGCATGCCCGGTCTGATGACCGCACACATCTTCATAATTAGGATTTTTTATGCTGCCGCCGGTATAGCCAACCGCCGTCTGGAGCACGCCTGTCGCCTGCTGCAGAAAATACTGCACGCCCCAGAAACAGCCGCCGGCAAACACCGCCCGCTCAAGTCGTTTGGCAACATCGGCCTGGGGCACAAAATCCATGGAAATGGAATTGACGCAATGGCGCGTATCGCGCGGAGTCAATTTCTCACCGCTGAACACATGTCCCAAGTGCGCGCCACAATGGGCGCAAAGTATCTCGGTGCGCTTACCGTCGGCATCCGGCTGGTGTTTCACCGCGCCCGGCAGCTCGCTATCAAAGCTGGGCCAGCCGCAGCCGGCGTCGAATTTATCCGCAGAACGGTACAAGGCGGCGCCGCAACGGCGGCAAACATAAACACCCGGTTCATTGAAGTTATCGAAGCGTCCGCTGAAAGGGCGTTCCGTGCCCTTATTGACGATGACCTGCTCCTCGCCTGCCGTCAACTTGCGCCATCCGTCATTCATGTCCCTCTCCTTCCGCACACAGCCGGCATCAGCCGACACCATCAATAACAAACCCGTTATTGCCAGATATACAAAGTACTGTTTCAGGCGCAGCATAAATCGGCTCAGCCTTGGTTCAGGAACAGGTCACTCAACTTTAGAGCTTAAAATCAATACAGCAAATATCAACGATTTAAAGACCGCACCATCGGCAGCTGGGATAAGTGTCGGCCCACGGCTGTTCATTATTCAAACCGCGCCGGCTGACCGGTGGAAGCCAGAACAGCATGCCAGCCGGGAGCGTTCGGATCAATACGTTTTACCCTGGTTGTCAGCTGCTCTATGGGCACATGAATAAAGCGATCGTGCAAATAGCCGATCAGTATGCCGGTTTTACCGGCCATGGCCGCATGGACCGCCTGGCGCGCAAAGAGATCGCACATAATGGCGTCTTCCGCACTGGCGGGCACACTGCGAATAGTATAGCCCGGATCTATGTAACGCAGCACAATGGGAATTTTTTCGGCCTTGAAATAAGCATCTATCTGCGAGCGGAGAAAGCTCCCGATATCCATAAGCCGGATGTTGCCCGAAGCGTCGCGCGATTCCGGCGCCTGTCCCAGCAGTTCCTGGCCGGCGCCTTCGGCCACGGCTATCAGCGCGTGGCCGCGGTTTAAAATCCTCGCCTTCAGCATGGCCAGGAACCCCCGGTCCCCAGCCAGAGCAAAGGGCACTTCCGGGATCAGGCAGAAGTTAACTTCCTGGCTGGCCGCGGTGGCGCCGGCGGTCACAAACCCGGCGTGCCGGCCCATGATTTTTACGAGTGAGATACCATTCGGGACGCTGTGCGCCTCGGTATGTGCGCAGCGCAGCATAGAAGCGGCCACTTCAATCGCCGTCAGATAGCCGAATGTTCGAGACACAAAGGGCACATCGTTATCCACGGTCTTGGGAATCCCCACCACGGCCAGCACATAGTCGCGCCGCTGTGCTTCCAGAAACAGGGCGCGGGCGCCGCGCTGGGTGCCGTCACCGCCCACGGCAAACAGGATATTCACTTTGCGCCGGATAAGGTTATCCACGGCGCGCCCAACATCCACCGGCCCACGGGAAGTGCCCAGCACCGTGCCGCCTTCCTGGTGGATGTCTTCGACAAAGTCGGGAGTCAGCACAATCGGCTCCCAGCCAAACGCCGGGTCCAGGCCCTGGTACCCATAACGGAACCCCAGCACATCCTGCACGCCGTAGTGGTGATACAGCTCGAGAAAAACCGACCGAATAACATTGTTAAGGCCGGGGCACAGCCCGCCGCAGGTGACTATCCCAGCCCGGGTTTGAGCCGCATCGAAAAATATTTTAGCTCGCGGCCCGGCTACCTCAAACAACATTTCAGCCGGCGGCGTCGGATCGGAAACGCGTACGATATTTTCCGGAATGCGAGCCAGCTCATCAACCGCGAAACGAATCGGTGACGGGTAGCGGGCTTCGCCCAAAACCGTAATGTTCATTTGACTATCGGTCAGTTCGTTCATATTCAAAAAAACAGAAGCTATACTCGGTCATCCGCCACTAATTATGCTTATAATATGGGCGCCTTTGCATGTAGACGCGGCGAGGTCGCCGCGTACTCGAAGATATCCCACCTGGTCGGGCCATAATGAGAATTGCTGACAATTCGCTAATGGAACAGAGCAAGCCCTTTCAGAAGCCCTCGTTATAAAAAATCGAGAGCCCGTCCTTGCCGGGGGCGACCAGGTCGAGCCGGCCCGTGCCACGCAAATCGGCCATGGCGAAGTGAATGCCACAGCCCTTACCCTTGCCGATGGACCCGTAACCGATCACCTGCTTGGAAAACGATTCGCCGTTCCACTTGAAGTAGTAGATCCCGAGATCATCCCATTCGCCGGCCTCGTTACCGCAATGGGCCCGATGCCGCTTGCCGGTGACCAACTCGGGCTGGCCATCCCCGTCGATATCGACCCACATCAAGTCGTGGTATTGGGCATTTTCGGGATCGATCGGATGATGGACCCATTGCTCTTTGCCGGCGGTAATTTTACGCTCGCTCCACCACAAGCCGTAACCATGCGCGTTGCCGGTGATGATCACGTTTTTACCGTCGCCCTTCAGGTCGACCACCAGCATCGGCACACTCCCGGCCCAGCCCCAGGGTGGCTTGGGAAAATCCGGATGCCAGGCCCACGCCCCCGGTTCCGCTTTGGCAGGCGCCTCCAGCCAGCCGTTGCAGAGGACGATGTCCATGCGTCCATTGCCGGCGATGTCGCCGCAGCCGAGTCCATGCCCCTGCTTCGTGCCCTCGGGAAAGGCGTGCGCCACCACCTTTCTAAACTGGCCGGTCCCCTTGCCGTGCTGGTCCGTGACCAGCTTGTAATACGCCACCTCCGAGTTGCCCGGCGCGTTAGGAATAATTTCAATTACACCGTCGCCGTCAATATCCCAGGCCCGGGTGGTTTCGATGTTGCCGGTTTCGCCGATGACATGCTCCGGCCACTCGCCACCCTTGACGCCGGGGTTCTCGCGCCAGCGCAGGGTGTTGCCCCACCAGCCGCCGGTGATGAAGTCCATCCAGCCGTCGCCGTTGACATCCAGCGGGATTGTGGAAAAATCGTCGTAATACTCGCCGGCGGCCCGCACCGCACCGATGGGATTCTTTTTCTTGAAATCCGGACCCTGGTACCACCAGGCGCCCGAGACAATATCCAACACGCCATCGTTGTTAACGTCAAATACGCCGCAGGATTCATAGCATTCGTCCGACACCCAGGCCTGTTTCCATTTGATCGGCATAAAAAATCCTCCTCTGATTTTATGGCTACGATGCAACCACATGAATAGTAGTCTACCACCCCTCGAAAGCAACAGGAAAGAGGGCATGGTTCATTTCCGGGTTACAGTTATGGGCTGGCTTGCAAGTGTGGCGCAGGCATTCCTGCCTGTGCAATGTTCTGCCAATTCAATAGTTATGAACACAGGCAGGAATACCTGTGTCACTTTGCATCCACTGAAAGTGCACCCGAAAGTTGCCTGAAATAAACCATGCCCTAAATCTTTTTGGCTGCCAGGCCGGCCCGCAGTCGGTTTCCAAGGCCGTGCCACAGGTTGATTGCATGCCGCAAGACGGGCACACCCGCCACGCTCCAGGCATAAAATCCCAGGCGCAGGCCTGGGATCCCCATCATCCAAGGCGGCAAGTCCCATAGACGCAGCAGGTAAAATTTGATCCGCAGCGGCGGAACATGCGCACCGCTATACTGATCTACATGATGCTTCCACTGTAGCAGTCGCACTTCTTCGGCCCGCGGGAATGCGAGCCGCATACCGAGTAAATGGATCAGCCAGGGCTTGACATCGTCCGTCGAAAACCCCAGGAGAGTCACGGCTGCCGCATAGCGTTCCACGGCTTCCGGAATCGCTTGCTGGAGCGGCGCATACTGGGCGTCCTGTTCACGTTCCATAACCCGTTCCGGATGAGTTTCCGGATGGAACACCGGCTCCACCCCGCCATTCCGCTCGGCATAGCCGGTGACCCCGGCATGCGGGGCGCGAAACGCTTCTTCGAAAATATTCAGGGCGTAGGTCACGGCATTGCCGGAGACCGCCGAGCGGTCGCGGTCGTAAATAAATCCCTCGATCGAATTGCCCGCCCTGCTCGGATAGGGGATGCCGCGGGTGGCGCCAAATACAAATCCATGCACCGCCGGTTTATCCGAGCGATGTTCAATGGACTCATAAAGAAATCGCTGGATGGTGCCCAGCCAGCCGACGTCCACCACCCCCACATCCGGCAAATCGAAAAAGCCTTGCTGCTCCAGGTAACGCTCCAGCAGGCGGCCCTGCTCAGCAGTCTGCCGTTTGACCGCCGCCTGGAACTCGTCATCCTTCAACAACAAGTCAAACCGATGCCAGTTGTCCGAAGTCCACCCGGCATAAATCGGATTGAGCGGAGCATCCTCCGCCAACTCCTGCCGTTCCAGAAAAGGCCGTAAGCCTTCCAGTTGCAGACCGAACACGCGGAATACATCACGGATGTCGCGGTTGCTCGCCGGTAGCAGCGCCAGGGGCGCATCGGCATGGGTCAACCCTCGCCGGGCACAGGTAGCGCCGGCCAGGGCCACCCGGCTGACATACAGGTAGCGCGCTTCCGGCGCGTCGCCGGACGGGTACAGCCAGGGCACCGAATTTTGCCACGCTTTGAGAAACGTCAGCCCCTCACGGGAAAAAAAATACAGACGCTGCAGTCCGAGAGCGCGCGAACGTTCAGCCAAGCGCTGGATGAACCCGCCGACCAGCGGCCCAAAAAAATTATAGCCATAATCGGACAGAGGCGCCTGATTGACATTTTCTTTTTCCAACGGGAGCATGATCTGTTGGACCTGGCGTCCCTTCCAGAACGGGCGCAGTGCGGCCGCGCGCTCGTAACGGCGATAAAGCGCCTTGCGATGCGCTTCCGACGCGTCCCGCAACACAAAAGCGCGAATGCCAAACTCCGCCGGGCGCGTGCCATCAGAAATCGGGTTATCGCCAACGTGTACCCAGCGGGCCGGGTCCAATCCCGCTTGCTCCCGCAGGCGCCGGAAACCCGCGCCGGAAGCCTTGGCCATACAGGCGTCGGCCGAGGAAACGACACCGGTCAGGAACCGCGCCAGATCCACTCGCTCCAGCAACGGCCGGATATGCGTCGCGGGCAAATAGATGTCCGTCATGGCCCAGATGCGCTTGCCTGCGGCATGCCAGCGGCGAACGAAGTCCGCCAATTCGGCCCGCGGCACAATTACGGACTGCTCAAGCTTCAGCTCCCAATCGGTCACTGCCCGGAGCAGTCCTGCCGGCGCCTTGCCGCCGAAAATACGCTCCAGCAATGCGCCCATGAACTCCGGGTAGCGCGCTTCGTGATCGGGATACTGCGCCCCATTTTTAACACGCTGGGCGCGCTCGATCTCGGCGCGCCATTGCAAACAGGTCTGCCAGGAACAATCGATGCCTTGCCGGGCGGCAAGATTGGATATGTAGCGTGCAACCGGAATCTTGACCTGATCGGGATCGGCGATGCGCCTGATCAGCAGAGTATCAAAGACATCAATCGTCAGCACATCCACCGCTGCCGCGTCGGCTTCCACGGCGCGGACCAGATCGCCAACTGAATGAAAAGTGCGAACAGTCATATAGATAGAATGGCCCGGATTTGAGCCAACAGCCTGGTTTTAAAGCGATATATACCGCGCGCCGCAGCCGGCCGGTTCCGCTCAATGTTTAACTCCTGCTCCAGCTCGATCAACCGTTCCACGCCCGCCCGCACCAGGTCTTGAGACCCGTCCGGCAAAGCCGCCAGCAGGTATTCCCGGATCACCTGCTGATCCTGTTCGCGGGCCAGAATCGCCCCCTGCCCCAGGGTGTTAGCGCCATGTAAACGGTAGTAAACTAGTTTCTCGGCGGACAGGTAGCGAACCCGGCCGGGGCAAGCCAGCATAACCCTGAAAATGTAATCGTAGTCATGCAAAAAACGCAGCTCGCGGAAATCCCCAACCTGCCGGGCAGCTTCCGCCGTGAGGAACAGATTAGATGTGGTCACCATGAAATTGCCTTTGAGAAACGCCTGGTACAAATTCCCGCACTGCAAGTAATACTGACGATTCTTGGCATGCCACAGGTTCCAGCAATGTCCCACATCGGTGATCGGCCGGCCGCCGGCGTCTATCGGCTGAACATCGCTGAACAGGCAAGCTGCGCCCGAAGCCTGCTGTTCGGCCAGCAGACGTTCCAGGCGATTGGGCGCAAACAGGTCGTCGGAATTGAGAATGGCAACAAACCGCCCGCGGGCCAGGCGCAAGCCGCGGTTGAGGGTGTTAAAAGCATCCTGATTTTCTTGCCGATGTCGGACCAGACGTTGGTCCTGAAAACCTTGAATGACCTGCCAGGTCCGATCAACAGACCCGTCGTCGATTACAATCAACTCCAGATCTCCGGCCGTCTGGGCCAGCACGCTCTCGATCGCCTGTCCGATAAAACTCTCATGATTATAGGCCGGAATGACGATGCTGACCAGAGGTGTTCCGCCATCCATAAAAATCCTCACCGATATTATGCCGTTTTGTGAATTGATTTATCGAAAACACTCTAACGAGGGGAACGTCGGTTCCGCGGAAAACCAACTATTTAGACCCCATTCGAAAAGGTCTTCGAATGGGCTCTTACCGCTGCTGCGGATGCACGATTCTGGTTAAAACACGGTTAAATCCTCTTGATAAAACATATCGCAACATGCTACAAGTAAAGTGTTTAAATAATAGAAGGATATTAACTATGACAGCATGTGCGACAAAAAAAATACTACCTGAAAAAGTAATTGTCGGCAACCTTTTTTTACCGCTTCCGGATACTGACTTTCGCGGTTATCTGGATGAAATAGAGGAGTTGGCGAAATCGGCGCCGGGAATCATCGCGGCGATTGAAGCGGATTTGGACGTTCATGCTCGGCAAGAGAAGGAAATCCGGCTTGAGTACAAGAAGTATTTGGCAAGCCGTGCGGCAGATTTACCGAAGCTGGATATAAAGGTGTGGATAAAATCGACATCCATCACGTATCGTGATAAATATCACGACTTTTTCCATCAAATATCATTGCGCCCCACAACCCCTGCCCCTCACGGAACCGGACAAGCAGCTTTCCCACATCCGGCTCTTCGGTTCGTCATTCAGTAGGCCTCCGCTCTACGATACGGGTTCAGGTCGTTGCGGATTCTCGCCGTAGTCCACTTCGCCCAAGCCAATGCTTGCCGGAAGTCGCTCCATGTGTACGCATTGCGCTGGCTCTTGCGGTTGAGCCATTTGAACAGTATGCGTGTCGCGCAGAATACGTAGTAGCTGCACCTCTTTGAGTTATCCGTTATGGCGTAATAGTTCAGGTAGCCAACCACGCGAGCCCTTGCTTTTCTAAGCATCTCACCTTTCCTCAACACTGTTCGGGCCTTCATTGCCCATTCCGTGAATTTGCGCAGACTTTGTCCCAGCTTCTTACGGCTGGTGCGGCGTTTCACCTTGAAGTATCCGTTCCGGGTCTTCCCGCAATAATGCGTGAATCCCAGAAAGTCAAACTCCGCCGGCTTCCCGCCGCGTTTCTGCGCTTCCTCGCGGGCAAAGCGCCCAAACTCGATGCTTCGCGTTTTGTCCTCGGCCAGTTTCAGCCCGAATTTTCCGAGCCGTTCCCCAAGCTCTTGACGGAAACGTTCCGCATCGTCCGCGTACTGAAAGCAGGCCAGAAAGTCGTCGGCAAAGCGAAAATAATACGCCTCGCCCCGGCTCTGCTTGCGTCCCTTTCGGCTGAACCATAGATCCAGCGCGTAGTGCAGGTAGATGTTCGACAGCAGCGGCGAGAGGATCGATCCCTGCGGCGTTCCTTCTTCGGTGGCTCGTACCAGCCCGTCCTCCATGATGCCGCTTTTCAGCATCCTGACGATCAGCCTGATTACGCGCTCATCTCCAATGCGGTGCCCCAGAAACTTAACCATCCATTCATGGTTGACCTTATCGAAGAAGCTTTTGATGTCCGCTTCCACGATGTAGCTGACCTTCCCTTGTTGAATCGTCCGCCCAAGCGCATCCAGACACCTGTGCTGGTTGCTTCCCGGTCGGTACGCATAACTGCTGTCTTCAAACATGGCCTCATAAATCGGTTCCAGCGTCCGTTTGACCGCCGCATCCACGATCTTGTCCTCAAGATTGCTGATGCCCAGCGGCCTCCCTTTTGCACTCCCCGGTTTCGGAATATAACTCCGGCGTTTCGGCCCCGGACAGTATCCCATCCGTCGCAGTCGCGCCGAGAGGTCTCGAAGGTTTTCTTCGAGATTCTTCCCGTATTCGGCTTTCGTTACGCCATCCACTCCGGTCGCCTTGCGGGCGGCCAGTGTATCGTAGCAGGCTCGCAGGTTTTCCACATCGTAGATGTGATGGTACAGGCTGGTGAAGACCAGTCCCGGTTCCCGCCGCGCCTTTTCTCCTATCCGTGTCAGGTCTGTTGCCACCGCTAATTCGCTCCTTGCATGGCGTCGATGTTTCCCCTCTCACGGACGACTAACCGTGGGGACCTTCGCTCGGCGGGGGTTAGCCGCTTCATCGCTAAACCGTTGCGGTTATCCGATCCCCTATCACTCGCGACGCGGCCTTCCCCCCACACTCTTTTTATATTGCGCGGGGTTCTCGGGTACTTCCATTGCGGTTGATTCCCCAAGGGCCTTGTTCGTCGCTCGCCTGGTTGCTTGCCTGTCGTTGCGCGGCTCGATGCTGTCTGAGACCCCGGGGTGTCGGCTTCGCACTCGTCTTTATCGCGCGCGCCGCTTGGCCTGCGCCTACAAGAAAAGGTTCGGCACTTTTCCAAAATAATAAATTCTCGGGGCTATGTGTCAGATTCAGGGCATACACCCTTCACCTCGCCGCACTTGCTACTTTTTCTTTCTTCCTTTCGGATTGTGTCATTTCGCTTCCGGGCGGTTGACTAAACCTTTCCCGGAGAGGCGTGCGGGCTTGCGCCCGCGCCTCCTCGACTGGCACCCATTTCCAGGTTGCCTCTTGTTATTGATTTCGCTCTCTATTGAGTTGACGATTGTGGCTAAGCGCAGGTCCGTCTGAAGGCTACGCCTCACCTTCTCTTGCTGGACCCCGACCGCCTTGCCTGTCGCCACCCCAAACATCGCCGCGAT
>CAZALU010000069.1:0-16476 GCA_964486075.1 uncultured Verrucomicrobiota bacterium
GTGTCTCTGTGGTAAATCCCCTCTTCGACCCACAGATTCTGGTGAGGAGCCAAAAGAAATAACATGTTCACAATTCTACTTTCTCTGTGATCTTTGAGTCTTTACGTTTATTCTGATTGTGGTCCGAGGACCGGCAGGGGCTTCGGGAGGGCGTCGATCAGATGCATTTCCAGCAGGCGATCCGCCAATTCAGCCATGTGGCTGTTCAGAAATTCCAATAAAATCCGGTCTTTTTTCGGGTTCCAGTCGTACCGAATCAATTCCGCATACACATCGGCCGACGGACGTTTCTCGATCAGCAAGCGATAGGCGGCTATAACACCGCCTGTGCGCTGGGTTCCGGCAAAGCAATGGACCAACACCGGTTTTTCATCGTTTTTGGCGGAAGCCATCACAGCCATGGCATGCGCATAGTTCCTGACATCGCCGACGCCGGATCCGTAGAACGGATAATTCAAATACTCCACGCCTAATTCAGCAGCGATGTCTTTTTCAGCGGCTTGGACGGCATCCGCCGGATCGGGCAAGGTGAGATCCACGATGCGTTGGATCCCGTAACGGCTCAGCGCTTTTTTAAGCAGGGTCGGACGAAGCTGAGCGCTGCGATAGATATATCCCTGCTCGACAACGCCCCAGCGTTTCAAGATCAGCTTGTCTTTTAAGAGGACTTGCCAAACCAAGCCGCCCAATAGCACAGCCAGAATCAATAGAGCAATGCCGCCGACCAGCCAACGCCCAAATATTTTCTCTGAAAATGCTGGATTTGAATTCATCAACCTTGACTTGATAATATGCCGGAGGAGGGACTTGAACCCACACGGTGTTGCTACCACTGGATTTTGAGTCCAGTATCAGCCCTTATCTGCTTTGATATTTATTGACTATGTATCTGTTTTGTAGTTGACACCTTGCCCCCGCTAGGCTTAACTTGTGTCAGATTAAGCCATAACTAGACACAGGGGGCAAGTATGAAAACGCGCAAAGGATTCTTGCAACGCCGGGGCAAGTTTTGGCACGCGGTCTGGTTTATTGCCGGCCGCCGATACGCACAGACCACCGGCCAGACCGACAAACGGGAAGCGGAAACACGCCTTGCCGAAATAATGCGCCCGTTTCTTGTCGAGGATGAAATCCGCACCCTGGAAAGCGTCAAGGCCCGGATCGAAGGCGCCAAAGGGGAGCTTGCGACCCTAGACATACAGCAGCACCCGCCCCTGGAAATTTCCGCCGCCTGGGATGCCTACGAAAAATCATCGAACCGGCCCGATAGCGGCCCGGCCACGCTGGAAACCTACGCCCTGCAATGGGGCTGTTTTGAGCGCTGGCTTGCCGAAAAATACCCCACGGTAAAAACATTGCGGGAAGTCAACCCCGATATTGCCGGGGAATATGCCGCACACCTGAAAGGCCGGGGAGTGACGCCCAACACGTTCAACAAGCATATCCGCGTTTGTTCAATGGTTTTCCGTGTCCTAAAAGCCAAAGCCCGGCTTGAAGATAACCCCTGGGAACAGATACAGCGGAAAAAAGGATTGTTGCCGCAAAGCCGCCGGGAATTAACAGTTGAAGAATTAAAGCGAATATGCCAGAGCGCCGAAGGGGAATTGCGGATCATGCTGGCCCTGGGACTGTACCTGGGCGCGCGCCTTGCCGATGCCGCTACGATGGAATGGGGCAACATAGATTTGAAACGCGGATTGATCCGATACCGGCCCCGCAAAACGGCCCGGCGATCCGGCTTGGAATTAACTGTCCCGTTACACCCCACCCTTACAGCTATCCTGGCCGAGATCCCGTCTGAAAAACGGCAAGGCTATATTTTACCGGGCATGGAAAAGCTCTACACGGAAACGGGGCCGTATGCCGTTTCCCATATCATTCAAAAGCACTTTGAGAAAAACGGCATTGTAACCCAGCGCGAAGGTAAAGGGATTCGGAAGGTTGTCAGCGCCGGGTTTCATTCATTGCGACATTCCGCCGTGACCCTGCTCCGCGAAGCCGGCGCGCCGTTATCTGTCACAATGGCGATTGTCGGCCATTCGACCCTTGCCATGCACGACACCTACACCCACGCCGGCGAGGCAGCCATGAAAGCGGCCATAGGCGCCATGCCCGCCATTATGGGAGACACCCCTGCCCTGCTCCCGGCCGCGCCGCGCCTGGTTGACGCCGAGCCGATCCGCGCCCTGGCCGAGAAGTTGACCGGAAAGAATTGGAAAATCACGCGTGACGAATTATTGAAAATATGCTGAACTGAATAAGTCGCCGGCGGATCGCCGGGAATGGGGCTGGCTTGCCAAAAAGCAGACCGGAACACCCTGCGCCCGTTTCCCCATACGGTGCGCTCTTTGCGTTTGCAAAAGAGGACATATTGTGTCACCTTCTGCAAACGAAAGGACAAGGAAGGCGGTTATGGGCAAACAAAGCTTAGCGGAATACGTGAACCAGATTCAGGCCGCGGGACGGTACACATTCACAACAGTCGAAGCGCAAAAGGCAACAGAGCTGAGTCAGGCTGCCCTAAAGAAGTCTATCTCGCGGCTGGCAGAGCAGCAACGCATCGTTCTCATACGCCGAGGGTTCTGCGTCATCGTGCCCTTGGAATACCAGTCGAGCGGCATTCTCCCACCCGACTGGTTCATCGACGACCTGATGAGGTTTCTGGGGCAACCGTACTACGTGGCGCTGTTGAGCGCCGCAGAACTGCACGGCGCAGGACATCAGCACCCGCAAACGTTCCACGTCATCACGTCCCGGGCCACCCGCGAGGCTTCGGCAACCGGGCTGCGGATCCGGTTCTTCAAGAAGGCGAATATGGCTGCCACCCCCATTGTCAAGAAGCGGACGTTCACCGGCGACATCCCCGTCTCAAACCCGGCCGCAACAGCGCTCGATCTGGTCGCATACGAGCGGCGCGTCGGCAAGTTGAGTCGCGTCATGACCGTGCTGCAGGAGCTCGGCGAGGGCATCGATGCGGACAGCCTGGTCGCCGCCGCGCAGGCGGACGGGCACCTTGCCCATATCCAGCGCCTGGGCTGGCTGTTGGACAAGGCGGGGTTCGCACGCATCACCGCGAAGCTTCAAGAGTGGCTGAGATGTCGCAAGACAAAAGCGGTGGCGCTCGACCCCGCGCGGCCGGCCAAGGGTTTCATGCGCGACCCGAAGTGGAGGGTGATCGTAAACGCCGAGGCCGAAGGTGAACTATGATCCCGCAAGCCAACATTCAGGAATGGCGGTCCAAAGCCCCGTGGAAGACGGCCAGCCAAGTGGAGCAGGACTTGGTCATCTCGCGCGCCCTCGTGGAGTTGTTCTCGCGGCAGGCGATCGCTGAGAACCTGGCGTTCAGGGGTGGCACGGCGCTACACAAGTTGCACTTGGCGCCCGCCATGCGGTATTCCGAAGACATCGATTTGGTGCAGGTGAGGGATGGAGAACTCGATCCGTTACTGGACGCCGTGCGCCAGGCCCTTGCTTTTCTGGGAAAGCCGCTGCCGGAATGGCGCGGCGGAGTGGCCGATGCTGTCCGTCGGACTGCCAACCTTCTGGGTCACGGGGTCAGGACGCTGACTTGGCAATTTCAGTCCGAAACGCCTCCCCGCACCCCCTTGCGGCTGAAAATCGAAATCAACGTGCGGGAGCGCTTCAGCGTGCTTGGGTTTACGAAGTCCCGATTTGCCGTTGATTCGGGTTGGTTCCGCGGGCAGTGCGACTTGACCACTTACCAACTGGACGAATTGCTCGGGACGAAAATGCGGGCCCAGTATCAACGCGCAAAGGGGCGCGACTTGTTTGACCTGTGGTACGGCCTCACGGTGGGCCAGGCGGACCCGGCCAGGATGGTGACCGTGTTTCGCCGGTATCTCCAGACAGAGAACAGAGCGGTCTCGCAACGGGAGTTCCGCAACGACCTTGCCGCAAAGGTGAAGGACCCAGATTTCCTTGCCGACACCGTGGACCTGCTGCGTCCCAGTCTGGACTACAGCCATCAAGAGGCTCACCGCTATGTGGACGAGCATCTGGCGAGCCTGCTGTGATAAGTTCCCGGGGAGACCGGCCCATACAGTACGCCTTAAACTCGTGTTAACCAACAACCAGTGTTCGTGCTATGGTCACTCCTGATTCCTGATCCTGCGGGGTGCTCCCGTGCGCGTTGTTCATCTAAGTCATGACTGTATCAGGGCGTGTCCAGAACCGCCAGCGAAAACCGGCGAGGGCCGGAGGGAGCATCTGGGTCGTGGATCCGCGCGTCGGGATAGGTGGCCCTCCTATGCCAAGGCGCTTTGGAGGGCAGACAGCCTGAACGCATAGCCAAGCCAGAATGACATCGGTCTTTCCGGACCGTGCGCCGCCGTAGAACAGATGGCGGCGGAGTTCCGGCCGTTCAAGGTGTTCCTGCCATGCGATTTTTTGCTTAGGTGTGAGTGTGATCATTCACACATAGCCAGAATGTCAACCGGGGGTATTATGACGTTTGACGTCAGGATTGCCCACCAGAGCCAAGGTATGGCCCAACCCCGGCAGGACTACCGCAGTGGATCCGCCGGCAACTAATGGCTTACTTGCCTTCTATTCGCCCATTCTTGCTCGCAGGTCGTACGCTACAGCCCTTCCCGGCGCTAATCGCACCGGCCCACCATACCCAGGACAATCGCGAGTGCGTACACGGGCAAAAGAACGCGCAAGGGGAACACTGGACCGCACTGGACACAAAACATCACTTTTTGACGCCAGGCAGATTGTATCTGTTTTGTATCTGTTCGACGCCCCCGATTAGAGCGGACGGGGAAAGACGGCTTGTGCCAGAAAACGCCAAGGGGAAAAAAGGCGATATACGGCAAACCCACAAACATTGATCTAAAACATGTTTTATGATTGTAAATCGAGGGTGCCGGAGGAGGGACTTGAACCCACACGGTGTTGCCACCACTGGATTTTGAGTCCAGTGCGTCTGCCATTTCGCCACTCCGGCAATAAAAGCACCAAATACTATCACATACGCCGGTACGGATTGGCAAGACAAAGGATGTCCTGCCATTTCCGACCAACACTACTTGGGATTAATCTCTGCTTTTGCTTTCCGTTCAGCATTCCGAACAGCTTGAATTTCCAGCTCTGCCTGTTGTTCAATAATATATTTCTGCTGTTTTACAAGTTTAGATTTCGCATCGTATACTAATGCTGCCTTGTCTTTCGCGACCTTCTTCGCAATCTGCGCTTCCTGAGCTTTCTCCTGGGCGATAGCTGCCGCTTTTTGCCGGATATTTTTTGCCTCGTTTAATGCCGTTTCACGGCTGGTTTTAACATCCGGCGGAGCATCTTGCTTAGCAGACTCTTTTGCCTGCCTTTCCGCAGCCGCTTTCGCGTCCGCATCAGCCTGCGCTGCCAGTGCCTCAACCCCCAGCGCTAATGCTTTAGACTCCGCGGTTTTCTGGTCGGCTTCAGCCTGTATACATTGAGCCTGTTGTGCCGAATCCGTTTTCCTCAAATCCAGGATTTTACCTGCAATCGCAGCTTTTTCCTGTGCAAGGTGTTTCGCCCTGACATTTTCGTAACGTTTCTGTTCCAAATCTTTTTTTAACTTCGCTTCGGCCTCGGCCTGTTGCCTGGCTTCCGCTTTGGCCTTTAGCTCCGCCGCGCGCTGGGCTTTAAGCTCCTGCTTGGCCTTTTCTGCTTCGGCCTTGGCCTGCAGCTCGGCTGCCTGCTTCGCCTGCGCCTCGGCTGCGCGGGTAGCTTTCAGGTCCTCGGCTGCCTTCTGTTCTGCCGCTGCCTGCGCCGCCTTGACTTCCGCAGCCGCTTTTTTCTCAGCTTCTTGCGCTGCTATGCGGGCCGTCTCTTCCGCCGCGCGCTGGGCTTTAAGCTCCTGCTTGGCCTTGTCTGCTTCGGCCTTGGCCTGTTGCTCGGCTGCCTGCTTCGCCTGTGCCTCGGCTGCGCGGGTAGCTTTCAGGTCCTCGGCTGCCTTCTGTTCTGCCGCTGCCTGCGCTGCCTTGGATTGCAGTTCCGCTTCTTTCCTCGCTTGCGCTTTGACTGCGGCTACACGTTCGACTTCCTTCCTGGCTCGTGTTTGCGCATCACGCCTGACCTTTGCTTCAACTTGCAGCTTTGCCTTGGCCGCCGCCGCCGTCCGCTTTTCCGCAGCTTGCCTGGCCTTAAGTTCAGCTACCGCTTTCTTGTTGGTTTCCGCTTGCGCCTGAGCCGCACGCTTTGCTTCCAGTTCCTGATTGGTTTCTACGATGATTGGGATAACCTGCTGCTGCATCGTTTTTCCCGACTCATCCATCAAGGACGTATCCAACTCATAAAAACCGGGCTCCAGCGTCGAGGTGTCGAAGTTGTACTTTGCAATGCAGTCCGCCGCGGACGGCGCCATATAAACCTTCCCCCCCCATTCCCGTAATGGCTCGTTGTTCTGCTTGAATGATGTTCTTACTTGTCCTTGAAATTCATGCGGTAAATCGTTAAAGCCCCACAGCCGGATGGCAATGACATCGCCCGCCTGGTACCATTTTGATTCTGTTTCCGCGAGCACCGCGCGGGGAGAGTTCACAAAACGAACGCCAAAGAATGATGGCACAATCTTTGACGCCCGGCCAACCTCTTCGGTTATCCACCAGCTTTTCTCGGCTTTTTGTTTCATGAACAGCACAGACGTGGTCACATTCGCGACCGGCATCGGAGACATCAAAACGGACGACGCGTTCGTTGCTACGGCAGCCGCAGCGACAGCCACTGGCACGACATCGCCCGCTGGGGGTACAGGCGCGATCGCCGACGAAACATCGGCCAACGCGGGGGCGGGATTTATCTCCGAGGCTTGATCCGGCAGCGCCACTGCGGTCTCAGGAGTGGCATCTTCAGCAATCTCTGACGAAATATCTGCCGACACGGCAGTGACGAGCGGAGCATTGTCGGCCGCAGAATCGGGCATGGGGAAGGACCCAGGTATTTCCTGTCCACTCGAGACAGAAGCCAGCAATACAACGCTGCCAATCAAGATATATTTGGCAGCCCATGTCATCCACCATTGTCTGATATCAGAGTGCATAATAATCCGCCTTCCTCTAATTCGCATTATCCGCGCATGGCTTTACCCGATCTATTACTTAGTACCGCATCCACACGCAATCGTTATAAAACCAAGATCGTAGCGATAACCACGGCGCTACCTTGGGTTGCGAGCATTCGCTCACATTAAATAGCAACAGTCTGCGCGAAGATTCAAGAGGATAACGTATCAGAAGAAGGCCGTGGGGTCAAAACACAAAACGATATAACCTTGGCGCGGGCATTCGCTCCACGCCAAGGTTATATCCCACAAGTTTGCCGCAGACTCTATTACGGGGTATACCCGCAATCGATGGTGACGGTGGGGTAACCGCTGGCCGAAGGCTTTATAGACCACATCCGCGTGGAATTTTGGAACAAGCTCGGATCAGCCTTGCGATCCCCGTCGAAATCATCGGCACCAACCATATAACCCGCGCCACCAAAGTTCTGGAGAACAGCCGTGCTATAGTCCGAACCAGAGAGCTTGATATACCAAGATCTAGTGCTTTCCTTATAAAACCCCAGATCGGCCAGTCCATCGCCATCGAAGTCACGCATCAACGGCACAGAACCCACGCCGCCAAACGCAGGCAGGGCAGCAGTGCCATAACCCTGGGCAGAGAGCATAACCGTCCAGTTGCCGTTGTTCTTCCCGTATATTCCCGGATCGGCCCGATTGTCGGCGTCATAGTTGGCCGTCACCTGCGTGAAGCCTGCGCCGCCGAAGCCGACCACCGTGGCGATGCCGTAACCGCTGCCGGAAAGCATTATGCGCCAGTTCCCGTTCACGGTGTTATAAATAGCCGGGTCGGCCAACCCGTCCCCGTCGAAGTCGACGGCGACCACCGCACTGTCGGCATTGCCAAAATTATTTAAGGGGACGGTGCTGTAACCGCTGCCGGACAGCTTAACCTTCCAGTTCCCGGTTGCCCTTTCAAAGATGCCCAAGTCAACCTTCCCATCCCCATCATAGTCGGCCACAAACGCCGTATAACCGGCGCCGCCAAAGCCGCTCAAGGTGGCCGTGGCATAGCCGCTACCGGAAAGCTTGACAAACCAACGTCCGGTCGCCGCCTGGTAAACCGCTGGATCGGACAGGCGATCTCCATCATAATCCCCGAACATCGGCGTCAGCGACAAATCAAGACGATAGCCGGAAGCCACCCCGCTAAATCTGCTGGTGCCACTCACGTTTTTCGCCTTGACCCAGAAATAATACAGGGTGCCAGCCACGGCCGATGTGTCATTATAACTGGCGGCAGTCGGCTCCGCAATCTTCGCTGCCGAACTGGAATCCGACACCGTGTTCCGCCAAACCTCGTACTTGGCAGCATATGCACTAGCTGCCCAAGTGAGCGCAACCTTGTCCGAGTAGGTTCCCTGGCTGGCGGTCAGGCCGCTGGGCGCATTCGGTACAGGCGTATCTTCTTTCCGTATCCCAATATCCGATGCGCCAAAGTCGCTGATCGAGGCAATATTCATCGATTTCACCCAGTAATAATAGGTCACTTCCTTCACAGCCGTGTTGTCATCATACGTGGTTGCCGTTGTCTGACCGATTTTGATTGCAGTCCCTGAAGAACTCGCCGTATTACGCCATACCTGGTAGCCAGTCGCATTAACTGTGCCGTTCCAAGTTACGCGCACCTTATCCGTGTATGTGCGTTTGCTGGCGCTGACTCCCGTCGGCACGGCCAATTTTCTGGCGCCATAATCAGCCGCGCTGAACACGCTGACACCCAGATCGTTCACTGATTTCAGCCAGTAATAATAGACCGCGCCCTGAACTGCCGAGATGTCGTCATAGACCGCGTTAATTGCGGAACCCTGCAGCTCGGCGGTAACCGCGTCGTTTATTGTGTTGCGCCAGATCAGATAACTCTTGGCATTGGCGGCCAATTTCCAGGTTACACGGACTGTATCGGCATAGGCTCCCTTGCTAGCCGCCACCTCGGTGGGCGGAAGCATTTCGACCACATTCAAAACGATCGCCACCGTCTGGGTGCTACCACCGCCGTCGGCAGATACAATCTTTAGCGTGGCGTTGCTCACACCAGGCAACCAATCAGCCGTCGATCCGTAGTCAATCTGGACGGGTTCGCCCCAGAAAGCGGGAATACGCCCGTTAGCCGGCGTAGCCGTTACCCAGCCGGCGCTACCGACGATGCTATAATCAAATGTTCCGCCGCCAGTGTTTTGGACCGTAATGGATTTCGCAATTGGAGTTCCGCCCAACATCACGGAGTTTGACAAGACCAAGGGGGTCACATCCAAGTGCATAATATTAACGGTAACAACTACGGACTGCGTAACCCCACCACCGTTGGTGGAAATGACTTCGATCGTCGTATTGCTGAATCCAGGACCCCAACTCGCAATACTTACGGGATAAGTAATGTCTATCGTCTGCTGGCTGTGGGGGCCCAGGGCGCCATTGGTTGAGGATGCGGACATCCAGGCAGCATTGGTCACCACGAAATCGAATTCGCCTACGCCGGCGTTACTGACGACTATGCTGACATTCGCCGGCATATGGCCATCCATAACCGAACTGGTCAGACTGGTCACGCTGGCCTGTAAGTCCATCACTTTCAAGACCACAGGCACAGGCCGCGTTTGCGTGGGGCTCGGGTTCGTTACCATCACGTTCAGGACAGTGTTACTCGTGTCCGGAGTCCAATCCGTTGTCGGCGAGTAAATCACACGAATCTCGTTGGTGGAATAAGGCTCAGCATGCCCGTTTATGTAAGAATTAAAGAGCCAATCGGAATTGGTTATCACATAATCCAATGGGGTCGAACCGCGGTTAATGAGAGAAAAGGTCTGTTCGCTCGGCGTACGGCCCAGCATAACCTGATTGGTCAGAGCGAATTCATTAGTGCTATCCCCATAAACAATGATCCAATTTCCATTGTTACCGGCATAGGCGCCGATATCAACGCTCAACTCGATCAGCCGGTCAACGCCATTCAAATCCACGGCGTTGGTCATCCAGTCCTGATTGGTGCCTGCCAAGAGACAGAGCGAAATGGAACTTAACCGATAATCGGACATACCAGAGGCGATAAATAACGGATCGTTAGTCAGGTTGCCCTGCGCCGGCGGGAATTCGGTATAGAATGCGCAGTTATTGGACATGCCGTTGAGCGTGTCGCCCAGGGACGCATTAATATCGGTGCCGTTCAAATACACTATATTATTGAGCACGAACAGATTGGTCTGGTCGGCTAGCAGATGCAGCCCCTCTCCCGTGTTATTAACGATTGTACAACTTTCGATCGTATCCAGCGCCTCGTTCGTCACCGCCTCGGCCTGATACACACCGTCCGGGGAATTCTCGCTGACCAGGCAATTCCGCAACGTACGCGAGTACTCCGGAGCATTAGTGAACAGCACGCCGCCGCCGTTAGCCGCCGCCGTATTGCTCTCAATCGTGGTAAGACGAATCATTACCTCTTGTTCGGCATTGGTGCCCATGACCACGATGCCGCCACCGCCGCCGCCATCCGGATCCAGCTGATTATTTAAGGCCACGGTGCAGGATACTATTTCGCCGTTAATCATAGCCACGCCGCCACCGATGTTGGTCGCCGAGTTGGCCGTGATCATGCAGTTCGACACCAGGTTGTTGGACTGGTACCCCATGGATACGCCGCCGCCATACCCCGCGGCGCCGGTGGACACGTTCCCCACAATCAGGGAATCGAGGAGGGTGGCACCCTGCAAGTCGATACCGCCGACAACATTGCCAACGTTACCCGATATGACGCAGCTTATTAACTGGGCATTGGTTCCGGCGAACACGCCGCCTACCTCGGAGGTGTTACCCATGATCGAGCAGTTCGAAAGCGTTCCACCATCGGGCATATAGACACCGCCGGCCGGACCGCCCTGCCCGTTCATAATCGTCATGGCGGAAACACAGGCCCCGGTATTGTTGATAACCATACAGTTGGTGGTGCCGTCGCCTTCCAAGATCGTGCTGCCCGGATCGTCGTCCCAGCCCTGGAAGTTAAGGGCGTTGGTGATCGTCACTGTGTTGGTCAGGTTGAACGTGCCGTTGGACAGGAACACATTATTGCCGTCCTGAACTATGGCCAGCACATCCTGGATATTCGTGGCTGCCATTGACCAGTTGGTGAATGGTTCCAGATGCAAACCGTTCGTCGCCGCGTAGAAGCTCAGATTTGAGCCTTCCGGGCGGGCGTTTACGACCAGTTCCAAGCGGATCTGGTTCGTGGCGCCGCCGCCATCAGCGGACGCCACGGTGAGCATGGCGACATTGGTCTTGCCCAGCGTGTTCGTATAGGCTTTCGTAAACTCCACCGTCACGGTGTTGGTGCCATAGTCCCCCACGGAACCCACCGCCGAGGAATTAGTATATACCCATTTGGGAACACTGCTCGTAACCACGTAACTGAATTCGCCCGGGCCCTGGTTGACTATGCCAAAGGTATACGGCTGCGGCAGGAAGCCGCCCTCCATGACATAGGTTCTAATCAGGCCGGCGGCGTCGTTGGTCATCTGCATCACGTTCAGGACCACGTCCACCGACTGCGTAACACCGAGCGAGGAGACATTGACCGTCGCCTGACTGGCGCCTGGTGTCCAGCTCGCCGTGCTGGCGAAGTTATTGGTCAACAGACGGTTCACACCCGGGGCGTTCGTAAAGGATGTCGGCGCGGGAGTCAGCCAGCCCATCGTGCTTTCCACGGCGCAGATCAAATTTTCGCTAGCCGTCGCAAAGTTACTCACCGAGAAAATCTGTGCGGCCGGTGTATTCCCCCGCATCACTTTGTTGGTCATTGTTCTGTTGAAAACCGATGACCCGTCTTCTTCGAGGATGGCCCAGTCCACCACCTGCACCGACACATCGAAAGAGACAACGACCCCGCCATTGTCGGGGGATTCCAGAACAACGGTCATGTTGCTGGTGCCCTTGCCCCAGTTCGCGATGTCAGGGTTGAAAGTCAGCGGGATCAAATTTGTGCGGCCGGTAGAGTCGTCCAGGATGCCGGTGTTCGTGGTGGATGACAGCCAGTCGTTGCTGATCGTGACCGTATAGTTATAGGTACCCGGGCCAGCATTGACAAAGGTTATATTCGTGCCATCCGGAACGGTGCCCTGAAGAATAACCCTCGATACGGATGTCGGATCCACGTAGAGATCCGGCGAATCATTGGAAAGAGAAATATATACATTATCCATGAAGGTCGTGTTGGCCACGACCCCGTTGTAAAGATCGAACCCACTGAATTGCGTGGAATCGGGATTGAGAAATTGGATGTTATTGGTCAGCTCGGCATGGTTGGCCCACAAGGACCAGGTCTGGTTCTGGTAGTCCATGTGCATTTTGACGCGGACCCAATCGCTCTCGGCGCATGGCGTGGCGCTCGACAACACCACCCAGTTGGTGGAGTTGGTGATCGAGGGGGAAGCCGGACCATTATGGACGACAAAATACCCGGAGGTGTTTATATAAAAGAGAGCCGATGCGTTCGTGTTATCCACGGTAAGCGTGCGGGGGATCTCGGCGCCATCGTCCAGGTCGTCATCGGTGAGCACCACGCGCACATCCGCCTGAATCCAGACGCTGGTGACGGCGGGGTCCGGCTTAAACCGGTTTGACAAGGTATGTTCCACGGGCACCGCAACTGACTGGGCGCTGAGATAGGCCACCTCGTTCTGGACCAGGATCATATTGGTAGCGCCCGCTACATCGTCATTCGTGCTGCCATACCATCCGTTGGTTGTGCCGTCAACGAGCGGGGTGCCATTGGTGTATTGCTCGAAATTGTCGCGAAACGGAAAACTTGTATTAGGATCAGCCGCCACCTGACCGACCAATCCAAACATGGCAATTAAAATCCAAGAAAGGATGGCCCCGCATCTCCCGGCTCTAATGGATATAGCTGTAGGCTTGTTTTTCATTTATTAACTCCCCTCGCTCTTGCAATACTTCATCAATTCCACGGATTTAGTTCTTAGCATAACCATAATTACACCAGTCAAGCGGTTCGATAATCTACTTTTTTTGACAAAACCAAACATCTAATATTTCTGCATAGCATTAACATACTTGTTTTTCATAAAATATGCAATCTTTTTTCGGACTTTTTATTGATTGATTTTTAACGGTTTTTAAGGGGTTTTTGCTTGTTCCTAAAAAATGTGCTACCGGGTACCTTTTTAAGAGATTTTTAACATTCCTACCCCCCCCCTCCCCGAGCTGGCTAAAGTATCGTATTGCGCCGCCGGCCCACAATCGGCATGATGCCTTTTTTTTCGTCGGCAAGGCACATCGGAACAATCAGATTGCTAATATGCACAACCTGGTCCAACGCCTAAAACAACTCTCCCCCAACCTGGCCATTTTTCTGGCCAGCATGGCGATGATGGGCGTCTCCTCGGGCATCTTCGAAACCACCTTTAATAATTTTCTTAGCGACACGTTCCGGATGAACGCGGCCACTCGGGGCTTTCTCGAATTTCCCCGGGAACTTCCCGGATTGCTCTGTGCGCTGTTTGCCGGCATGCTTTTTTTCCTTCCGGAATCTATTGTCGCGGCCGCGTCGGCCGCCGCCGTGGGCCTGGGCATGCTGGGTTTGGCCTTCTGGGGCGAAACCTGGTCGGCCATGTTAATTTTCATGCTATTGTGGAGCGTCGGGTCGCACCTGATCATGCCGGTCCGATCTTCGATCAGCATCGCCCTGGCCCGCGAGGGTAAGATCGGCCGGCGACTGGGTCAGATCCAGGGCACGGCCATCGCCGCCAGCATCGGGGGCTGTGGCCTGGTCTGGATCGGTATGAAATACCTGCACGCCGACTATCGCCTTATTTTCGCGTTGGGCGGCGCGGCCGCACTGGTTGCGGCAATTTTACTGTTGGGCATACGCATGCCCGGCGCGAATCTCCAGCGCCCCAAGTTCATTTGGAACCGACGCTACCAACTCTACTACATACTAGCGCTCCTGTTCGGCGCCCGTAAGCAGATTTTCATAACCTTCGGTCCCTGGGTGCTCGTCAAGATATTCAACCAGCCCGCCTATATTTTCGCCCAGCTCTGGATCGCCGCCGCCCTGCTGGGAGTCGTTTTCCAGCCGGCATTGGGCCGGGCCATCGATTGGTTCGGCGAGCGCAAGGTGCTTATGGCGGACTCCGTATGCGTTTTTCTGGTCTGCATAGGATACGGGTACGCGCACTCGATCACAGACCGATCCCTGGCTCTAAGCCTGCTGTATGTTTGTTTTGTAGGCGATCAGCTCCTCTTCGGAGTCAACATGGCGCGCGACACCTATCTGGCCAAAATAGCGGTCAAACCGGAAGATCTCAGCCCCACCCTGTCGCTCGGAGTTTCGATAAATCACTTGGTCTCAATGTCGGTGCCCGCGGCCGGCGGATTGCTCTGGATGAAGTATGGGCATCCGGCGGTGTTCATGGGCGCAGCCGGCATCGCGGTGTTGATGTATTTTTTCAGCCGGCAGGTGTGCGTGCCGGGCCGCCCGCCTGCCGGCTATAGTGCTTCAGGTAAATAACGTAGCAAGGAGGGAGTTCGAAATTCAGCCCAACATGGGAAACCATCACTTGCCCCTCCAAGGGTAGCGGATTAGTTTCTGATCCACGCGGAACCGTTACAACAAATAAATTAGGCGCCCCGATCCGGATCGGGGTGCAACTCTTACTGTAGCCGACATCGATGATGGCGGTCCTAATCCGAGGACCGCGACCATCGGTCGCGGCTACAACACTTTGAAATTCCTTAGCATTAAATTAGGCCCCCGCAATGGGTGCAACTTTTCCTTCAATCCACGTCTTAATCGAGTAGCAGCGGTGCCCTCGCCGCTGTTCGCTACCGGCTCGGAACGCGGCAAGGGCGCCGCGTCTAGTAAGGTGCCAAGCTGTTTTCCGCCCGGATCAGGAAGTCCGCCCTTTGAATTACGCTACCAAAACGTCGCATCTTCCGTAGTTCATTGTGGGAGGCGCGCTACGCGCGGCGAGGGATCAGCCATGCCAGTCGCCGCGCACAATTCAGGTTATAGCTTGGCAGAAAACCAACCTGATATCCCGGCTTGTGTTTCAAATCGCTCCTGTTAGAGTATGTGCGAAACCGTCACGAAGAACAAAGCCATCAGATCGGCCGACGGTCCGGCATCGATTCTCGCGGGACGTCGGCATGCCTGGATTAGCTCGTCAAGCCTGAATATGCACGATGATCGTGCAGTATTCAGGTAATAAGTTAACAATTCAGGCCGATACGCCGGCTTCTCATTCGTCAATCAGAAAGCATAAAATCGAAATTCTATAATGTTCAGGGCCGAGCGGTACAGCGCTATGCATGAAATGTCCATGGCTCAAACCATTCTTAAAGCCGCGCTGACCGAGCTGAAAAAGCACCCGACGGCGCGCCTGAAATCTGCAAGCGTGGTCGTGGGCCGGCAACACTCCGTTGTGTCCGAAAACCTACGCTTCGCATTCGATGTCCTGGCCAGTGATACTAAGGCGCAAGGCGCCAAGCTGGCCATCGAGATCCGGGCGCCGGTCGCCCGCTGCCTGCTTTGCGGCTGGACCGGCCCAATCGAAATTCCGCGCTACGCCTGCGGCGCCTGCGGCGACGGCGATATCGAAATGACCGGAGGTAACGAACTGTACTTGGAAAGCCTGGAGGTGGAAACAGATGAGTAGCCGCACGATAAAAGTCTATCGCAACCTGATGGGCGCCAATGATCGCTGGGCCGCCAAAACACGACGCCTGTTGAAACAAAAAAAAATCCTGATGCTCAACCTGATCGGCTCGCCCGGCGCCGGCAAAACACTCCTGCTGGAGCGCACGGTGCAGCCCCTCTCGCGCCGCCTGCGTTTCGCGGTACTGGAGGGCGACGTCGCCACCACCCGCGACGCGGAACGCCTCGCCAAACTAAATTGCCGGGTCAGCCAGCTCCTGACCGGAGGAGGCTGTCATTTACAGGCCAAGATGGTGCATCACGCAATCAGGGATCTGCCGTTGGACGAGCTGGATTTGATCATCGTCGAGAATGTCGGCAATTTGGTTTGCCCGGCCGAATTCGACATCGGCGAATATGCAAAAGTAGCCGTGCTGAGCATTGCCGAGGGCGAGGACAAGCCACTGAAATATCCCTCTCTCTTCCGTGCGGCGCGGGCAGTGGTGCTGACCAAGCTGGACCTGCTCCCGCATCTGCAATTCAACATGTCGGCTTGCCGCAAATATCTCCGTCAGGTGCACTCCGCCCTGTCGGTATTCCCGGTCTCGAGCGTCACCGGAAAAGGCCTACAACCGTGGATCCGCTGGCTGGAAAAATGTCGGACAGCCGCCGGCAGCTTAAGCCCGAAAAAAATTTAGATTGTTCGAGCGTAACTATTCAGGTTGCCTGAAAAAACCCGGATAAGCAAAGATTGTCATTTCGAGCGTAGCGA
>CAZALU010000070.1:0-16243 GCA_964486075.1 uncultured Verrucomicrobiota bacterium
TTTTGATGGTAAGAGCTGAAACGCGCCGCGCTATACGTGACGCATAATATTATGTTCGCATAAAGAACAAATGAACGAATTGAACATATTCCTCACCGGGCTGCTATTCAGCTGCGTTGCAGGCGTTCTCGTTGGCGCGGTCTTCGCATTCGCGCTCAAACGACTTGCCCGAACACTCGCTGCGATCTCGGCCATCTCCGGATTGTGTGGCCTTGCGATTGTTGCAGCCTGGGCTTTTTGTATTGTGGTGCGAGGCAGAGGATTCGTCGGACATCTGTGCAATCTGCTCATTGCTCCGGCTGCTTACATCGGAGTCTTCACCGGATGGAACATCTACTCATACGCGTTGGGACTTCTGATTCAAATCGGACTGATGACATTGGCCGGATGGCTGATTTGGCACTGGATCACCGCAAGGAAGAAAGGGAAATGCGAACCAGCGGGTGGAGCGTACGTCTCGCCCGCGGCGGGCGATCCGTCCGCTCACCCGTGACGTCGATTAAACAAATGATAAATGCGATCACAATCGGGTTCGGTATTCTGTGGGCGATGATCCCGCTACATTTCTTGCGGAAATCTTTGCCGCAGGCGTGGCGTGAATCCAAAGGACAACCATGGAATCACAAGTTCGTATGGATCATCTTCACCATCATTCTCGTGTGCAATCTCGCCCTCGCCCCCGGCTGTGTCTACCGCCCCATCGTTGGGGCGAGCCTCAAGCTCTTCGGTCTGGTGCAAGGCATCTTCTTCCTCCGCCTTCTGATCGCCCGGATTCGTTCCGAATCCGGGCCTGGTTGGATTGCATGGTCTTTCCTGATTTGGACGTCACCATGGTGGATCGCCACAATGATCAACCTCAGATTCAAGATTCCATGGGACATGGGAACATGAGAGAATCGAACAACAGAATCGACACGTATTTTCAAAAGCTCGCGCTTTTGGAAAGCGGTCATTCAAAACGTTCGGGAATGAAATGATGATGAGATTCAGATGGCCAATATTGATGAGTTGCGTCGTCGTTTTCATTTCGGGGTGCCGAGGCAAACACGACGAGTCGCCGGTCGCCCCACTGCTTCAGGAGCCAATCGTGGAGCTACGTGTGATTGATGAGGCACAAAATCCAGTACCGACGGCATGTGCCATGACAGCCGATGTGGATTGGTCTGGGCCTCCATACTACGCCGACAAGAACGGGAGAATTCGCCTGACTGCCGTCACCGGAAAGGACATTGTGGTCCTTGCCCCCCCAAGATATGCAGACAGCCGGATACCGGCGGCGGTGTGGCAGACGAACCGATTCCCGGTCGTGATGTTGATGCTTAAGCCGGAAGAAAGACAGAGGAGACCCGAACCATCGCCTGGAAACTAGCTCGCAAAGCTCGCAGTTTCAGGCGTTACGTTGGCCAAGAATGCTGCGTAAGGGCGCGAGGGTGAAAGAAAGGAGATGCAAGATGAGTAGATTCAAGAGGAGTTGGGATTTGTTTAAGTGTTCTGTTCGGGTTGTTGCCAACAACAGGAAACTCCTCCTGTTTCCGATGATTGTCACCTTGTTGATGGGCGTCATCGCCCTGTTCTTCATCGCCCCAATCACTCTGTGGCACACTGGTCACGCATATGGAGATTCGGCTCATTGGCAGGCCGCCGCTCAACGGTGGGTCGTCTGGGACGCCGATGGGAAGAACATCATGGTGAAGCCTGCGGGTTACGCGCTGATGGCAGCGATCTATCTGATTTCGACATTTCTCGCCACGTTCTTCAATGTGGCGTTCTATAGCCAGATTCTCGAAGCCTTGCGAGGTCGCCCCGTGTCTATTTCGGGCGGATTGCGACTGGCCCTGACCCGTATGAACGCCATTATGGCTTGGTCGCTATTCACTGGGGTGGTGGGTCTGCTCATACGCGCGCTGGAAGAGCGGGTCGGCATCGTCGGTCGCTGGATCGTCAGATTCATCGGCCTCGCATGGAGCGTGGCATCGGTCTTTGTCGTGCCTATCATTGTGGTTGGACAGGAGGGAGCCAATCCATTGCAGTTCCTCAAGACCTCTGCCACCACGCTGAAGAGAACGTGGGGCGAGTCTCTTCTCGGTTATCTCGGTGTTCGATTCGGCGGACTGCTCGTCTTCGTGGCGTCTTTGGTCGTATTGGGTGGGAGCACATGGCTGAGCATCGCCGCCGGCAATTTCTGGATTCTGGGGATTGCCTTTGCCCTTTGGTTTGTCGTGCTGGTGGCTTTCATGTACCTTCTCAATGTGGCAAGCCAGGTTTACCTTGGAGCGCTCTATCTTTATGCCTCAGAAGGTATGGTGCCAAGCCCCTTCGGCCGAGATCAGATGAATATGGCATGGAAACTCAAGTCGAGCCGAAACGTGCGCGACAAATGAATGGCCAACACGCCGTCGCAGGGTATGCCTCGCAGGCTCGGCAACCCTGAACGGCAACGTTAGCCGGAGAAAGAGACATGACACAGGACGTATTCAGCCGATGGGCAAACCGCTTCCGGCGTGATGCTGTAAAAAACGACATGAAATTGCTGCGGCAGCATCTTCAGCGGGTCGGCCTGCCCGATGAACCGGAAAAGCTCATCGACGGAACCATCATGTACATGAGCGGCTGTTGCGCCTATCTCAACATTGACGGAGGCCCCATCGACGATTTTCTCGCCATGCAGGCGTATCGCCCCGATCTTGACACGAATTCGCACTATTCCTTCACCTTCAACCTCGTTGAAAGAACCTTCGGACGTATCATCACGCCACTCGACGCCAAGTGTCTCGATTTTGCCGACTTACACGACCATCCGTGGAACGATTTCAAGATGTGCGGCTATTCCGACTTTCGAGTTGCGCGACTGGACGATGAGGACCTTGAGGAAGATGAGATCACAGAAATTGAGAAAGTGATCACCGATGACATTCGTTTTGACTATACCGAGGATGAGGTCGATATCTGGATAGACCGAGACACCATTGTCGGCGTGCTCGTGGTGCATGTGAACGACATCATTCCTGAGGACCCGGAACCATGACAAGCGGGTCTTTCAACCCGTCCACGCGGAGGCAATAATGAACGGACAACTTACACTTCGGAGAGCCGATCCCGAACGACTTCCCACGAGCAAGAGGTACAGCAAACTTTCTTGAAGAAGGAATAGCCGTAAACTTCTCCATCGAATACTCCCCGCTTAATCCACCAGAAACAATGATCGGGGATTTGCCGCAATATATATCTGCATATCGGCTGGTTAAGGAAATGCTTAAAATTACAAATGCTGTTTCAATTTTGAGGGAGTTGCGACAACAGTACGGATCGTTCTCATCCGTGCCAAGTGACGCATTAGAAAAGTGCTTTCCACAAATGGGTCACGAGGAAATACAGATATTAACTACAAACTTCTGCCCGAGCGCGACAGTCACGCCGTCTA
The DNA here is from genome assembly GCA_964486075.1 of uncultured Verrucomicrobiota bacterium. Classification (GTDB taxonomy): domain Bacteria; phylum Verrucomicrobiota; class Kiritimatiellia; order JAAZAB01; family JAAZAB01; genus JAHIJO01. Next base: position 3,422 of record CAZALU010000070.1, read on the forward strand.
TCGCCTGCCACCCATAAACCCGATTGCGGTCGGCGTGGACAACTCACCCAAGAATTATCAGCCTGAGCCTTGCCTATATGTTTTTGGTTCGGGGCTGATAATAAACGCTATAAAAACGCTCAATTCGGCCCTTATGTTAAATCAATCCGTCCGAAATTTTTCGTGTATTGCGCATGTTTCGAGGGTATATTCACCACCTATGAAGCGTATTACCGACCAATTGAAGCTAAACAAGGTCCTGATATCCGACGGTGCCTGGGGCACGATGCTGCAGGCCAAGGGCCTCAAGCCCGGCGAATGTCCCGAGCTCTGGTGCGTGACCAGCCGGGCCGATGTGCTGGCTATTCCTCGGGATTATATCGCCGCCGGGGCCGAACTGGTTAAAACCAACAGTTTCGGGGGCAGCCGTTTCAAGCTTGCGCACTACGGACTGGCCGGGCGCGTTACCGAAATCAACACCGCCGCCGCCGCCATCTCCCGCGTAGCCGCCGGCGCCGACCGCCGCGTGATCGCGTCCATCGGACCCACCGGCAAAATGCTTTTGATGAATGACGTCACCGAACAGGAACTGTTGGATGCTTTTAGCGAGCAGGCGGTAGCACTGGAAAAAGGCGGCGCGGATGCCGCGCTGATCGAAAGCATGTCCGCCCTGGACGAGACCTGCCTGGCCATCCAGGCGGTCCGCCAGAATACCAGCCTGGAGATCATCAGCACTCTGACTTTTGAGCGCTCGGCCCGGGGGGATTACCGGACAATGATGGGAGTCTCCCCTGCCCAGATGGCCGAAGCCTGCTTGGCAGCCGGTGCCGACATCATCGGGGCCAACTGCGGGCATGGATTTCGCCAGATGATAGATGTGGTGAAGGAAATCCGGCAGGCGGCTCCGCGCGCGCCGATCCTGGTGCATGCCAACGCGGGGCTGCCAGTCAACCAGAATGGAGTGGATGTGTTTCCGGATACTCCGACAATGATGGCCGGGTATGTTCCGCAATTGGTTGCGGCCGGAGCCAACATCATCGGCGGCTGCTGCGGCACCACTCCGGCCCATATCGCCGCCATCGCCCGGGCCGTGCATGCTGCGGTAAAGAGTTGATTATTCACCACTAATTACACGGATGGCACTGATCAACAAACGCCGCAAATCATTAACCGTTAAACCGCTGAACCGTTGAACCATTTCCCATTAACCATTACCAATCAACCATCCTACGCAAAGCCGCTATGGAGGGCAGACCATCATCCATTAACCATCGTCCAATAACCATCAACCATTCCCCATAAACCATCCCAAAAGGAGATCCAATGCAAGCAAAGATACGCGTTACGGTCTGGAACGAGTTCCGGCATGAAAAACAGGACGAGCACATCCGCCAAGTATACCCGGAGGGCATCCACGGCGCTATTGCCAAGAGCTTGGCCCAGCACGAGGATATCGAGGTCCGCACGGCCACCTTGGACGAGAAAGAGCACGGTTTAACGGATGCCGTCCTGGCCGCAACGGATGTCATGACCTGGTGGGGTCACATGGCCCACCATGAGGTCAAGGACGAGATCGTAGCGAAGGTCCATAAACGGGTGCTGGAAGGCATGGGCCTGATCGTTCTGCATTCAGGCCATTTCTCGAAGATATTCCGGAGCCTGATGGGCACGAACTGCTCACTGAAATGGCGGGAAGCCAATGAAAGGGAGCACCTCTGGAACATCGAGCCGGGCCACCCCATCACCAAGGGCATCGGCGAAACCATAGATATCGAGCGTGAGGAAATGTACGGCGAACGCTTCGATATTCCCACGCCGGACAAACTGATCTTTATCGGCTGGTTCCAAGGCGGTGAAGTGTTTCGGAGCGGATGCTGCTGGGAACGGGGACACGGCCGCATTTTCTACTTTCAGCCGGGCCATGAAACCTATCCCATCTACTACAATCCCCAGATCATGAAGGTGATCAACAATGCTGTCCGTTGGGCGGCGGCCCGCGTGAACCTGCCCGACTCCTGCCCCAATGCCAAGGAACCGAAGGAAAAAATCGTGTGAGGGGGAGCGGCGCTCGCGCTGTTTATTTCAGTAAGAAATTAGGTTTTGCGGCGGAGCGCCTTTATCCCAAGGTAGGGCGAACCCTCCGTGTGAGCCGTTCAACACCGTACGGCTCAGTAGTTGCCAGTCAACCTTTACTGTAGCCGACCACGCTGGGGTCGGTGCTGCTCTTCTGTAGCCGATCCCGATACGCTCCGCGCTCGGGCTTGGGGTCATCCCGAAGACCGCGCCCAAAGTGCGCGGCTACAAAAAAGCGGCCACCGGAAGGCGGGACCGCCCAACGGGCATCCCACCTCCATTCCGTGATTATCACTTGGCAGCGCCGAAGGCCTGACGATTGCGGAATATTTCGAGGAGAGGCTTGCCGTCCCAGTGCGGATCGACCGGCAGGCCCAGCGCCCAGACAGCCGTGGCCGCGGTATCGCAAATGCTCACCGCGGCCTGGATTTCACCCGACTTCACCTGGTCCGGACAATAAGCGATCCACGGAATGATCATATCGCGCGGATCCTTCGATCCATGATCTCCGCCATGGCCCCCGTGGTCGGCGGTGACGATAAACAACGTATTGCTCGCCAAGCCGACTTGGTTTACGGCGGCGCGCAAGATACCGATGCCCCGGTCACAGGTTGCCACGGCAGCCAGATATTGGGTCGACCCCCAGCAACTGCCGTGCCCGGCGGCATCCGGATCCCGATAATGCACGAACATCAGGGCCGGACGGTTCGTTTTGAAATAAGCGGCAGCAGCCGCTGAAACCGCTTCGGCCGAGCCCTGCACACTTGCATACTTGTCCACCGTGTCAGGCTTGGCAATATAACGCAGCTTGCCCTTGCCGACAAACATTGCGGTACCGCCTCCGGATTTCTTAACCAGTTCGAAGCAGGTGCTGGTCTTGACGAAACCCGCTTCCGGCATCCACTCGTTTAAAGTACAACCATGTTTACCCGGCTGGCAAGCGGTCAGCATGGAAACATGGGCTATCAGGGTCACACTGGGATATACGGTTTGCGCCCACCAGGTATAAGCCCCGGCGGATGCCATCGCCTGGATATTGGAAGCTTGCGCGACAAGCACACAGTCAGGTCGCGCGCCATCCAAGCTGACGATGATGACGTGGTCAATCGGTCCACCCCAAGCGGTGGCACAAAAAAACAGCAAGAACCACCACGGGCGTTGGAATGCTAGCCGAAGTTGAATATATCGTTTCACGAGGTTACGCCAAAATTAAAATTATCGGGCGTTAACTAGACCTCATTCGAAGACCGGATGTTCTAACTACCCACCCCCTACCCCTCTATGACATTGGTCCCTTCCGGGGGGAACCAGGGGTGCACTACGTGCCAAGCTATGGATGGCAACGTCGGACACCCCACAATCGATACTCAGTGGGATTAGGCTTTGTTTTCCGGCACCGGATCCGCTGCCGTCGCTGTCGGCGGCACTTCGCCCGTACAGGGGGGCAGGCCGGCCAGCTTTTGATAGAGATCCGATCGGGCCGCCACCAGCTTATCGGCTGCCTGCATGAGCTGTTGAGCAATTTCGGGGTTGGTTTGCTTCAGCACGCGGAAACGGTTTTCCTTCATAACGGCTTCGCTGTATTTCATCACCGGCGGCTTGCTATCCAGCGTCAGCGGGTTTTTGCCCTGCTTGGTCAGCTCCGGGTTGAAACGGAGCAGCGGGAAGCGACCCGACTGAACCGCATCTTTTTCGGCCAACAGGCCGCGAGCCATGTTGATCCCGTGGGCAATGCAATGGCTGTAGGCAATGATGATGGCTGGACCGTCATAGGCATCGGCCTCGACAAAGGCCCGCACCGTCTGGGCCGGGTTGGCGCCCAGGGCAATCGTGGCAACGTAGATATTGCCGTAGGTCATGCACATCATGGCCAGGTCTTTTTTCATCAGGGGCTTTCCGGCTGCCGCGAACTTGGCCACCGCGCCCATCGGGGTCGCCTTGGACGCCTGGCCGCCGGTATTCGAATAAACCTCGGTATCGAGCACGAGCGCCTTGATGTTCCGGCCCGAGGCCAGCACGTGGTCCAGCCCGCCGTAGCCAATATCATAGGCCCAGCCGTCGCCACCCACCGCCCATACGGATTTATTGACCAAATAATCGGCCACCGAGGACAACTGTTTCGACCAGTCCGAATCACACTTGGTCAAAACCTCCTTGAGCTTGGCCACGCGGGTGCGTTGCTCCTCGATCTCCACGGGCGAGGATTGGGGCGCAGCGGCAATTTCCTGCATCAGGGGATTGATGGCCGCGCAGTTGGCGCAGGCACAGCCCTGGATCATCAGGCCCAGCGCGTAGTCCTTGAACTTGTCCACCGCCAGTCGCATGCCATACGCGAACTCGGCGTTGTCCTCAAACAGCGAATTGGACCAAGCCGGTCCCCGTCCGTCTTCACGGCACGTGTAAGGCGTGGTCGGCAGGTTGCCGCCGTAAATCGAAGAACAGCCCGTGGCGTTGCCGATCAGGGCTCGGTCTCCGAAGAGCTGGGTCAGGAGCTTGACATACGGGGTCTCGCCGCAGCCGGCGCAGGCACCGGAGAACTCGAACATGGCGCGTACGAACTGGCTGCCCTTGATCGTGCCCCGATTGTACAGCTTCGGATCCATATCCGGGATGCTCATGAAGAACTCGAAGTTCTCCGCTTCCGGTTTGCGCAGAGGGAGCTGGAGCGTCATGTCGATCGCCCGGTGGCCGGTCTCCTGCTTGGTGACCGGGTCCTTCTCGCGGGCCGGGCAGTTCTGCACGCACACGCCGCAGCCGGTGCAGTCTTCCGGCGCCACCTGAACCGTGTATTTCATGCCGGCGTAGTCCTTGCCCTTGGCTTCCGCCGACTTGAAGGTCTGCGGCGCATTGGCCAGGAAACCGGGGCTGTAAACCTTGATCCGGATCGCTGCATGCGGACAAACCAGCGAGCACTGGCCGCACTGGATACAGAGATTTGCGTCCCACACGGGAATATCCACGGCGATATTCCGTTTCTCGAATTTGGTCGTGCCCGTCGGCCAGGTGCCATCCAGCGGCATGGCGCTGACCGGCAAATCATTGCCATCCTGGCGCATGATTGTAGCCGTCACATTTTTAACGAAGTCGGGCGCATCGGTGGCGACCACCGGCGGCATCTTGATCTTGCCGGCGGGCTTGGCCGGCACGTTTACTTCATAGAGATTGGCCACGGCATAATCCACCGCCTTAAAGTTCATGGCCACGACTTCCTCGCCTTTGCGGCCATAGGTCTTGCGAATGGCGGTCTTCAGTGCCTCGATGGCCTTTTCCGGCGGCAATACCCCGGAAATCTTGAAGAAACAAGTTTGCATAATCGTATTGATCCGGGCGCCCAGCTTCAATTCCTTGGCCAGCTTGATGGCGTCAATGACGAAGAACTTGATTTTCTTCTTGATGATCTGGCGTTCCACCTCGTCGGGCATGTGCTGCCAGACCTCCTCGGCGCTGAAGGGACTGTTCAGCAAGAAGACGGCGCCTTCCCGGGCATCCTTGAGCATGTCGTATTTCTCCAGGAAGGAGAATTGGTGGCAGGCCACAAAATCAGCGCGAGTGCAGAGATACGGACTCTGGATCGGAGTCGGCCCAAAGCGCAGGTGCGAAATGGTAATCGCACCGGCTTTCTTGGAATCGTATTCGAAATAGCCTTGGGCGAAGTTATCGGTTTCCTCGCCGATAATTTTGATCGAGTTCTTGTTGGCGCCGACGGTGCCATCCGAACCCAGGCCATAAAACTTGCACTCGACCCGGCCTTGATGGAGCAATTGGTAGCGTTCATTCACCTTCAGGCTCAAGTGCGTCACATCATCTTCTATGCCCACCGTGAAATGGTTGATCCCGTTTTTGCCCAGGTTATCGAAAACAGCCTTGACCATGGGCGGCGTAAACTCCTTGGAACCCAGACCGTAGCGGCCACCACGAATACGTGGGTATTTCCGCCCGGGTATGCGTTTTTCGCCCATGGCCTCGCCAATGGCGGTGCGCACATCAAGATATAGCGGCTCGCCGATGGAGCCCGGCTCCTTCGTACGATCCAAGGTGGCAATGGCTTTCACGGTCGGCGGTAGCGCCGCGATGAACGCCTTAATATCGAAGGGGCGGAACAAGCGGACTTTCAAAACGCCGACCTTTTTGCCCTGCGCGACCAGGTCATTAACGGTTTCATGAACAGTCTCGGCGCCTGAGCCCATGATAATAATCACCTTTTCGGCATCTGGCGCGCCAACGTAGTCGAAAAGTTTGTACTGCCGGCCGGTGAGCTTGGCAAATTTATCCATCTGTTTCTGGACAATATCCGGTGCAGCCAGGTAATACGGATTGACGGTTTCACGTCCTTGGAAATAGACATCCGGGTTCTGGGATGTGCCACGCAGCACGGGCCGGTCCGGCGAAATCCCTCGGCGGCGATGGGCCAGCACCAGTTTATCGTCAATCATCTGCTTGCAAATACTTTCGCTGATTTCCTCGATCTTCTGGACCTCGTGCGAGGTGCGGAAACCATCGAAGAAATGCACAAAAGGCACGCGCGTTTCCAAGGTGGCCGCGTGGGAGATCAGCGCCAAGTCCATGACTTCCTGGATACTATTCGAGGCCAGCAGCGCAAAGCCGGTGGCGCGTGCCGCCATGACATCCGAATGATCCCCGAAAATGGAAAGCGCCTGGCAGGCCAATGAGCGGGCCGAGACGTGAAATACCGTACAGGTGAGTTCGCCGGCGATTTTATACATATTGGGGATCATCAGCAGCAGGCCCTGTGAGGCAGTAAAGGTGGTCGAGAGAGCGCCTGCCGTCAAGGCGCCATGCACCGCTCCGCTGGCGCCACCTTCCGACTGCAATTCCACGACCTGAGGGATAGTGCCCCATATGTTTTTCTTGCCAGCCGCGCTCATTTCATCAGCTGTTTCGCCCATATTGGAGGACGGCGTGATGGGATAAATAGCGCAGATTTCGCTGACGGCATGGGCGATCGTCGCCGCCGCGGTGTTTCCATCGTACATTTCTTTATTAGCCATATCCAACTTACTCCTTATAGTTTAACGCATTATAAAAACCACTCAGCCGTATTCCCAAAACAACCGCTGGTCAGAATGCGGGTTACCGAGCTTACAGCGAAAGCAAGTTATGAAAATAGCCCATCGATGCAAAAATAACAAGCTAATTTTTTGATAAGTGCTATCATCCGGCCGTTATTCACCCACCGGAAAGGCCGTGGTTCCCTTTTGAACTCAAAAGCAGAATCAAATATTCAGAAGGCCAAAGCATGGTCTGCCCCCGTTTCTCCGTCAATCACCCTGTTAGCCGCCACATTCCTGGTTTCCATCGCCATGGGCCAGTATATGCTGGGCCTGGTTTTTTATACTCAGGATATATTCCAGGCCAGCGCCCGCCAGATCGGTTTTTTGGCCGGATTGTTTTCGCTGTTTTATGCCGCGTCCTGCATGGCGATTCAGTTTCACCTACATCGCATCCGGCCGGGCCTGCTGGTCGCGTCCGCCACCCTGCTGGTCAGCGTAATTTATATCGGCATACTGCTGGTCGATAGCATGCTGAAAATATATTGGCTGGTCGGCCTTACCGGGATAGCGATCTCATTTTTCTGGCCGCCGATATCCGTGTGGCTTTTCCAGGGCTTAAATGGCGCCGCGCTTAATCGGCGCATTACGTCATACAACATGACTTGGTCTCTGGGCTCAATCATCGGCCCCTTGATCTGCGGTTACTTAAGCGAACGAACGGTGCGCTTGCCCCTGTTGGTTTCCATCGCCCTCATGTTGCTGGCCACCGGCCTGGTAGTTATGCGCCTGCGGCGGGATCGTTCCGAAAGTCGCATGCCCATCAGCGCTCCGGGTGTGATCGAACTTGCGCCGACTGTGGAAAGCAGCACCCCCTATCGTTTCCCGGCCTGGGTCGGCCTGTTCGCCGTCTACTTCTGTCTCGGCGTGGCCGGCAATATCTTCCCGCCGGTGGCTCGCAGCAAACTGTTATTCACGGAAAGCTTGATCGGCTTGCTGCTCTTCTTCCGACCCCTGCTCCAGACCGTGGGTTTTTATTTAATGGGGCACACGACTTTCTGGCATTTTCGAGGTTGGCCGATGCTGGGCGTGCTGTTGCTGGGCGCGGTGATGATGATCGGGCTGGTATTCGCCCATGCACCAGTCATCATCGGGGGCATGTTCGCCGGAATAGGGCTGGCCTGCGCAGCAGGATATGCCATTAGCATCTTTCACTGTTTGAGCGGCAGCACCCGGCGCAGCGGGCGTGTGGCAATTCATGAAGGTCTGGCCAACGCCGGCATCGTGGCCGGCGCCATGATCGGCGGAGCAGTGTGCCAGGCTTACAGCATCAAGCATGCCTACTGGCTCTGCGTGGCAATTGCACTCGTTGCTGTGGGCATCCAAAGCATTCTTTTGATCCGGATCCGGGGAAGCCGCTGAACCATTTCGGCACGGTGGATGCTATTGGGCAAGCATTGGCCAGGTTATGCTTACGCCCCACCCCTACCATCCGGGATAGATCGACCCGCCCCAGAACGTATCCTGATGGGGCAAAGCTCATCCCAAGAAGGGATCAAAAACACTATATTGCCAGCCATTTTTCAAACACGTATTTCATTAAAAAACCTTGCATATATGAAAGAATATCCTGTTTTATGAAATAGTAAAAATCATAATGTCGGGTAAAGGCCATGTGAATAATGATCCGACTCATTGGCAGAAATCAGCAGGCGCGGCGCAGACGTCGTTTCCGTTGTTATATCCAAGGAAGAGGCACAAATGACAACCAACTGATGGGCTATGTGGGCACAAGTCAGCGTGGGCGGCAACGAGTTGTGGCGAATCGCAACCTTATTCGGCATACTTTTAGTTACTTTCACAATCGGACGTGTCATGCGACGGATGCTCCTGAACGCCTCCAACCGCCTGGACAATCAACAGCGCCCGGTTTTGGCCATCTGCCTGCGTGCCGGCGCTAAGGCCGTTGATTTCATAGCCGTGGCAATCGGGTTACGCCTCGGCTTGGATGTCTTGGAGCTGGGCAGCAAGGTCGGGGAAATTATCTTGACGGCGACCGACGTTTTGATCGTAGCGGCAATGTTTTGGACCTTGTATTGCCTGGTGGATGTCGTGGATTTCTGGCTAAAGCGCATGGCTTCACAGACGACCAGCAAGCTGGACGACATGCTGGCGCCTGTAGTGCGCACCAGCTTGCGCGTGACCATCATTATCCTGGCCCTGCTGCAAATCGGCACGGTCCTGAGCGACAAACCGTTGACTTCCCTGCTGGCCGGACTCGGGGTCGGCGGACTGGCAGTCGCCCTGGCGGCCCAGGACACTTTGAAGAACTTCTTCGGATCGATTGCTATTTTCGCGGACAAGCCGTTTGAAATGGGAGATCGCATCGTGGTGGATGGCCATGACGGTCCAGTGGAACAAGTCGGGTTCCGCTCCACGCGCATCCGCACACTGCAAGGACACTTGGTGACCGTGCTCAACAGCGAAATGGCCGCCAAAACTATTTTAAACATCGGCAAACGCCCCTACATTCGCAGGAGCGCCAATATTTCCATCACCTACGACACTCCCCCGGCAAAAGTCCAACGGGCTCTGGAAATCATCAAGGAGATACTGGCTGACCACGAGGGGATGCGGGCGGAGTTGCCGCCCCGTGTGTTTTTCGACGAGTTTAATGACAGCGCGTTGAACCGTTATGCACTACTGGTACCATCCCCCGCAATACTGGGATTACGCGGCCTTCAGTGAAAAGGTCAACCTTGAAATTCTGCGCCGGTTGAACGCAGAAGGCATCGAATTCGCCTTCCCGACCCAGACCATTCATCTGGCCGGAAAAACTGCGAATTAGCAGCTTAATACCAAAGGCGCTTAATGATCCCGTTATAACCAACGCCATCACGGATTCATCGCAATGGCATGAACGATCATGGCCGTGAAAACTCCCATCAGCATGCCCATGGCCACCTCGAAAGGACTATGGCCCAGCAGTTCCTCCAGCTTGCCCACTGAAAACCGTCGTTCTTTGAAATCCTCCAGTATCTGGTTCAGGACGCGCGCCTGTGTGCCGGCGGCGCGGCGCACACTCTGGGCATCGAACATGATCACCAGGGCAAAGGCCAGGGATAGCGCGAAAAGCGGATCGGTGGTGCCGACGCGCAGCGCCACCGAGGTGGCCAGCGCAGAGGCCATGCAGGAATGGGCGCTGGGCATGCCGCCGGTGCTGACCAGGTAACCGAAGTTCACCCGGCGGTTGCGGGCATAAAAAGCGATCATCTTGGTACCCTGGGCCAGACACCAGGCGCAGACAGCCGACCAGAATGTCGGGTTATATAACCAGCCTGTAGTGACGGTGTGCATTATTAAGTATTAATACGCGTTTTTACGACTAAAAAAGGTTTTTACGATGATTTTAAAATCCAGGGCCAACGACCAGTTCTCCAGATAATAGAGATCATATTTGATCCGCTCCCGGAGATCGGTATTGCCGCGCAGGCCGTTGACTTGGGCCCAACCGGTGATACCGGGCTTGGAAACGTGACGCCACATGTAACGGGCGATGTCTTCCTTGAACTGCTCCACGAAGCAGGGGCGCTCCGGGCGCGGACCAACCAGGCTCATCTCGCCTTTGAGCACGTTCCAGAGTTGGGGTATTTCATCCAGGTTGTATCGCCGGAGAAAAGCCCCGATCCGGGTGCGGCGCGGATCGTTTTCCACCGTCCATACCGGGCCGGTGTCCGCTTCCGCGTCCAGGCGCATGGTCCGGAACTTGAAGAGCACGAATGGTTCTCCGTTCTCGCCGCAGCGATCCTGTCGGTACAAGACCGGCCCCGCCGAGTCACGCTTGATCAGCAGGGCGACAAGCGCCAGAAATGGAGCGAGCAAGAGCAACCCCGCCAGCGAACCGGCCACATCTTCACAACGTTTAACCAGCCTGCTCCAGAAAAGATCGAGCGGCCAGCGGCTGACGCCCAGCAGGGGAATATCGTCAACCGTTTGCATATCCACGGCTGCGGTCAACATGTGGAAAAGGTCCGGAACAAGATTGAACGTCACCAGGGCCTGCTCGCATTCCAGAATCATGCCGATCATGCGTTCGTGACCGATGGATGAGTCGGTCAAGATAACCTGATCCACGGCGCCGTCTGCCAGCATGGGCTTAAGCTGTTCCAGCGTTCCCTTGATCAAATCGGCTGGAATATCGGGATGTGGCGGCGCATCCCGGGTTTTGAGGCAAGCAACCACCTGGGATCCCAGGCGCGGTTCCTGACGGAGCGCCCGCCGCAGGCGGGCGGCGATGGCGTCGGTGCCCACGATCAAGACCCGGTTGACCGTTTTGCGATGCCGGGCCAGGTGCTGCTCCCACCGGAACAGGAGATAGCGCTCCAACAGAACGCAAAAGCTAATGGTCAGGATCGCAAGCAGTGCCGTCAGGCGCGAAAACGGGGGCTCGGTTCGCAGGGCGAACGCCAGGGCCAGTGAAAGCAGAAGTCCCATGCCGACTCCATGAATGAGGCGGGGTATCTTATCTCCAAACGTTCCGATTTGGGGGCGCACATAAAGCCGCAATGATTGAAAAATGAAGAGGAACATGAGCGTGGCAATTCCCGCGCCCTGCGCATACATGCTGTAGAGATAAGGCGGCGGGCTATCATGCACAAGCGGAATCAACCCGCTGTCGAAGCGCACCCAGGTGGCCAGCATGAATCCCGCGAACACGGCCAAGGCGTCGGCCGCGATGGCCACGCAACTGGCAAGCACATCGGATGTATCTTTCACGCGCATATAGCAGTTACCATCGATTGCGCAAGTTGCGCCGACTTGGCGACGCCTTCAATTTCCCGCACGATCGCCAGTGCGAATTCCAGCGTGGTGCCGGGCCCCTGACTGGTAATCAGGTGTCCATCGATAACCACCCGGTCCGAAAGACGCTGCGCCTGGGTCAAGGTCACGGCCGGATGACACGTCACCCGCCGTCCGGCGAGAACGCCGGCGGCCTGCAGGACCAGTGGTCCGGCGCAGACTGCAGCCACCCATTTATCCGCGTTGACAAAGGAGCGCACGGCATCCACCACGCGAACGTCGCGCGCCAAAGACTCCACTCCCGCCTGCCCGCCCGGAATGACAAGGACATCGTAATCCGACGGGTCGATCTCCGCCAAGGATGCATCGGGCACCAGGCGCACACCACGGGCGCCGGTAACGATGCCCGGACTGGTCCCGGCCGCTGTCACCTCCCACGGCACACGCCGGAACGTATCGATCACTATCACCGCCTCCATTTCCTCCGAACCATCAGCCAGGGGCATCAAGACCTTGATCATGCCGACATCTCCTTGTTTATGCCAAGATAAAAATCCCAAGCTTGCAAAAACCGTATTCTAAACAGACTTGCTTCTCTTGACAATAGCCAAAGTTTATACCCCCGCTAGGCGGGCGCATGGCAGCTCTGCAATCTTTGATACCCGCCGCTAACGAGAATATCTGCTCTACCCGGATTGTCCGCCGCAGTGGGCAACTTCGACTGTAGCCGGTCCCGATACACTCCGTGCTCGGGATTGGGGTCGCCCTAGACCGCGCCCAACGTGCGCGGCTACAAAAGATCGACCACCGGCTTGTCCGTCGCAGCGGAAAATTACCATACATTAAATTAGGCACCCCGATCCGGATCGGGGTGCAACTCTGACTGTAGCCGACATCGATGATGTTGGTCCTAATCCGAGGACCGCGACCATCGGTCGCGGCTACAACACTTTAAAATTCC
>CAZALU010000071.1:0-16071 GCA_964486075.1 uncultured Verrucomicrobiota bacterium
ATATCGCAAAGAAAAAGGGCTCAAAGTAGCCGAAAACTCGGTACTCTCAAGATATATCATAAAATAATTTACGTGTACAACCGAAAAACATATCAGCCTAATCTAAAGGAGGAAATGTCATGGCTAAGATCGCAATGATTGGCGCCGGTAGTATGGTGTTTTGCAAAACGTTGGTATCGGATATCCTGGCCACCGATGCGCTGAAGGATAGCGAAATATGCCTGATGAGCCCTACGCAATCGAAGCTGAACCGGGTGGAGGCATTTGTACGCAGAATGATTATTGAAAACGGGCTTAGCGCCACAGTCTGGGCCACCACTGATCGTCGCGAGGCGCTCAAGGGCGCCAGCTATGTGATAGTCATGATCCAGGTTGGCGGCGTGGACGCTTTTAAGCTGGATTACGAAATTCCCCTGAAATACGGGGTGGACCAGTGCATTGGCGACAGCCTCGGACCTGGCGGAATTTTCCGTGGTTTGCGCACGATTCCCGTTCTGGCCGGGATTGTCAAGGATATGCAGGAGCTTTGCCCCGATGCCATTCTGCTCAATTACGCCAATCCCATGGCCACTTGCTGCCTGGCTCTTGGCCGCATCTCCAACATTCCGTTTATCGGACTCTGCCACGGTGTCCAAACCACCCTCGACCTGATCAGCCGTTATGTGGAAGTGCCTAAAGACGAGATCGATTTTCTTTGCGCCGGGATCAACCACATGGGGTGGTTTCTTTCTTTGAAACACAAGCGAACGGGCGCCGATCTCTACCCGCGCCTGCGCGCCATGATCGAGAAACCGGAATATTACGTCAATGATAAGGTGCGTTGCGAGGTGATGCGCCATTTCGGTTATTTCATGACCGAGAGCACCGGCCATCTATCCGAATACGTCCCCTGGTTCCGCAGTTCCGAGCGAGCGCTCAAGCGCTATTGTGACCAGCCCGCCTTCGGCGGTGAAACCGGCGCCTATTATAAGTATTGCCGGATGCTGGCGGATAAATATAAGGCCGTGGATTACCTGGAGCTGGAGTCGGCCCAGATCACCCGCCGTAGCGTGGAATACTGTTCCTATATTCTCGAAGCGGTTGAAAGCGACCGCCCGTTCCGGCTGAACGGCAATGTGCGTAACGATGGCTATATCACCAACCTGCCGCCGGGTTGTTGTGTCGAGGTGCCGGTGTTCGTTGACCGGTGCGGCCTGCATCCCGTCCGGGTCGGAGCCTTGCCGCCCCAATGTGCCGCGCTCAACCAGAGCAATGTTTCGGTGCAATCCTTGGCCGTGGAGGCCGGCCTGAGCGGCGATCCTGAATACGCCATGCACGCCGTGGCCCTGGACCCGTTGACTTCCGCCGTCTGCACTCTTGAAGAGGCGCGGCGGATGACGTCCGCAATGCTGGTAGCCGAACGCGAATGGCTGCCGCAGTTTAAGGGTAGAAATCTGCGGGCTGCCCCGGTCATCTCGATCCCTACAAATGTTGCGCCGGTGGCGGTGCCGCTTGACCCGGCTCTGGCGATTGTCCACCGCTTTGCAACCCTGGCTGCCCAGAAAACAAAACGACAGCGCCCAGGCGGCCGCCTCAAGGTGGGCCGGCGTCGGGGTAAAAACAGCGGCATCCCTGCGTCAGGCGGGCATGGCTGTTTATGATGTTGCAGGCCGCTGCCACAAAACCCCTGCTGCAGACGGCCACGATCCCGATACTCTCATATGATCGGGATGGCCATTCAGCAGTCGCGCTAACTGATTGGTTTGGGAGCTGGAGGGACGCGCTTCGTCGCGTCCGTTGGAGTTTTGCAAGCGCCTCGTCTGGCTGCCAATTGTAAGCCACGTCGCGAAGATGTTTTCCCCGCGGTGTTGCGCTGTCTTCCCAAACATCCGAGTTAGGGATTTAGAATGGGCTCGATGGATTCGATTTCGGATGCCGTAAAGGTCTTGAATATCCCCGGCTCGAGTTCGAGTTTGATGTCGCCATTGGCGAATTTTTCCCTGATAATGCCTCGGAAAGCATGCTCGGGCCCGGGGCCGGTATGGATGATTGTATTGGGCACGAAGCGTATGGGACGCGGCACCATTTTATAGTGCAGGATGACGGTTTGGTTGGACATGTCCAGCGTGCCGGTTTGATCGAAATACCCGGTTTTTGTCAATTGCAAGGCATGTGGTCCTAGCGGAATCAAATCAATGGTCAACTGATCGGAAATGGGCTGCTGGTTCAGGGCTTGGGTCGTGCCGCGTTTCTCGCCGTCCAGGAAAATCGTGACGTCCGCCGGCTCGGTTGACAGCAGGAGTGCGCCACTGTTTTTGATCAATACGAATTCCTCGCCGGCTTCCGCGCCGGCGCCAAGGGTGATTGTGCGCGATTGGGTGGCGTAACCGGGCAGCTCCACTCGGAGCGTATAGTCGCCCACCGCGATGTCTTTGGCTATGAAAGGCGTTTCCGATTTGTACTGCCCGTTGAGATAAAATCGCGCTTTAGGCGGAATCGAGACCACGGATAGCTGGGCCGGGCGGGGCGTTAAATTAACTTTCAGCGCGCGCTCTTCCCCGGCTTGAACCGTCAGTTCCGCATCGTGCGTCAAGTAGCCGGCGTGCAAGATGGACAGTCGATGCTTGCCGGATGCGATGCGGGGCGCTGCGCAGGGCGTGCGTCCGATAAGCGTTCCGTCAATGGATACTTGAGCGCCGGCCGGCTTGGATTCAAAAAGCACCTTGGCGAAATCAGACTTCAGGTTGATGTTAATTGCCTGTGGCGTGCGGTCCTCTACTGTAACATCGACGATTTTTGGCATGAAGCTGGGCGAGCTGAGCTTCACGCGATGCCGGCCGAGCGGGAAATGCGGGATCAAGAGGGGCGTTTTGCCGTAACTGGCGTTGTCGATTTCCACATCCGCGCCCTGGGGGGTGGAATTGATCAGAACCAGTCCTTTAATCGGTTCGAGCTTCAGATTGAGGGTTAAACGTTCGCCGGCCTGAATGGATACCGTGGCCCTGGTTTCCGCGAATCCAGTTTTATTGGCGACGATCAGGTGGTCGCCTGCCGCCAGACCCGTCAGCGTGGTGGGGCTCAGGTTGGACACCGCGCGCTGATCACAGGTGATTGCGGCCCCTTCCGGGTCGGTGTTGACGTAAAGCTGGCCGCCGGAAACTGTCGGTTGATTGGCTGGCGCGCAGCCCATCAGAGCCACAAGTTCCGCCAGGATAATAAGCCGTGAGCCGAGGCGCCACAGCCTCAGCGCAGAACAGTCGGGCCATAAATTACGCAATTTTCGGGGAGTTTCCATCTGACTAATCTCCGAAATATCAGGCTAGGATAATCATTTTCGTTTTAAACGTCGTTCCACGTCGATCAGTTTTTTACGGGCGTCTGCGTGACGCTCGTCGGCTCGGTCGGGTATTTTATCGCAGATCTGGCGATACTGAACGGCGGCTTCCGCCCATTCCCCAAGCTTGATCGCGCGCTCCGCCCGAAACAGATGATCATTGTAAACCTCCTGTAATTCGCGTTCGCTGTTACCACGCAGGGCAACGGCATCGGCATAGAAATCGGGTTTGGGCTCGATGGTTTCCAGGTACAACTCGGTTTCTTTGAGGGAGCGGATGACCATGGCCATGTTCTCGTTCTTGATGTTGCGTTGGGCATAAAGGGTTTGCCCTAACAAATACGCTTGCCGCGCCAGTTCCAGCAGTTTTTCGGGTGACTGCGCCAGCGCGGTTAGTCCCAATTCGTTATCTCCGAAGAGTTCAATGGCTTCGCGAGTGGCTTTGAAAGTCGCTGGTTCCACGCAGTTCATTACCCTGGTCCGTTTCGTTTTCCTGCCCATCGTGACGGTCAAATCCCAGACATCCCATACGTCGGTGGCAAGGCCCTTGTATTCCTCTTTAAGTTCGTAAAAACCGCTATGTAGCAGGGTCTTAACCATGCTTTGCACAAGATCGGGACCGAGTGTTTTTTGCTGGTTGCCCGGCACATGGCGCCGGTTTTTCAAGTCATCTATTTGGATGGAAAGGCAGTTGTTTTTCAGCGTCATCTGATAGCGGAAAATATTATTTGAGTTGGCCTGAACCTTTTCGTAGGCAATTTCCAGCATAGCGGTTGGCGATTCCACGGGCGGTGTAATCGGCGGCGCCGGGCGGCGCTGCACAAAGCGCGCGATCAGGAGCGCGACAATGACCGCCATGCCCGTAAGCGCCAGCATAATTAGTAGTGTTTTGATGCGCCGCCGGTCGTTCGGTTTGTTCGTTCCACGGCGCAAGATATCGATATGCGCGGCGGGCTTGAAGTTTTTCTGGGGCTCAAAAAGATTTTCGATGGGGCGTGTTGCGGAGAGTGTAGCCTTGTCCTCAGGCGGGGGCGCTTTATCCACCGGCTCTTCCTGCTGCTCCGGGATCGTCATTTCCTCGCTGACGATTTTCAAGATAGTGTCGCCTATCGTCAGGCGATCGTCCACGCGCACCCGCTCTTCGAACAGTGGATTCTTGTTCAAGAGCGTCTGGTTGGCGCTGCCGAGATCCTCGGCCCACAAACCTTCGCCGGGTTTGAAAAAAAACCGACAATGAAAGCGTGACATGGCCGGATCCTTGAGGACGATGTCATTATTGGAGGATCGGCCTACACGGGCGCCTGCCGCAGGAACGGCAATTTCCAGACCTTGGTCAGGTCCTTGCTCAACGATCAGATTGACGGCCTGGGGCATAGTGAACCTGTCTGGTCTAAGCTGGGCTAAGGCCCGCAACCCAATGTAAAGCAGGGTTTTCCGCCGAAAGCGGATCCGCCTCGGGCGGAATCCCTGCGATCTTGGTTTTCCCGCCAGCGGCGGGTCTGTCTATGGCATGATATAAAGGTTGCGTGTGGATAAGGCGCTAATATCTCTTTCATTTACCAATCATGGTAGCCGAAGCCGGCCCTTAAAAGCAACGTAAAAACGAAATAAAAAACAGGTTAGGAAGCCGCAGTTGGCATGCTTGGAGAACGCTCACGGTAAATGCAAACACCGCGAGTTTCGCGAATTAACAGGACGCTTAGCAACGAAATTCCCGCCAGGGCCAGGCAGAACAGCAGGATCAGGCGGTAGGCGGTGGCAGGGTAGATCAGCGCGGCAGCCGTATTGACCGCCTGCCCGCGGAACCGGTCCATCAGCAATCCCATGCCGCTAACGCTTGCGGCAATGGCGAGATAAGAGACGCTGTTAATAAAGCCGACAGAAGCGCCCGCTGCCCGTGGCGGATTTAACTCTTTCATGGCGCAGCTAAAGATGGCGGATGCACCGGAGGCGGCGCCCAGGGTCAGGCAGGCTGCTGTCATTGCGCGTGCACCTGCGCCCGGCGTCAGGCTGAAAATCATAACACCAATGGCAAGCATGGACAACAAGGCGCAGGCTATCAGGATGGGTTTGCGCCGATTACCCATGAGCCGCGAAACGAAGCCGGAAGCGACCGTGATGAGCATGCTGGACAACATCATGCCGCCCATTACGGCGGCCGCACCGGCGGAGGAAAGATTGCAGGCGTCCATCAGCATTTTTTTGCCGAAAACTCCCTGCCATACGAAATACAGGGAGAAATTAATTGCGCCCGAAACGAGCACCGGGTAACAACTCCAGTTGCGCAGGATATCCCTGAAGTATAGGTGGACGGCTTGCGCTCCCGGCGGACTGTGCAGTCGTCCAAGTCGTTTCAACGTCAAGCCTGCCGCGAGGGTGGCAGCCATACAGAGCGCGCCGGCGATGCCGAGCGCTGGTCGCCAACCGAGCCAGGCCACGATCCGTTCGCAAGGGAGTGTGCCAAAGAGCCCGCCCGTATAACCGACCATCAACGCCAAGCCAAGGATAATGGCGAAATGCCGGGATTCGAACAGACTATCGATTTCCTTGACAATACTGATGAACATGGCGCTGGCGCCCAGGCCGACCAGGATCCGGGCTGCGTATAGTTCGGGAATCGAATGGGCCATGGGGAAAACGGCCCCGCCCAGGCTCAGTAGGATGCCGCCAGTCAGCAGGACCCTGGCCCCGCCCCAGCGGTCGGCCGCCAGCCCTATGAATATTTGCAAGCCCCCATAAATATAGAGATAAATGGAACTTAAGGCGGCGATGGTGCCGGCCGAGGCTGAGAATTCCTTCTGGAGTTCATCGAACACTGTTCCGGGAACTGCCACGCGCTGGAAGTATGAGAAAAAATAGAGGCAGGACATCAGGCCTAGAACCAGCAGAGCGGCGCGTTGGCGCCGGATATAAGGAATCCATCCTGCCTCGCTCATGGTAATGCCTTGTCGGAGCCGATTATATTGCGTTGAAAGCCAGCAGTGATTTGCCGGGGATCGGCGGGCAATATAGTCCGTGTGCAGCGCGCTGTCGAGATCAATGATTGTTCTGCTCCAATTGTTCCGTGCCCCATATCACTGCTAGATTGTATGTTTTTATTATTATTGCATTTGCAGCGCTGTTTTTTTAAGGTTCAATCAATTAGTCATCGGACAATTGTGTAAAATCACGGCTTAGATGTGCAATGTTTGTTTTATTGAAGCGCTTCGTGTTACAAGGGGATAGATGCCATGAAAGCAATCGTACTCGCTTATCACAATATGGGATGCGTCGGCCTGGAAGCCCTGCTGCGCCACGGGATTGAGGTGCAGTCCGTTTTTACGCACAAGGACGATCCCAAGGAAAAGATCTGGTTCCGGTCCGTGGCCGAACTCGCAGCCGCGCGCGCCATTTCGGTCTATGCCCCGGACGATATCAACCATCCGCTCTGGCTGGATAAAATCAGGAAGCTCAAGCCGGATATTATTTTTTCCTTCTATTACCGACAGATGGTCAAAGCCGATCTGCTGTCTATTCCCGCGCTGGGCAGCCTGAACCTGCATGGGTCACTTCTGCCGCAATACCGCGGACGCTGTCCCGTGAACTGGGTCTTGGTCAACGGCGAAAAAGAAACCGGAATCACGCTCCATTACATGACCCCGAAGCCGGACGACGGTGATATCGTAGCCCAGGCCAGAGTGCCGATTGCCGCCACCGACACCGCCCTGAGCCTGTTCGGCAAGATGGAGCAGGCGGCCGCCACTTTGCTGGACAATGCCCTGCCGCAGCTGATCGCCGGCAAGTCGCAGCGCCAGCCGCAGGATCATAGCCGGGCGACCTATTTTGGCGGGCGTAAGCCGGCTGATGGTGAAATCGATTGGGGCAAGAACGCGTCCGAAATATATAACCTGGTGCGGGCCGTGACTCGTCCTTATCCGGGCGCGTTTTCCCGACTGGGCGACCGGAAGCTGATTCTCTGGTCCGGGGTGGTGGCGGAACGCCGGGCTAAGGCGTCGCCAGGCACCGTGCTATCCACCGAACCACTACTCATTGCCTGCGGGAAGGGTGCCTTACGCTTGGAACAGGTCCAACCGGAGGACGACGTGACCATGACCGGCGTTCAGGCTGCGGAAGCCATGGGGCTTGTCAAGGGCATGCGCCTGGGCGCGCGCCCGCGACGGGCAGTCGCATCGGCGCGCAGGAAGTCGGTGCTGATCTTGGGCGTCAACGGTTTTATCGGCAACGCCCTGAGCGAACGCCTGCTGGATAGCGGCAGGTATACGGTGCACGGCATGGATTTACACTCCGACAAGATCAGCCGCCTGCTTAAACGTCCGGATTTCTTCTTCAACGAAGGGGATATTTCTATTCATCGCGAGTGGATCGAGTACCATGTGCGCAAGTGTGACATTATTCTGCCCCTGGTGGCCATCGCCACGCCGATTGAGTACACTCGCAACCCACTGCGGGTCTTTAATCTGGATTTCGAAGAAAATTTGCGCGTGGTACGCTATTGCGCCAAGTACGGCAAACGGATCATTTTTCCGTCTACCTCCGAGGTCTATGGCATGTGCGACGACAAGGAGTTCGACGAGGATGCCTCGCGGCTGATCGTGGGGCCCATCCGCATGGAACGCTGGATTTATTCCTGCTCCAAGCAATTGCTGGACCGGGTAATCTGGGCCTACGGCCGGCACGAAGGACTCCCGTTCAGCCTGTTCCGTCCGTTCAATTGGATCGGACCGCGGCTGGACAGCCTGACCTCCGCCCGGATCGGCAGTTCCCGCGCCATCACCCAGTTGATCCTCAACCTGGTCGAGGGCAGTCCCATCCGCCTAATTGACGGTGGCGAGCAGAAGCGCTGTTTCACGGACGTTAAAGACGGCATTGAATGTCTTTTCCGCATCATCGAAAACCCCGGTGGTGTGTGCAACCATGAGATTTTCAACATCGGCAATCCGGAGAACGAGGTCAGCATCAAGGAACTGGCCAAGATCCTGCTGGATAAATTTGAACAGCATCCGCTACGTTCCAAGTTTCCGCCTTTCGCGGGCTTGCAAGAAATGGAAAGCAGACGCTACTACGGGCAGGGATACCAGGATGTGGCCCATCGCAAACCAAGCATCCGTAAGGCTCGCAAACTCCTGGGCTGGAATCCGACGATTGCCCTCGAGAATTCCGTGGATGAAACCCTTGATTTCTTCCTAAAGGAAGCCGTGGAATCCGGCGAATTCGGCATTGGCTAAGGCACCGTAAATAAATACCACATGCAATTAGAATCAATCGGACACGGAGCCTGATCGCGTCCTTGCCGAGCCGTCCGGCACTGAGAACGGCTCACCCGGGTTACCGCGTCGAAGTGGTGCTCTGCCGCGCCGCGAAGACAGGAGGGTTCGCCCTACTTTGAGATAAAGTTGCCCCGATCGCGCTACGCGCAAGTGCCTGAGTCAAATGGTTGTTTACAGAGTCTAATAGGGGTGCTCTATGGATACCCGTTTATATTGTAGCAGCGCTCTATGAGCGCTTCCGGTCCCCGGCGTTCCCGCTCATAGAGCGGGGCTACACTTCGATCCGGTTGTAGCAACGCTGTGCGGGTCAGGGCAGGGGATAGGCGATCTTTTGGCGGCCGTCAAAACTGACGGCCTGGCTGTAGCCGGCCTGGCGGACCAGTTTGAGCGATTCGTCGAAATGGTAGCCAATTTCCTCCGGGCGGTGGGCGTCCGATCCGAAACAAATAGGGATTTCCCGTTCGTGGGCCAGGGCCAGCAGGAATCCGGCCGGGTAAATTTCGGCGACGGGCCGGCGTAGGCCCGAGGAATTAATTTCAACGGCCATGCCGGCCGCTGCGATGCGGTCGAGGATCGGTTGGGCCATTTCTTTAACGACCCTATCGGGCGGGCGATTTCCGAATTTCTTGGGAAGATCCAGATGCCCAATCACATCCACGAGCCGCAGATCCGCGATTCGGCCCAGTAGTTCAAAATATTCGCGCCAGGCGCCGGTCACGTCCACGGTTTTCCAGACCTGGCGCTCATTCGGATTGTCGAACCCCCATTGGCCGATGTGATGGACCGATCCTATGACCACATCAAGTTTCTCGTCGGTTAGCCGGGAGCGGAGATATCGTTCGCAGCCCTCGTAGTAGTCGGACTCGATGCCGAAGAGAACGCGGGGCGACTCTGCCGTCTGTTGGGCGCGGACGAGTCCCTTATACTTTGGCCATTCCTCCATGGTCATGCGGTGGGGGGTATCGTAGCCGTCTGGATTGGGCAGGTGGTCGGTGAAGGCGATTTCCGGGATGCCCTTGCGATGGGCGACCGCCTTGAATTCAGACGGTTCGCCCTCGGCGTGGCCGCAAAGCGGGGTATGGATATGAGTGTCAGGCAGCATGGCAAATTAATTCCAGGAATATTTCTTTGGGTCAAATTGGTAAGAATCTCGCCCACCCCGACCCTTCAGGGAGTGGAGTTGTTACTAGCTGAAGGAACGCTGCAAATGGCCTGCGTCGAACACCTTGAAGATCATCCAAGTTGACTGTCTTGCTCTCGATGCAGACTCCCGATCGACAACCGACGGTCTTAATTCAGATGACGCTTGCCGCCTTTGCGAGCAATCAGGCGGGCCATATCGTAGTGCAAATATTGCTCCGCCCATGTCAAGGGCGTGTCGCCCTCGCTGTCCCGCGAGTTGATGTCCGCTCCGTGTTGGAGGAGTGGTTTGAGCGACTCGGTATGCCCGGAAAATGCTGCCCAGTGAATCGGGGTCATGCCCTGGTCGTAGGTGCGGGCGTTCAGGTCGGCCCCGGAATCGAGCAGGAGGTTTATGATCCTGTCATGGCCGTAGTTCGTAGCCAGGTGGAGCGGGGTCAGGCCGTTGAAGTCCTTGGCATTAAGTGCAGCTTTGCATTTGATGAGCAGGGCTGCCATATCCCGATTACCCTTGTAAGCTGCCCAGTGCAGGGGCGTCATGCCCAGATTGTCACGGGCGTCGATATTGGCTTGTTGGTTGAGCAAAAACTGGGCGATGACCAGCTGGTTGTTGCGTACCGCAATGTGCAGAAGCGTTTGGCCATCATTGCCCTCAATAGTTTCGATGGATATTCCGTTGGCGAAGCTATTGGAAACCATTGCCAAATCATTGTGCGCAATCGCTTCGGTCAGGAGCATTTCGTTGCCATACCCGGCCGTGACACAGGCCAGCAGGATTGTCCCCGCCAGTAAGGTGTTATATTGTCGAGTAGGCATTTACAATCTCCTCATGTAAGTTTGCTTTGTATTTCCTTTTGGATATTCACTTTTAGAACGCTCTCCGTATACGCCCGGCGAAACAACACATCTGAAAAATCCAAAGCCTGACTTGTGGCGCAGTCCTGTTCATGTCTGAAATACTATCTTTTTCGCTGCCATTTGCGAGTTTTTTTTCTTCTTGCCTGCATTACTTCCAGTGAGGTGATGATTTGCATCTTCGATGGGTTTATACGCCGATGCGACAAATGCTGGAAAATTATCGATTGGCGTTGGCAGTTTGACCAGAGCCTGATCTCCTTTTTCGTCAATTCGTTTCATCCATGCTGTCCTAAAGTTGAGTCTCCGTAAGATTTTTATCTAAACAGCGAGTGTATAATGGCGATTGACGACAAGGTGAGGTTTGTGCAATCCTTTGCGGCGAAATACGGATGGGCGCACCGATGAGCAGCGAAACAACAAAAGACAAAGGCATATTCAGACAATGGTCGGCTTATCGCCGGCTGCTGGGCTATGTCCGGCCTTATATACCTCGCCTGATTTTCGGCAGTCTGTGCGGTGCGATTGCCGGTATTTCCATTTCCGGCCTGTTATTTAACGCCCGGGACATGCTGGGCCTAGTGTTCGGCGACATGCAAGCGCCGGGCGGCAAGGAACTGGAGTCCGGCGGCCTTTTCATGACGCACCTGTTCCAGGCCGGACGGGATGGAATTGGCGCCTTATTCGGCCATGCCCTCAACGACAACCAATGCCAGATGATCTTTACCGCCGTCCTTTTCCTGTTAGTTGCCATGGTGCGAAGCTTGGGCCAGTTTCTCAGTGATTATCATATTCAGTGGGTTGGCAACCGGGTGGTGATGGACGTTCGCGTCCAGACCTTTGCGCATCTCCAGAACTTGTCGGCGCGCTTCTTTTCCCGCAGCAAAACGGGCGAGTTGATTTCACGCACGATCAACGATTCGATGATGGTCGAACGGGCCGTGTCGGTTGTGATCGGCGACCTGGTCCAACAGCCTTTCGCTTTGATCGGGGCGGTTTGGGTCCTGTTCGCGCTGGATGCCCGCCTGGCCTTCGCGGCTATGATCCTTTTCCCGATCTGCATCGTGCCGATCGCGATCTTTGGCCGGCGGGTCCGGCGCTATGCCAAGCACGGACAGGAACGCATGGCGGACTTGACCTCCATCATGCAGGAAACCATGGGTGGTATTCGCATTGTTAAAGCTTTTGGCATGGAGGCGTACGAGACCGGCCGGTTTAGCGAACAGTGCAATATTTTTTTCAACCGTATCATGCGCGTGGCGCGGGATAAGGCGGCGATCGAGCCGATCATTGTGTTCATCTCCATGATCGGCCTGTTGATCGTCTTGGGCTATGCGAGCTGGTCCGACATGCCGGCCAAAAATTTTATTACCTTTGCCATTGCCATGATGGCGCTATATGAGCCGGTGAAAAAAATAAGCAAAGTGCATTTGAATATTCAACAAACCAGCGCCTCGGCCAGCCGGATTTTCGAATTGTTGGATACGCCCGTTCTGATCATGGATCGGGCGAATGCCGTTGCCTTCCAGGGGCCAGTAAAGAGTATTGTTTTTGAAAACGTGAGCTTTGCTTATGACGCCCATCGTGTCCTGCGCGATATAGATATCGCCGTCCAGGCCGGCCAGCGCATCGCCATTGTTGGCAGCTCGGGGGCCGGCAAGACAACCCTGCTCAACCTGATCCTGCGTTTTTATGACGTAACCTCCGGCCGACTTCTGCTTAACGGCACGGACGTACGCTGCTTTACGTTAAAATCCCTGCGCCGCCAAATCGGCATAGTGACCCAGGAGACGTTTCTGTTCAACGACACGGTGGCGGCCAATATAGCGTATGGGAAGGGTACGACGGACCGCGCTGCTATCGAGCACTCCGCGCGCCGGGCCAATGCTCATGAGTTTATCGAAAGCATGCCGGCGGGATACGCGACCGTCATCGGGGAGCGGGGCGTGCGGCTGTCGGGCGGACAATGCCAGCGCCTGGCCATTGCCCGGGCCATTTTTCGTGATCCTCCAATTCTTATTCTTGACGAGGCGACCAGCGCCTTGGATACGGAATCGGAACGCCTGGTCCAGGCGGCCTTGAATGCCCTGATAGAAGGGCGGACCGTTTTTGCC
Source organism: uncultured Verrucomicrobiota bacterium (assembly GCA_964486075.1). Classification (GTDB taxonomy): domain Bacteria; phylum Verrucomicrobiota; class Kiritimatiellia; order JAAZAB01; family JAAZAB01; genus JAHIJO01. The sequence continues at coordinate 12,690 of CAZALU010000071.1, forward strand.
ATTGCCCACCGCCTATCCACGATCATTCATTGCGACAGTATTATTGTGCTGGAGCAGGGAAGGATTGTGGAGACCGGGAATCACGCGGCCCTGCTGGCAAAGAACGGAGTTTATCGTCGGCTATACGATCTCCAGTTCAGCGATGCCCGCGGTAATCAATGAGAATATCCTGAACGTAGCGGCGGGTGGTGGGGTAGGTGATATCGTTCCAGAATTTGTTGGCATCGTTGTTGTCGGAGACTGCCCAGCGCAGGGAGTTTGAGCGTCCGGCGTTGTACTCGGCCAGGGCATAGGGGTATGGGTCGGGTTTGGCGGACCAGGATCTGAGCGCGCGTCCCAAGTACCAAGTGCCAGCCCGGATATTTATGTCGGGCCGGAACAGGTCGTTTTTCACAAAGTTGGTTTCCCGGTTGGCTTTTGCCCAGTCACGGGCCGCACCCGGTGTCACTTGCATCAGGCCGATTTCACCAACTTTCCCGACACGGCGATGCTGGAACCGACTTTCTTTCCAGATAACCGCCCTGATCAAGCGGGTATCGACTCCGTACAATCGGCTGGCTTTGGCAATGGCCGCATCGTAGGCGTGGATGCGCCAGTAGAATATTCCCCAGACCAGCAGAATGCCGGCCAGAATGAAGCTTATCACCAAGTGGAACTGGGGACGTCGGATTGCGCTTGTTTGCGTCCATTTCATGCGCTATAGTTTACGTTTACGTGTCGTGCCTGTCAATTGGTCAAGTTGCTTGCTCAGCCGGCAATTCAGATTATAGCACGACCGGGCGGGACCTCTGCGTAGACACGGTGCCCTCGCCGTGTGTTTTGGTCGGCAAATGCGGCGAGGACGATGCGACTACATTCAAAAGCAGCCATGTTAAGCCATAATTAAAATTGCTGCCGATCAGCGCAACGAAACGCAGGTTGGAACACTTCTTTCATGAATCTTGAAATTTAGCAATAACACACGTTGGCAGTCGCCAGCCCGAGACATTTCCAATATGACCCGCTATATACAATACGATAAATCCCGTTGGCAACAGGAGCGGGAACGCTTTCAACTGGCGGATACCCATCCGGAGCCGCCGGAGTCCGCCGGACCGATTCGGCAAACCATTTTGGATATATTTTCTAGGATGAAAACCGGCGAACAGTCTCTCTGGCGCCGGGTAGAACAGGATTGGACAGACCTGGCCGGATCGACCATTGCGCGCCATGCCCAACCGGTCCGTTTGGAGCGGAAGATGCTGATTGTGGCCGTGGATAGCTCGGTCTGGATGAACGAATTGATCCGTTATGAGCGGGCCCCGCTGCTAGCCCGGCTTCAAGAGAAATATGGGGCGGACCAGATCAAGACCGTTCAGTTCCAGGCTGACCGGCGGGCCGCCGTAAAGCAAAGCCCTCCGGCTGCACCGCGTTCTAGCGCTGGCCCCAATTAAGACACTACTCTGGCTTGTTTGCCACAAAGACAACACCGCAGCTTGAAAATAAAGGATGATCTGTAGTGCTTCAGATAAATAACGGTAGAAAGACGGAGTTCCAACATGCGCCCCTCCCCCTTATCCCCTCCCAGGAGAGCTGATTAGCTTGAACTATCTAATCCCCTCCCGGGAGGGGATTAGGGTGGGGTCCTTGCTCCTCCGATGTTGATTGCCTGGGGTGGATATTCAATTAAATATTGCATTAATTTATAAAAACATCATATTACCGGCGATTTCAATTCAGGTAATTCTTTTGATATGTGATATCAATGAGCGCAACCGATCATGTCATCCGGGTTGGAATAGCGGGGCAGGGGCGCAGTGGATATTGTATCCATGTCGCCTACTTGCGTGAAATGCAGGGCCAGTTCCGAATTGCAGCCGTTGCGGACCAGCTCGCAGAACGCCGGCGGGATGTGGAGCAGGAGTTTGGGGCGCGCACCTATGCTGATTACAAGGAAATGATCCGGGCCGGTGGCTTCGATTTGTTTATCAATGCGCTGCCTACTCCGCTGCATGTGTCGGCTACTATCGAAGCTTTGCAGGCCGGCTATCACGTCCTTTGCGAAAAACCCATGGCCGCAACAGTTGAGGAATTTGATCGCATGGCGGCCACTGCCACTGCTGCCCAACGGATTCTGGCCCCTTTTCAGAACAACAGGTTTCAGCCGTTTTTTATGAAAATGCAGGAGGTGATAGCCTCGGGCGTGCTGGGTAAGATTCTTTATATCCGCAGTGATTGGGGACATTTTGCCAGGCGCTGGGACTGGCAGACTTTTCAATGCAACTTGGGCGGAGCTTTGTTGAATACCGGTCCGCATGCTCTTGATCAGGCCTTGGCCCTCATGGGCTGGGCCGAAGCACCGCAAGTCTTCTGCCGGATGTATTGCCACAACACCCTCGGGGGTGACGCCGATGACCTGTGCGCCTTAACGCTGCATGCAGAAGGCGGGCCCCTGGTAGAAATCAATCTCTCGGCGTACCTGGCCTATCCCCATCGCGATATGTATTCGGTATCGGGCACTTTGGGCGGAATGACTGCCTCTTGGGACAATGTGCGCTGGAAATACTATGATTCCGCGCAAGCTCCGAAGCAGGAAATTTGGAAACCATGGTCGCTCAACCGCGCCTATCCGAATGAAGAATTACCGTGGGTTGAGAAATGCTGGCAACTGGGCGATGAACAGAAAACCTCCACCACCGGTTACACCTTAAAATCACTACCCATCGGTCCGGCCACGATCTATGGCAACCTTTATGATGCACTGCTAAACCATGCCCAGCTCCTCGTCGCTTTGTCCCAGGTGCGACGGCAAATAGCCGTAATAGAGGAATGTCGCCGGCAAAATCCGCTGCTCATCAAGCAGGCGCAATGGTAATAAGCCCTTGCCGCGGCAAAATAAATAAATTGGTATTTGTCAAGAATCACAAATTTTTGTACATTGACGACGCTGAAACGAGTAATCCATTAAGGAGGGAATGCTGTATGAAGGTAACGGTTGATAAGGACACTTGCACCGGGTGCGGACTGTGCGTGGATACCTGTCCTGAGGTGTTTGACATGGACGATGCCGTGGCAATAGTTAAAGTGACGGAAGTTCCCGAAAATAGCGTTGCGACCTGTCGGGAAGCCGCCGATAACTGCCCGGTGGAGTGCATCATTATAACGGAATAATAAAAGAGCGCTTTGCTCGATATTCCGGTCTAGCCCCCGATCACAGATCTGGCATTTCAATATGCCGGCGGATGCCCTAGCCAGGGCATCCGCGCTGCTCATGCTCAAGACCAAATCACGGTCTTTGTGTCCGCGCGAGCTTGGACAGCGTTTGTTTGCATACTCCGGTAGCTCAGCTGGACAGAGCGGCGGATTCCTAATCCGCAGGTCGTGGGTTCAAGTCCCGCCCGGG
>CAZALU010000072.1:0-16070 GCA_964486075.1 uncultured Verrucomicrobiota bacterium
CCGTGTCTCTGTGGTAAATCCCCTCTTCGACCCACAGATTCTGGTGAGGAGCCTTATATTATAGCCTTTAGAGCAGGGCTAATTCAATACTAAGGGATTTTACGCCATAAGGCGGATCCGTTGGCGGACAATCTTTTGTAGCCGCGCACGGTGGGCCCGGTGTTCGGAGCCGACCCAAATCCGTCAGCTGACGGATCGGCTACAGTCGGAGTTGTCTGCTGCGGAGGGCCTAATTAAATGCTAAGGAATTTCAAAGTGTTGTAGCCGCGACCGATGGTCGCGGTCCTCGGATTAGGACCAACATCAGCGATGTCGGCTACAGTAAAAATTGACCGGCAGTTGCCGGTCCTAATTTAATGTTCTTTCGCAAATGAGTTCAATTTTAACCGCGAAGGGTAAGGCTTTATTGTCTCGATGTGTTATTGCTTTGGAGCGCACAGGCGGCAGGAGGCGCGGGCCATAATGCACGTTGCTGCAACTTCAGGCCCGCCCGAATTTTCTGTCCAATTCCCGGAACGACTGATGGATTAGGGTGGGACGCCCATGCGGACAGGTGTAGGGCATTTCGGCCTCGGCCAGTTGGCGTACCAGCGCGGCGATTTCTTGCTCAGTTAAATTTTGGTGCGCTTTCACCGCTGCCTTGCAGGCGGACTGTGCGATGCGTTCCTGCAGCAGACGGCGCACGCCGTCACGTTTGCCGATTTCCTCCAGGGCGGCTGCCATGTCCGACAACAGAAGCTTAGGGGCGATATCGGCAAAACAGACTGGGAGTGCGTCAATCACGAACGTGTCCCCGCCGAATTCGGCTATGCCGAAGCCGAGGGATTTCAGAAGCTCCAGATGGCGGCGCACGCGTTGGGCGGCGACTGGCGGCAATTCCACGGTTTCGGCGATAAGCAGCCCCTGGCTTTCAATGCGGCCGTCGGTTACTTGCGCGAGATAACGCTCGTAGAGCACCCGTTCATGGGCTGCATGCGGATCCATGAGCACCAGGCCGTCTTCCACTTCCATGACCACGTATAGCCCGCCTACCTGGCCGAGGATCCGGCAATGCGTCCACGGCGAATCGCGCCCCGTAAACGGGGCGGTGTTCATCCCGTTCCCCGCCGTCGTCGGCGCCGGTGGGTCCGGCCGGCCGAGCTCGCCCGCGCCCGGGGTGGTCGGCACCGCCGTGGTTGATCCGCTTTCGGCGGGGAGTGGCAGGCGGGGATAAGAAAAATTGTGAGTCGGCATGATTCTTTCCAGCCCGACCAGGCTGGGATGGTGCGGGTTCGGTGTTGGGAGCGGCTGCGCGGATGTTGCCAAAGCATCGCTGCCGCGGTCTTCCGGGCGGACCGCTTGACTTGCTGGGCCCAGCGCGCTTCGGATCGCCGCGATGGTAGCGTCCCGCACCGAGCCGGGATCGCGAAAACGCACTTCTTTCTTGGCCGGATGCACGTTGACATCCACCTGCCCGGGATCCAGTTCGATGAACAGGAACAAAACTGGAAAACGGTCGCGTGCCAACAACGAGCGATAGCCTTCGCGAATGGCGCCGCTCAGGACCGGTGCACCGGCTGGGCGTCCGTTAATGAATAGATATTGTTCCGAGCGGTCCGAGCGGCTGCTGGCTGGCAGGCCGACATAGCCCGAAACCCTCACAGCGCCGGCGGTATGATCAGCGCGGCGCAATTGGGTATGAACCGCTGTTGGTAATAATTCGCGCAGGCGGTCTTGCGATCCGCCTCCTCCCGGCAGAACATATATCGCGCGGCCATCCACCGTCAGGTTCATGCCCACGGCGGGATGGGCCAGAGCACACGTGAAAAACACCTGGCGGATATGAAAACATTCCGTCGACTCCGAACGCAGGAATTTACGGCGCGCCGGTGCGTTGAAAAACAGGTTGCGAACCTCCACCGTGGTCCCCGGCGGAGAACCGGCGTCGCGCACGTCCTGTATTTTTCCGCCGGACATGACTATTTCCGTGCCGCCCACATCGTTGGCGCGGCGGGTCCTCAGGACAAAACGCGACACGGAAGCAATAGCCGCCATTGCCTCGCCCCGGAACCCGAGCGTGGCGATGTGTTCGATGTCTTCCACATCTCTGATCTTGCTCGTGGCGTAGCGTTCCACGGAGAGCAGGGCGTCGTCCCGAGTCATGCCGCTGCCGTTATCGGCAACTCGCACGAGCGTGCGTCCGCCGGCGACGATTTCCACGTCGATCTGAGAGGCCCCGGCATCCAGGGCATTTTCCATCAACTCCTTGAGCGCCGAGGCCGGGCGTTCGACCACTTCGCCGGCGGCGATTTTATTGGCCACGTGGTCCGTTAGAATCCGAATATGCGGCGAATCTTGCATGGATTCACACTCTTGTCCTTCCGGTGTTTTCCGCTATGATTCTAAATTGGTAAAACATGTTTTGCCAGCATAAATGGCGGCTATCTCATGTTCCAGGGCGATTAGAGCGGCGGCTACTCTCCGCTGGGACCGATACCGTTCCATGCATGGGATTAGCCCCTTTCCCGTAAACATACACAATTTTGCGTGTATCTTTCTGGGTAGCGGAGGCTTTCCTTCCGTAGGCAGGTCAGCTGCCAATGGGTGAACGCCTCCGAAGATCGCAGGCATAAACCCTGCGTTACCTTGATGCTAAGGAATTTCAAAGTGTTGTAGCCGCGACCGATGGTCGTGGTCCTCGGATTAGGACCGCCATCATCGATGTCGGCTACAGTCAGAATTGCACCCCGATCCGGATCGGGGCGCCTAATTTAATCTGATAGGAATTTGTTGTTTGTAGGGCGGGCATGTCCCGGCTTCGGGATTGCCCGCCGTGTCCTTCCTAAACCGGCGGGAAGCCCAAGGGGCGTTCCCGCCCTACAATCCGGAATATCCGAAATCCATTGTAGGGCCGGCATGTCCTCCCGACCTCCCGGAGAGTCGGGATGGGATTGCCCGCCGTCTTTCTGCCAAGGCCGGCGGGTCTACCCGCTCTCCGGCGGAAAAAGACGACGTTCAGTCAGGCGCGGATTTGCCCGGCGCGGGCCAGGCTGCGCGCTTCGACGCTTTGGATTTCCACGAAGCCCTGGGAGCTGACCGGGTTCAATCCGCGGCTCTTTTCCATGGATGAATCCGCCGGGTTATAGAGCGATGCCCGGCAGTTGATCAATTTCTGGAAGTAGATATTGCCTTTCAGTAGGCCGACCTGGACCGTGCCGTTGGCGTAATGTGCCAGGCTGTCAATCGCTGCCTGCGCGGCGCGTGTGGCGGGATCGAAATAGCGTCCATCGTAAATCTGTCCCGCGATCAGCTCTGAAAGCTGTCGGAACAACCGGGTTGCGCGACGGTCCATGGTGGCTTGGTAAACGAATTCCAAGCACCGGCCGAGCAGTTCCATTCCGGGCGCCTCATATACTCCGCGACTCTTGGTGCCGATTACACGATTTTCCAGGGCGTGTTTCATGCCAAGCCCGTTTCGTCCGCCAATTGTATTGGCCAGCCGCATGACCGCCAAGGGTGCTAATTTTTTGCCGTTGATTATTATCGCGTGACCTTGCTCGAAGCGGATTGTTACCTTTTCGACGCGGTTAGGCGCGGCGTGCGGCCAGACGCCCATGGTGGGGACGACGATCGTGGCGGGCGTTTCCAGGCTTTCCAGGTCTTCCGCTTCGTGCGACAGGCCGGCCAGGTTGGCGTCCGTTGAATATTTTTTTCGGCCGCCGACAAAACATTTGATGCCCTTATGGTTGAGGTAGGCGGCCATCTGAGTGCGGCCGGGGAATTCAGCCAGCAGATCCGGGTCACGCCAGGGGGCGTAAACTTGCATGGCTGGTGCCAGCGCGTTGGTGTAGCGCTCGAAACGGACCTGGTCGTTGCCCCGGCCGGTGGCGCCGTGGGCCAGCACCGTGCAGCCGCGCTTTTGCATTTCCGGGATTAGCCCGCGGACAGTGACCGCCCGGGCGATGCCGGTGGTATTCCAGTATCCGCCGTCGTACATGGCCTGCGCCTTGATCACCTCGAAACAGGCATCCGCCATCTGGCGCTTTAGGTCCACAATGATGGTGCTGACACCGCAGGGCGCCATCTTTTTGCCGATATTCCGGATATCAGTTTCGTCGGGCTGAGCCAAATCCGCCGAAAAGCAGAGAGCGTTGATGCCCAGGTCCGTCAGTTTGCGGGCGATAGTTCGACTGTCCAGCCCGCCAGATACGCAGATGCCGATTTTTTCGTTTTTTATTTCATCCAGTGTCATAAGGTAAGTTTCCTTTCGTCAAACGCGCGCCGGATGGCGCCGCCAGTTACTTCGCGGATTCGGTCGCTGCTCAAACCCCAGCAGGGCAGCAGTTCTTTCATAAGCATTTGATAGAGGCAAAGCGCAGGATAGCCGGAAGCGTAGGGAGGGTAAAGTTTTTCGCTGATCGGGTGTGGGGCGTGGTCGGTTTCGATCCAGTCGATTTCGCCGTCTTTGAGCGCCTTGCGCAAGATGACCACGTCAGAGGGCTCGCGCAAGGGCGGATTGGTTTTGTAGAGAAGCCCCGTGGCGCCCGCTGCCTGGGATGTCGACCAAAGTAGGTGGTGCGGGGTGACGCCGCAGGTGATTTTCAGTTTGCCGCGGGCTTCCCGGACCGTATCCAGGCCGGCGGCTGAGGATATGTGACAGATGTGCAGGCCGCCCTGGAAGCCGGCAGCTTCGGCGAAGCGGACCTGGTCCGCGATCGCTTGCGCCTCAGCCACCACCGGGCGGGACAGGGAATGGGTTTGCGGCTGTTTGGGGTCAAACGCGTTGACGAATAGTGATTCCTTTTCGCAATGCGCGGCCAGAACCCCCGTGTAACCGACGTCGGCCAGAATCCGATAGACCAGCTGCTGATCATGTTCGGCAACGACCGCCAAGGCGCCCACCGAGCGGCCAGCATAGAGTTTAAGGCCGATGATGTGCTCTTGATTGGCGACTGCGGCGGCCGCCGCGCGTAGCTGGATCGGGTCGGCCGTAGCGCCGAGATACATCCGGTAGCGGCGCCGGCCGCCGACCGGCACGAGCTTCAGGCGCGATTCGGCGTCGCCTTCCGAGAGGAGCGGTGGATCCGTGTTGGGCATGTCGAAAATCATGGACACGCCCTGTTCGTCGCATAATTTCAGGACGTGGGCGATCGTTTCCTTGTAGTTCTCGCGGCCATCACGGCAATGGACATGGGGATCGATTATCATGGCGTACCTATCAGCGTCTCCAGTTCGCCTTTGATTTCCTTATAGGTTTGCATGATTTTGAGCGCCTTGGCTCGTGTTGTCGAGTTGTGGTAAAATTTACGAAAATAATCGGGGTGCGCGCGGAGAGTGTTCAAGGCCCAAGCGTGCTTGTCACGCATCCGCTCGACCAGCGCCCGATGGACGGTAACGGAAATGGCGCCGTCCCGGAGCATCAAGTTCCAAGCGTGTTCGTTCAAGGGCACCACGCTCAGGGCGGGCACGCCCAGTCCTTTGAGCACATTTACGCCATCCTCCAGTCGGTCCACGAAAGCAACGAATCCGACCAGGTGCCCGCCGCTCTTTTCGATCATTGGTTTCCAATAATTACGGACCGAGGAACCTTCGTTATTGAGATCGGCCACATGGAGAACTGATTTGCCCGAAACATCGGCGCCAAGTGCTTGCCTGTCTTTATAAAGTTTCAAGTGTGGCTTGCCGAGCGCCACAGCGGTCGGGTTTGAAAAATCCCAGTCGCGTGATTCGCCTCCGGAAATGACATCGAACGCCGCCGCCTCGGATTGGATGAGCTCGACCAGCGAGCGGATGGCGGTGGCGTAGGCGCCGCCGTCCTTTTCGATCGTGGTGCTCTGGAAGTAGTAGGGGCCGATCTGCCCGGAAGTGTAGGGGAACCAGGGGACGGCTTCGTCCACGAATTGAAAAGCACCGGTTGCCAACAGGGCGCGCAGGTTGGTTTCCTGGAGGGCGATGTGTGATCGGTTTTGCATTATCAACGTCCGCCGTTTTCCTTGAGAAACTTACCGATCTCGCGGCGCCCGAGTGCGGTTGCCATGCGCCATGCCGTTTCACCGCTATCGGTGGTAAGGTTGATATCGGCTTTATGGGCGATCAGCATTTTTACCATTTTGAGGTGGTTGTACACAACAGCATCATGTAATGGCGTGCGCCCGGTCTTGTCTTGGATGTTAATCCTGGCGCCTTTGGAGAGCAATAGCTGGGCGACTGCCTGGTGTCCGGTTTTTGCCGCCTCGTGCAGCGGTGTTTCGCCGTCGTTGTCGGACTGGTTGATGTCTGAACCCTTATCCAGAAGTAATTTGACGATCTCGATTTGGCCATTGGCGGCGGCCGCGAAAATCGGAGTTTCGCCATCGTCGTTTTGGGCGAGAATATCGGCGCCGTTGGCGAGCATAAAGATGACGACCTTTTGGTTGCCGTTCCACGCGGCGTGGGCCAGTGGCGTCCAGCCTTGCCGAGTTCGAGTGTTTATCAGGCTGGGATTGGCTTGGAGCAGGGCTTGGATCTGCTGGACGCTTCCTGTGGCAAAGAGCTGCTGGATTGTTTGAGCCTGACCGGAGTCGAGGCTTAGCAAACCGACCAGCATAATAAAGAGTATGAGACGGGCAGACATAGGCAGCATTATTAAAAATCATAACTAAGAAGTCAAGTGTATAGGGTGCGCCTAAAAACTTTGGTAAAATAATGTAGACACTAATATTGGAGCATGCTATATTCTATTCGTTTGTTAAAAAAAGGAGCTGACGAAATGAATTCGACGAAATATTCGTTACGCGAAAGAAAGCACGCCAGGACCAAGCTGGCCTTGATGAGTGCTTTTATCGAGCGTTTACGAAAGGCCCGTTTTGAGCACATCTCCATTCGGGCTGTGTGCAAATCCGTGGAAGTGTCGGAGAGCACCTTTTTTAATTATTTTCCGGAAAAAATCGATGTCATCACGTACTACATTAATCTTATGACCTTGAAGATTGTTTGGAAGGCGCGTCAAAAATCGCCCCGGGGCCAATATATTGCTCTGCTTACCGCCTTTTTCGAGGAAATGGCGGATGAATTCAATAATGCCAATATCGCTTATCAGCTTATTTCGATCATGCTTGTTCAACAAGAAAAACCTAAAACAAGCTTTATTTCAGATATTGAAAAGCGTCTCTTTTTTCCAGAATTGGCGGGCATCGAACATATCGGCCCGCTTTTTATCGACGAATTCTTCAGGGACTGCCTGGATAGGGCGCAGAAAAACGGGGAATGCCCGGGCGGCGTTAATATTGCTAACGCATGGGTGTCCTTGATGGCAATCCTTGTCGGCACCTTGATCGCAGTTAAGTTCAGCGCTGCCGGTAAATATGGCGGCGTTAAGAGCGTGAAGTATCATTACCTGCGCCAGTTGCAGAGGCTTTGGACCGAATTGGACGTGAAAAACCGGAAAGGACAGAAATGAAAGCGAAGCAATGCATGAAATGTCTGCTGGCCTGCTTGGGGGTCTTGCTGGTTGGACTGTTGTCGACCGGGTGCGATAAATTAAAACAGGAGGGCGGGTCTCCACAAGGCTTGGTCCCGGAAGTGGCGGTGGTCAGCGTACGCTCCGAAGCTTTAACGCTCAATGCCGAATTGTCCGGTCGGGTTTCCGCCTTCCTGGTCGCCGAAGTGCGGCCCCAGGTGAACGGCATTATACAGAAACGTTTATTTGACGAAGGCGCTGATGTCCAGGCTGGCGACCTTCTTTACCAGATCGATCCGGCGTTTTATGCGGCTGCCTATGCCGGCGCCGAGGCGACTCTGGCCAGGACCGAGGCTAATTTGCCTCCGATCCGCCTGAAAGCCGAGCGTTACCAAGAGCTTCTGGCCATTAATGCGATCAGCCGCCAGAATTACGACGATGTGGCTGCGGCGCTTAAACAAACTACAGCCGAGATCGAGCTTGCCAAGGCGGCGATGGAAACTGCCCGTATCAATCTTGCTTATACAGGCATCAGTGCGCCTATCTCCGGGCGCATCGGCAAGTCGTCCGTGACCATCGGAGCTTTAGCTGTGGCGTATCAGCCAATACCCTTCACGACTATCCAGCAACTTGATCCGGTTTACGTGGACGTGCCCCAGGCCAGCGCTGATTTTCTGCGTTTGCAACGCGGCTTGGCCAGCGGCAGTCTGAAACGCGCCGGCGAAGGCCAGGCCAAGGCTCGTTTGATCCTCGAAGACGGAACCCACTATGCCTTGGAAGGCTCGCTGCTGTTTTCCGATGTCACCGTCGATCCGAGCACCAGCTCTTTTATCCTGCGCATTATCTTCCCTAATCCGGATTCCATCCTATTGCCGGGCATGTATGTCCGGGCCGTTGTTGAAGAAGGAGTCAATGAGCAGGCGCTGCTCATTCCGCAACAGGGAGTTGCCCGCGATCCCAAGGGCAACGCACTGGTTATGCTGGTCAACGAGTCCGACAAGGTGGAGCAACGGGCGGTCATACTCGATCATGCCGTCGGCAATAGATGGTTGGTGAGCGAGGGACTGAAAGCCGGCGATCGGGTGATTGTCGAGGGCATGCAGAAAATCAGGCCGGGTGTGTTAGTCAAGGCTGTTCCGTTCGATGCGGCCAATGCCGGCGACGATTCGAGCGCTCCGTTGGCGGGAGCGGCCGCTAAGTAAGATCAACAGCCTGGCACGAGTTCCGTGGCGGATCAGCAATAAAGGGTTGCATTTATGTTATCTAAATTTTTTCTGGACCGTCCTGTCTTTGCCTGGGTAATTGCCGTTGCCTTGATGGTGGCCGGATGCCTGGCGATCTACACCCTGCCGGTCTCGCAATATCCTCCTATCGCACCGCCGTCCATCGCCATTAGCGCCTATTATCCGGGGGCGTCGGCGGAGACGGTAGAAAACAGCGTGACCCAGATCATCGAACAAAAGATGACCGGGTTCGACAAAATGCAATATCTTTCTGCCAGTAGCGACTCGGCTGGTTCTGCGCGCCTTGAACTGACCTTCGCTCCGGGCACCGATCCGGATCTGGCTTGGGCCCAAGTGCAGAACAAGCTCCAACTTGCCATGGCCAATCTGCCGGAGGTCGTGCAGCGCTCGGGTGTCAAGGTGGCCAAATCCACCCGCAATTACCTGATGATCGTGGGCCTGATCTCGGAAGACGAGAGCATGGACGGGGATGACTTGCGGGATTATGCGGTGTCCAGTTTGGAAAGAGTGCTTTCGCGGGTGCCGGGGGTGGGCGAAGTGGAAACCTTTGGCAGCCAATACGCCATGCGGGTTTGGCTGAACCCTGACAAGCTGACCGAATATCGAATGACGATTCAAGATGTTACCAGCGCTCTTAGGGTCTATAATGTAGAAGTCTCGGCGGGCCAATTTGGCGGCGCGCCGGCCATGGCCAACCAGCGCTTGAATGCCACAATTAACGTCCAGAGTCTGCTCAAGACCCCCGAAGATTTTGGTGCGATTCCCATTCGTACCAATCCGGATGGGTCCGTGGTGCGGGTCAGGGATGTGGGACGCACGGAACTCGGGACGGAATCTTATGGGATTGAAGTGTCTTACAATGGCAAGCCGTCCTCTGCGCTGGCCATTCGGCAGGCCGCCGGCGCCAACGCCTTGGATACGGCTAAAGCCGTCAGGGCCAAGATGACGGAAATGGCTGCTTATTTTCCGGCCGGCATGAAAGTTGTTTATCCTTATGATACCACGCCTTTTGTCAAGGTGGCCATCGAGGAAGTGGTTAAGACGCTGCTCGAGGCGATTGTATTGGTGTTTCTGGTGATGTATTTATTCATGGGCAATATGCGGGCCACGCTGATTCCGACCATTGCGGTGCCGGTAGTGCTACTGGGAACTTTTGCTATACTGGGGGTTTTAGGATTCTCCATCAACATGCTGACCATGTTTGCCATGGTATTGGCCATCGGCCTTTTGGTGGACGACGCCATTGTGGTGGTGGAGAACGTGGAACGGGTTATGAGCGAAGAAGGGCTTTCTCCAAAAGCGGCCACAGCCAAGTCAATGAACCAGCTCACCAGCGCGTTGATCGGCATCGGGCTCGTGCTCTCGGCGGTGTTTGGTCCGATGGCTTTTTTTGCCGGATCAACCGGGGTGATCTACCGCCAGTTTTCCGTTACCATCATAGCCTCAATGCTTCTTTCGGTGGTGGTGGCCCTGGTGTTGACACCGGTGTTGTGCGTGGCACTACTCAAGCCTGTGCCCAAGGGACATCAACCCGCGGCGGGCGGAGTATGGTTTCTGCGGTCGTTTTTTGCTTGGTTCGACCGCGTTTTCTTTCGAGCCAGGGATAGCTATGTACGCCTGGTCAGTCATTCTTTTACCCACAAGGCCCGTTATGTGATCATATTTGTCCTGATCGTGGCGCTGATGGGGTTCCTGTTCAAGCGCATGCCTACCGCCTATCTTCCGGATGAAGACCAGGGCATCCTGATGGTGCAGGCCATGCTCCCGGCCAACTCGACTATTGAACAGACCAAGGTGATTATGAGTCAGATCAAGGACTATTTCCTGGAATGCGAAACGGATGCGGTTGAATCGTGCATGACAATTTCCGGCGTCAATTTCTCCGGACGCGGACAGAATGCCGGCATGTCTTTCGCCAAACTCAAGGACTGGGACCTTCGCAACCGGGATGATCTCAAGGTTGGAGCCATCGCGGGCAGAGCGATGGCGACTTTTTCCGGGATTCGCAATGCCATTGTTTTCGCCTTTGCGCCGCCGGCGGTCGTTGAGTTGGGCGCAGCCAAAGGGTTTGACTTCCAGTTGTTGGATCGTGGTGGACTGGGCCACGCCGGGTTGATGGCGGCCCGCAACCAGCTTTTAGGCATGGCGGCCAGGGAGCCAAGCTTAACCAAGGTGCGGCCCAACGGTTTGGAAGACGTGCCCGAGTATTGCGTTGATGTGGATTGGGAAAAAGCCGGTGTTTTGGGAGTGCCGATTGCCTCGATCCATAACACCATCTCGACCGCTTTCGGCAGCGCCTATGTCAACGACTTCATACAGGGCGGGCGCGTTAAAAGGGTCTATGCCCAGGCCGATGCGCCTTATCGCATGTTACCCGGCGATCTGGAGAAGCTTTATGTGCGCAATAATGTGGGCAAGATGGTTCCGTTTGCCTCCTTTGCGTCAGGCCGTTGGACATCCGGATCGCCTAGTCTGGAAAGATTCAACGGATTCCCCTCCATAAATATTCTGGGCGAGGCAGCTGCCGGGTGGAGTTCCGGCGAAGCGATGTCAGCCATGGAATCTTTTATCGAAAAGTTGCCGAAAGAAATCGGGTTTGACTGGGCCGGCCTTTCTTTTCAGGAACGGCACAGCGGGGCCCAGGCGGTGCCACTTTATATATTTTCCATTCTGGTGATCTTTCTGTGCCTGGCGGCTTTGTATGAGAGCTGGCCAATCCCGGTTTCGATTCTGCTGGCCTTGCCGCTGGGGGTAATCGGGGGCGTAATCGCATCCAGTTGTCGAGGATTGCCCAATGATGTTTATTTTCAGATCGGCTTGCTGGCAACCCTTGGGTTGACCACCAAAAACGCGATCCTGATTGTTCAGTTTGCCAAGACCCGCATGGAAGAGGGCCAGGATCTGATCGAGGCCACTCTCGAAGGTGCCAAACTGAGGTTGCGCCCCATCATCATGACCTCACTGGCTTTCGGGTTCGGTGTTTTACCGCTGGCCATTGCGAATGGCGCGGGCGCCGGCGCGCAAAGGGCCATTGGCACTTCGGTGCTTGGCGGCGTGGTGACTTCCACATTCCTGGTGATTATTTTCGCCCCGCTCTTTTACGTGTTGATCGAAAAATACTTTGGCCGGCACAAGCGGCGTTCCGCAAACCAAGCCCTTGAGGCAAACGTATCTGGAGATCATTCAAATGGATAAGCACGGCTCCTGGTTATTGGCTGGCGCTCTTGTTTTGCTGAGCGGCTGTACTTTGATGCCAAAATACGATCAGCCGCAGATGCCGGTGCCGACGGCTTGGTCGCGCGATGCGGCCGAGACGCATACAGTCTCTACAACCAACGCGCCGGGCGCGGCCGAAATTCCCTGGCAAAGCTTTTATAACGATGCTCAACTGCAAAGCGTGATGACGCTGGCTTGGACGAATAACCGTGACCTGGTCGTGGCGGCCTTGACCGTCGAAAAGACACGGGCCATGTATCGCATCCAACGTGCCGATCTCTTGCCAACCCTGAATGCCGTGGGATACGGCACCCGGCAGGAAGTGTTCGCCAATGTTGCGGCGTTCGATGAAAAAGTAGACTTGGAATATTACAGCGTTGGCCTGGGAATCAGCTCCTATGAACTTGATCTTTTCGGGCGTATTCGCAGCCTCAAGGAACGCGCCTTGGAGGAATATCTCGGCAGCGAACAGGCGCAGCGTAGTCTGCAGATAGCGTTGCTGGCCGAGATTGCCGGAGCTTACCTGAACCTGGCCGCCGATCACGAATTGTTACAACTGGCCCAAGATACCTGGGCCAGCCAGAAGATGACTTATGAGCTGATCATGCGCCGTGTTGAAGTCGGCGATGCCTCCGAACTCGAATTGTATCAGGCTCAAACCCGTGTGGACGCGGCGCGGGTCGATATCGCCAAGTACACAGGCTTGGTTGCCTTGGACGAGAACACGTTAAATCTTCTTGTCGGAACGCAGGTGCCGGAAGAACTTCTGCCGCGTGAGCTGGGGAGCATAGCGTTATTGAAGAATATTTCCGTCGGTTTGCCTTCGCAGGTTTTACAACGGCGGCCGGATGTTCTGCAGGCCGAAAGTCGGCTCAGGGCGGCCAATGCCGACATTGGCGCGGCCCGGGCGGCGTTTTTTCCTTCCATCACCTTGTCCACTAGTATCGGCACAATGGACGGCCAACTCTCCGGGCTATTCAAAGGCGGCTCGGGGGTCTGGAACTTTACACCGCAGATCACCGTGCCGATATTTAACACCGGCAGGAACACCGCCAATCTGGACGCAGCTAAGGCCGGTCGTGCTATTTGCCTGGCGCAGTACGAAAAGGCCATCCAGACGGCCTTTAAAGAGGTGGCTAATGCGCTGGCGCAAAGGGGGTCCATCCTGGATCAGCTTGCAGCGCAGGAATCGCTGGTCGCTGCCACGGCCGCGAGTTATAGTCTCTCCGATGCGCGTTACCGCAACGGAATTGACGGTTATTTAACCGTTTTGGACTCGCAACGTTCGTTGTATGGCGCGCAACAGGCGCTGATCGCCGCGCGCCTAGCCCAGCTTGCCAACCTGGTGACGCTCTATAAGGTATTGGGTGGCGGGTAAGGAGTGTGAGCAGTTTGTGTAATGCCAATCGTGAACTCTAAGATAATATATTGCATCTCTTTGATCGTACTGGGTGCCGCTTCTTATGTATGGGCGCAAGACGTATTCTTTCTCGGCGGAATCATAACCGATACGAAAGAGCATGAGAATTCATTGGCGCTGCAGGTTGAAGCGGTGGAGCCATTGGGGGATCTATTTGCTTTAAGCCTCTCCTACCTGAACGAAGGGCACTTCTCGGAACATCGACGGGATGGTCTTGCGGGGCAGTTTTGGGTTAGTCGCGATATGCCGGACGGACGCATTTCGCTGGCAGCAGGGATTGGTCCTTATTTGTATTTCGATACTGTCTCTGAGTCGTGGACTGACTATAAAAATGATCATGGAGTTGGGGCTATGACCAGTGTGGCGGCCAATTTTAACCTTGGGCGTCAAGCTCTTTTGCAGTTGCGCAGCAACTGGATTGTGGCCAGCGAGATTAACACTCTCTCCCTCTTTTTGGGGATTGGTTATCAGTTCAATCCTAGAGGTCAGACCGGCCCTCTTTTCAAATCGTCATTGCGGGAGCAGACGACACCCTGCAACGAAATTTCGGTGCTCGCAGGAAGGACGATTGTGAACAGCCTGGGGTCTGAACTTAGTTCGCCGTTGAATATCGAATATAGGAGAAAACTTTGTCGAAACATTGAATGGACGGTTGCGGGGCTTTATGAAGGCTGTAACGCTATGATCAACCGCTACGGTCCGGTCACGCAGTTTTGGGTGGTCAAAGATTTTTTCAATGATCATTATGCCTTGGGCGCCGGCGCCGGATGCTATTACGCTTTCGACCGAAAAGAAGGTGCGCTGCATGATGGCAGTATTGCCGGAATCATCTCGGCGACGACCACCTATCGCTTCCGTTCACACTGGCTGGTGCGCGCCACATTTAGTCGGGTTATGACCGATTATGATCGTGACAGCGACGTATTATTGATCGGCGGCGGTTACATGTTTTAAACCGGCCGCTGCTTCGACTCTTTGATGAAATGTTAACACCTGCATTTAGCTGTTTTTTATAAGGCAATCAGGCTAGAGTGCAAAGTTTTAATCAGTACGCATGCGAGTTTGGGTTATCTCAATGAAAGTTTTTCTCTCCGTCAGTTTTGTCGGTTGTATCTTGGCGATGGCGACGCCAGGGCTGGCTGATCCCATAGATTGGGCTCCGTTCTATTCCCGTGACACGGATGTCAACGGCGATGCCCGCCGGCGGATGCTGGGGCCTTTTTTTGAAAGCCGGGCGGCCGCCGACGGACGGAGCCTATGGGCCATTCATCCGCTGATCAGCACGATCCGGAATCCGTCGGACCAGCGCTCGGAAAGCGATGTCGTCTGGCCCCTGTTGGTAAGCAAAAGCCATCGCGAGTTCCATCAATGGCGCCTGGCAGCTTTAGGGTTATGGCGCGATTTCGATACGACTGACCCGAACTCGCGTTACTCGCTTTGGCTTTTGCCCATCTATTTTCAGGGGCGTGACCAGAATCATAAGCCGTTTTTTGCGATTGTGCCGTTGGGCGGTAAAATCAGCGACATTCTCGTATGGGATGACGTATACTTCGCGTTGTTTCCGCTTTACGGATATGCCCGGATTAACGACATCGAAACTTCCACATATTTATTCCCGATTGTCTCAACGAGCAGCGATACGAACGCGATCGTCGAACGTGCGTGTGTCTTTCCTTTTTACGGCTATTCAACTCGCCGGGACGATTTCGAGAAGCGTTTTATCCTCTGGCCGTTCTGGACTGCATCCCGCTATTATTACCAGCTCTCGCATGGCTACAGCTGGATCCTGTTTCCCTTGCTCGGGCATGTGCGCCTGTCGGACCAGGAAACCTGGATGTTCTTGCCGCCATTCAGCCGTTTTTCGAAGAGCACCAAGATGACCCAGGTCAATTGTCCCTGGCCGATATTTCAGTACAGTTCGGGTGAAATCGAAAAATTGTATTTCTGGCCGGTAGTCGGATACAAAGTCATTGGCGACACCCAAACCGGTTTTTTGTTCTGGCCCATCGGGATCAGTGCCAAGCGCCTGACGTCACAAGGCATCAACCAGCGCTATTACATGGTTCCCATAGTGTATTCGGAGACTTTGACACGCCGCAAGCGGACCGAGGCTGCCACCGGGCAAGACGTTGGCGGAGTGGAATCCGGCAGCGAGGTGGCTTTGCGTGCGTTCAAGGTCTGGCCGCTATTTTCCTACCGCCGGGTTGAAGGCAATTACCGGTTTGGATTTCCAAGTTTGTGTCCGTATAGGGACTACGAGGTGATCGAGCGAAATTATGCGCCGCTGTGGACGCTTTACTCGCGATCTGCCAGCGGCGACGTGGTGGAGGATGAATTACTCTGGGGATTGGCCCAATATCGGCGTTCTAACGCAGGCCTTTTGAAAACATCAATTTTCCCATTATTTTCCGTGGAGCGCCAAAAAAGCGGGGAACGCGTGGAATGGTCGTTTCTGAAGGGCTTAGTCGCTCGCGAGCGCGCAGGGGACCGAATGCGGGTGCGGCTGCTTTATTTTATCAGGTGGTAGACGGCCAGCGTGGGTGCGGCGTCATATTCGGCAACAGCTCCGTATGATCGAGGTGGAATGCGTTATTCTTAACGCGTTCGGATCGTCGAGGCAGCGTCTTGGGGACAAGCCGCTCCACCAAATATTGTGTCGAGGATCTGGCCAAGCCTGACACAGCCGGATAACCGGCGCCGGCTTCGAGGAGGACATACCGCTATAGATGTTCAGGTAATTAACTTCCGAGGATCAAGGAACCCACCCCTCGCC
>CAZALU010000073.1:0-16010 GCA_964486075.1 uncultured Verrucomicrobiota bacterium
TCCGTGTCTCTGTGGTAAATCCCCTCTTCGACCCACAGATTCTGGTGAGGAGCCGAAAGATTATACCTGAATTTTGCGTCGAGCCGGCGCAAAGTTCGACCAAACGGGATTAACCACGTTATTTTCGAAACTTCACGTCTTTCGCCAGCGGGCAATGCCCGCATAGGCGAAAGTGAATTGCACGATCATCGTGCAATATTCAGGTGCTATAATTACTGCAACAACATTACACTGCTCATTAGTTTCTTCGTTTTTTGTCGTTTGTCAAGATGTCCGATGGAAATTAGTCAAACGGCTGTTCTTTAAGAATAGGAGGGGATATGGCTGGGCGGGACAGGTTGTCCGCCTGGCGGCGTACCACTTGGTCCGTAGCGAGCTGGCGTGGAGACCCGTGGGTTCGTTATCTCACCTGAATTTTGCGCCGAGTCGGCGCAAAATTAACCCAAAGGGCCGCCACGTTAGTCACGTGATGATGGCCGCGTAAAATGCGTCCAAACGGGGTTAACCACGTTTGTTTCGATAATAACCCAACTGGTTATCTTCGAAACTTAACGTCTGTCGCCAGCGGGCAATGCCCGCTTAGGCGAAAGTGAATTGCACGATGATCGTGCTATATTCAGGTCTCAGCAGAATCGGGGCGGGGGGATTTGAACCCCCGACTTCTTGGACCCGAACCAAGCGCGCTACCAGGCTGCGCTACACCCCGGAAAAAAGAAAGACAAGAATAGCGATATTTTAAACGGAGTCAATACAATCTGTGCTCAATCAGGTAATGCCTTTAATCAGATTGCCGAATCCGGCGATCTTGAAGACGGTTACGACGGTCGGTTTGAGGTTGATAATGCTCAAACGATCCCCAGTCTCCTTGAATACGGTCAGGCAGATGCGCAGGAATGCGGAGGCGATAAAATCAACGTTTTGCATATCAAATACGATGGGCTGTTTAGTGCCGCGGACGCGGGCATAGAGATCCTTTTCCAGCTCCAGGCATTTAATCGTATTGAGGGAGCCCATAAAAGCGCATCGCAATTGGTCGTTTTCATCAAAAAATCTAATCATAATCCGTTTCCTTTCAGTTTAAATTCGGCTGGATAACTTTTTACAGCCGGATTGTCATCTCCAGTATATTTCGGTTTGCCAGACGGTGGTATTCGATTGCATTTACCGTATTGCGCACCAAGTGGATGCCCAATCCGCCGATTTTGCGTTTTTCAAGTTGGGGTGACGTGTCCGGCGGCGGCGCAGTCAGCGGATTGAATTCATGGCCGTCGTCTTCGATCCGAATGGTCAACTGGCCGGGGTCGCGGGTCAGCGTGACTGTCATCTCGTGGGACAAGGAATCATCGTAACCGTATTTGATGATGTTGGTGACCATTTCCTCAATGACCAGGTGCGCTGCAAATATGCCAGCCGGCGGCGTGGCATGGCTTTCCAGGAAGGCTTGCACGGTGGCGTTAAAGCGCGGCAGTTCAGCCAGGCTGTTGGCAAGTGTGATGCGTAATTGCTTGGGCTTTGACTGCTGCTTGGTCATGCGTGTTGATCTTTCGTGCTGGCTCTTCAGTCGGTGGCGAGCAGCGCGACCGCCTGGATGGCGTCCGAAGCGATCAACAGCAGGCTGGTGATCCCGGCAACTTCAAGGGCATTCACAACCAGCGGTTGGGGGTTGATCAAAACCAACTTTACCCCGGCCAGCCGGAGGGTCTGAGCGGTTCTGATCAGCATCCGTATTCCCATGGAGGCGATAAAAGTCACCTCGGAGAAGTCAACCAGAGTGTGTTTGCGCCGCGCGGATGTGTACGCCATGAAAGCTGACTCAAGCTCGTCCACGCCCGGCGCATCCAGTCTGCCGCTAAGGGCAACTTGGCGGTAATGTTCGGTTTCCCGTATTACGCTGAATCCCATGCTGGCTCTCCCAAAGCGGGCTCTGCCCGCAATCCAAATTTTAAGAAATATTTAATCGCAAAGCACGCAAAGATCGCATAGCAAATGGGACCAGAAACCAGCAGAACATAGTCTTTTATAAATTCGTCCCGCCGGGACGAAGCATTGCTGAACAAGTCTGGCTACAGTGTTACCCCAGACGGACATTTTTGAGCCAAGTCCAAAAACATAGCGAAGCCGCTGCTCCAGGTCGAGCTAAATAGTTTTTAAGGCAACGAGTTGGAGCTGTCTTAGAAGATTGCCTCTTGCCAGGATTTGCACATGGGAATGACCGAGGCCAAGTTGGCGCAGCGAAAAATTTCATCCACCAGGCCCTTGACGTTGCAGAAGCGAATCTGGCCGTTGCCGGCTTGAATTCTCTTGGCCACGGAAAGTAAGCTGCGCAACCCCGCGCTGCTGACATATTCCAGCTCTTCCATATCGAGCACAACGATCAAATCAGGTCCTTCCAGCAACTTGAGGCGTTGCTCGAACGATTGCGCCGAAATCGCGTCCATTCGCCCTTTCAAACGAATCACGTTGATAGCCTTGATGTCCATGGTGTTTTTCCTTTCAGTTCTGTAACGTACATCAATCCGACGGGTTGTTCCAGCATAAATATATGTATAGGAATTTTCTGCCACAGGCGGATCCGCCTTCTGCCAACGCTATAGCTGTGGCGGACAAGCCGGCGGACATTTTATAGCCGTCCCGACTCTCCGAGAGGTCGGGACTGGGCGCGGTTCTGGGAACGAAGACCGACATCGTCGATGTCGGCTACAGTCAGAGTTGACCGGCAACGGCCGGGACTAATTTAATGCCGGGTTAGGAAATTTGGGTCTTCCGCAGAATCTGTGGGTAGAGATCGGCAGGAATTGACCATGGAAGGCACGGAGAGGAAAGAGAGCGAGAAAATATGGTGCGAATTCAATACCGATTCAATTGCTGATCAATTTCAATGTTCCGGTACTAACGCAGGAGATCAAGAGAATGGTGCTGTTAATTTTCTCGTCTTCCTTCCAAATACAGACCGTTCTCTCAAAGCCGAGGTGGGTGTGTCAACGCCGGTCGAAAACGGGCTTTTGGCCGATTTAGAAATGGGTTGAAAAGGTAGGCTCCATAGCACAATTTATGGGGGTGGTTAATTGTCAGCAATTTCACAATCTAGTAATTCGCTGCGCTTGACGATCTTAAAATGCTCATATATCCTGTAACCATACGGTTATGCCTTGCCGAAAGAGAAAAACACACCACGGAGGCACGGAAACACAGAGGTAAAACAAGAGGAGATTTTGTCAAATTTGAGAGCAGCGGAATCTTGCTCTCGAATTTGACAAAACTGGTTGTGTATGGGAGAAAGAGGAGAGATTTCATAGCACCATCCGTTTAAGCCCCTGTTTAATGGTTGGAACGTTGAAAAGTCATTGCTTGAAATCGCCCCGAGGCGTTTTCGGGCCGGGGCAATTTTAAGCAATCTCTGCTCCGTGCTTCCGTGCCTCTATGCCTGGTGATAATTCTTGTCTGTCGTGCAGCAGGCAGATCCGCTTAGGCGGAAAAAACGCCTGGAATATGGCGTCCGAAAAAGATCGAGATAGAAAAGGCTCGTAAAATTCCTATTTATTGGGCAAAAACTAGCTGATCTAATAAAGCTATCGTTATTGTAACCTCATCGGGAGCACAAGCACCATGACACCACGCGAACTAATCAGAAGAGCATTCCAATTTGAGGCCGTGGACCGGATCCCCATCGAGAACTCATTTCCCGGGGAACTCCAGGCTAAATACCCCAGTGATGTGGCCAATCCGCCGTCCCGCTATCCGGCCGGAAAAAGCTGGGGCGAGGATGGCAAAGCTGGCCAGCGCATGGACATCTGGGGCTGTATCTGGGAGATGGGTGAGGATGGTGTCTGCGGCGAGGTTAAGGCCTCGCCCTTGAGCGGCGGCTGGGATGGGCTGAAAACCTTCCAACCGCCTTGGGAGGTCCTGAAAGGCGCGGATTTATCCGGCGTGAATCGCTACTGTGCCGCCTATGACAAGTTTATGATCGAGATGTGGGGCACGATGCCCAACCTGTTCGAACGGATGCAGCACCTGCGCGGCACCGAACAGCTTATGCTGGATCTGGCATACCTGGAACCGGAGGTCTATCTGTTGCGTGACATAGTCCATGAATATTTCATGAAACAACTGGAGCTTTGGGTGAAAACCGATGTGGACGCTATCCATATCGCGGACGATTGGGGCGCGCAGCAAGCTCTCCTGATATCGCCCGAGTTGTGGCGTCAATTCTTCAAGCCGTTTTATAAGGAATACTGCGCCCTAGCGCATGCCCACGATAAGTTGGTCTTGATGCACTCCGATGGCTATATCCTGGACATCATCCCGGACCTGATCGAAATCGGCGTCAATGCCCTCAACGCCCAGATTTTCTGCATGCCCATCGAAGAGCTGGGCGAACGTTTTGCCGGGAAAATTTGCTTCTGGGGCGAGATCGACCGTCAGCGCCTGCTCACATCCGGCACAACGAATGAAGTCCGGCAAGCCGTACGGAGGGTGGCGCGGGCGTTCATGAAAAACAAGCGGACCGGCGTCGTGGGGCAGTGTTACGGGGGCAAAGGACATCGCCTGGAAAACTGCGCCGCGGTTTACGACGAGTGGAGCAAGGTTTAGAACGGAGGCGGGAAGCCCGTTGGGCATTCCCGCCCTACAACAAGAAAAGGAAGGATGACTTCATCGCGGGCGGCTACAGGGTGCCATCAGACGTTGGATCGTGCGGGGTGTTGCCTTTCCAACCGCAGCGCCTGGAATTTCCGAATCGCGATGATTAGTACCCCCGTGGCCAGGCCCAGCAGCAGCAATGCGGCGCAGGCCAGGGGCGCCTTGCCTTGCGTCAGCAGCCGCCCGCTGCCCAGTGGGGCCAGGTAATGCTTTAGCGAAATAAGCAGGGTGGCATAGGTTGTGACCAGCATAAAGATCGCCGGCAGGATGGTGAACCAGATCGTTTTACCACGCTGCAGCAGCCATACAGTCACCACTGTCAGGGTCAACGCCGCAATCAGCTGATTACCGGCCCCGAAGATTGCCCAGGCCGCCATGATGGTGGAGTTCAGCGCGAACACGAGCATCAGCCCCACTGCCAGCGCCGTGTTGAAAAAGGGGTTTTTAAGAAACGCGCGCTGGCGGCCCTTGAAAATAAAATCCCAGAGCTCCTCGAGAATATAGCGGCAGAGCCGGATGAAGGTGTCGAAGGTAGTGATCACGAAGCCCTCGAGGATCAAAATACCCATGACCGCGCCCAGGCTGATCCTCATGCCGGTCATCTCATGCAGCATATAGCCCATGGCGATGGAAAAGGCCAGGATCGGATTGCCGTCCTTGCTGGCGGGAAAAACGATGCTTCTGAATTCACTTTGCGGCAGGGCCGTGGCGACCACGAGCAAGGCCATCAGGGCCATGCCGCCTTCCAACAGCATGGCATTATAGCCGATCCGCCGCGCGTCCAATTCGCTGCTGATCTGCTTCACGCTGGTGCCGGTGGTAGCAAGCGCATGGGCGCCGCTGATGGCGCCGCAGGCGATCGTGATCAGCAGGAAGGGCCAGAGCGGTCCGCCGGTAAGCTGTTCACCCGCGCGAATATCGAACATGCCGGAGTAGATTGTATGGCCCTGAAAGCCGTAATATAGCAGGCCGGCCACCAGCGCGATCAGGCCGCCGTAGAGAATCTGGACATTGACGAAGTCGCGTGGCTGGAGAATCAGCCAGACCGGCACCCAGCAGGCTACAAAAACATATACCGAAAGCAGGTATTTCCAGGTGGTTTCGTCGAGTATGACCGGAAAATAAAATCCGATGACCACGCTGGCCACGCAGATGATTTCGGCGATGATATAGAGGGGAATGGTCAGGGTGTATTTCCGGAAGAAAACCCAGCCCAGGATTGGCGCAAACGCCGTGATGATCAGCATGGAGGTGGTGGCTATCCCGCCGATGCGCGCCATGACTACGCCGTCGGGGGCCACAAAGGTGTTTAACAAATTATCCCCGGCTGTTATTTGCAGCAGGGCAATCGGGTAGGATGCCGTCAGCGCTTTGCATGATAGATTCAGGAAGATAGCGTTGATCAAGGTCAGCATTAGGATCAAGAAGAGCGCGAACAGGAGGTATCCCGGCCCGCCCATGGTGCGCCGGCACATGTCGGCGATGGAGCGTCCATCCTCGCGCATGGAGACGAACATGGAAGTCATGTCATGCACGGCGCCGAACAGGATACAGCCCAGGACGATCCAACACCAGGCGGGCGCCCAGCCGTAAGCCAGGGCCAGGATCGGGCCGACGATGGGGCCGGCGCCGGCGATGACGCTGAAGTGGTGAGCGAACACTATGTGAGTCCGCGTCGGGATGTAGTCGCGTCCGTCGCTCAGCTTCTGGGAGGGCATAACATTTCGCGCGTCAATTCCCAGGCGGCGGCTGATATACATGGAATAAAACCGCCCGGCAACAGCCAGCAGGCCCAACCCAGCCAGAAATGGAATCAACACATTCATGAACGAATATCCGGAAGTTAAGGCAAAACGATTCCGTTTAGCCAATTGAAGACTTTTTGACAGGATTACAGGATGACATCTTGTTTTCTGTCAAAATTCCTTCGGATGGCTTAATGGTTACGGAAAAACTGAAAAGCAAATAAATCTACAATCGCGGCGCCGATCGATCAAGCCTTGAATCACCGCGTAATTTGAGTTTTGAATGGCCGGTACCAGCGGGAGAAGGCGGCCGGGCAGGAAAAGCCCAGCTCCGCGGAGATGGCCTTGAGCGGCACACCGTTAGCACACAGTGCCACGACTTTGCGTCGCCGGGCCTGGTTCACGTAAGCGTGGACTGTCCGGCCGGTGTGGCGCCGGAAAATACGCAGGAAGTGGAAGTTGCTGTACCCGGCGATTTGGGCCAGGTGATCCAGGCTGGCCCCGGCGCCGCCTGTTTCCATGATCTGCCGGCAAATGGCGTTTATTTTCTGTTTTTGCACCGCATCACGCTGATCGGCTGGCTGCTGCCGATAGCCTTCTTCCATCAGGGCCGCAACGATATTTATCAGCGTTGCCCAGCAGCGCAAGCGGATGAAATGCGGCGGAAGCGCCGGTTCGGATGCCGGGCAGGTTTCCTGGCGCTTTAAGGCTTTGCCATCCATCTCGATCAGGCATTGCAGGTTGCCACCGGAGCGAATGCGCCCTGCGCGAATCGCCACGATTCTGGCCATGACCTTGTCCTGAATGAAGGAAATCCACAGGTGCCTAAGGGGAGGGGCCCAGGGCGGATAAGCAACATCGTGAGCCCGGTCCGGCTCAAATATAAAAACCGATCCTGGTCGGCATGGATAAATTTGGCCTTCAATGCCATAAACCGTCTGACCGGCCAGGGCGATCATCGCTTCCGCATAGGTATGCGTATGCTGGTGGCGCCGCATCCAACGCTGGTAACGGGGCAACGGATCAGCGGGTGTGGTCGCGAACGACGGCCCAGCTAGCCGCCAGCGGCGTGGATCAGCCAAAACGGCCAGGTCGGGCTCTGTAAAATATCTGTTTTGCATGACAATAAAAGTTAATTCATTAGCAATTTTGATTACTTGAATTCATCAATAATTATGATAGGAATAGACAGCAATCGCAAGCCTTAAGATTATAAAATTCGCTTGTTCATAAAAACACCACGTTTTTAAGCACGACAAGTACGGTATACTATCAAAACAAGGAGTCAGATGAAAAATATATTACACTGCTGTTTCCTGTTTGCAGTCGGATTGTGCATCGCACCCATATCCGGACCGGCCGCCGAAGATCAAGGCTTGGCCTACACAAACAGGCCTCTGCAGCGAGGCCCGGCGGAGCCAATACTGTCCTCGATCACGATTCTGCAGGTGGACAAAGCGCCGGTCGTGGACGGGATCCTGGATGATCCCTGCTGGACCAAGGCCCATGAATCTCAGGTCTTCACCGACGAATACTCGTTCCCGGTCAAGCTCAAGACCACGTTCAAGATTTGCCAAAAGGATGATGTGATCTATCTGGCCATCCGGGCCGGTTACGACGAGAAGGGCGCCACGCAGACCGGCGGACCGGTAAAACATGACGGTGCCCTCTGGAACGGGGAGCAAATCGAAATATTCATGGATCCTGACAACGAGGACACGCCCGGCTACTACCAGTTCGTGCTGACGCCGTTCGACGATACCGGCGACATTTACAACAACGAGCCGCGCGATCCGGAACTGCGCTGGGAGCCGAAATACCTGGTCAAAAGCAAGTGGACGGAGAAGGAATGGACGGTCGAGTACGGGATTCCGTTTTCCGCATTCAATTTTACCAAGAATATCTACGAGAACTTCGGGTTGAATGTACACCGCGTGGACGTCGTTTATGGGGGTGTGGCGGCCTGGTCGCCGGGGCACTCGGAAGGATTTCACTTCCCTCACAAGTTCGGGGAGGCGCGCGGGTTAAAAGGCAAGTCGGTGGTATCGAACGAACCGGGCCGGTTCCGTTCGCCGCAGTTGAAGATCAACGACCGGGTCATCAAGGCCCAGGCCAATCCGTCGCTCATTCCCGAGAAGACGACGTCCCTGGTGGCGGGTCCAGAGGTCAAGGTCTCGGGCGGTTTGGCGGGCATAACTTTCGAAGTGAATACACGTACCGACGTGGCGGTATGGATTGAGGACGCCAAGGGCGAGCAGGTGCGGCACCTGGCGGCGGGAATGCTGGGAAACAATCCGCCGGCGCCGCTGAAGAAGGACTCGCTCAAGCAGAGCCTTACTTGGGATTATCTGAACGATTTCGGCAAGAAAGTTCCCGTCGGCGCCTACAAGGTCAAGGTGGGGGTGGGCTCCAAGGCTACGCTGGACAAGGAAATCGGACGAAACACCGCGCCACATGAGATCAATGGCGTAGCCGTGGATGACAAGGGTTTCATCTACACGTACGAGGGCCATCTGGATCAATGGTCGCGCATTAAGAAGTACGATTACAACGGCAAGTTCGCGTCCATGCTGCTGCCGCCGCCGGCGGACGTGGCGGTTGAGAAACTCAAGGGTTTGAACATAATCGACTTCGGGACGGACGGCCAGGCGCGATTCGGGGGCCGGGAGCTGGCGGAGACCATGCCCCACCTGGAACAGCCATATCCGCAGACGCTGCTGGTCAACAGCAAAGGGCAGATTATTTTTTCCGGATGCGAATATCAGGGTGGACCGGGGCGCTTTTACAAGATCAATGCCGACGGCAGTCTGCCGGAGGATTTTATTGGTCCATATCTTAAGGATATCAACTGGCTGTTGTTTTACGAGTGCTGGGCCAAGCGTTTTCATTTCGCGCTCGACCCCCTGGACGAGGACGTTATTTATCTGAGCGGTTTAAAGGAAATTCATCGCGCGGAATCCTCTGGGTCCCTGGACAACCAGGAGGTGATTCCCGGCATGCGCGAAACCTTCTATAACGCGGTCTGTCGGATTCGGTGGGGCAAGGACGCTCCGCTTGAGACTTTCGCGGGTAAACGGAATATCAGCGGCACGGCTGGTTCGGACAAGCCCGGAGAGTTCATGGATCCGCAGGGCATCGCCTTCGACAAGGAGAACAACCTCTGGGTCTGCGACCGCCGCAACAACCGCATCCAGATCTTCGACCATGCCGGCAAGTTCTTGCGCCAGGTTCCGCACCACGAGCCGTATGAGATTCAGATCAGCAAGAAGACCGGCCGGATTTATGTGCTGGGCTTCCCGCCGACCAACACGCTCCCCCCCAATATGACGTTAGCCGACTTTGGGTGGCCAAAGAATCAAATCCCAAAATTGTATACGACCTTTGGCACACTCACGATCTACGACTCAGGGACGAAGCCGCATGTGCTGGCTCAAACCAACCTGCTTGGTGCTTGTAACTACTGGTGGGATATGGCCCTGGACGATTCCGGGAAGAAGCCCGCGTTGGTGCTGTCTTGGACTGGCCCGGCTATGCTTGAAGAACGCAGCATCCGCGTCCCCAATACATCCAAGGAGGCCTATAGAATTATACGCGTTACGGATTTGGGAGATTGCTTCTCCGCGCCGGAGGTGATTCTTGGCAAGGAGCCCCCGCCAACTTACTACCGGATCGCGGCCGGCTGGGAATCAGATATAATTTGCGCGGGGTCCAGCTGGTTCGATGCCAACAGCGGTCGTTATCTGGGACAACGCGAGTTCGGCAAGGAAGTGATGGCCGCGCGGGATGGCCGTTGGGTGACGCGCGAGGGGTTTGGCGGCGAAACCCTGTCAGTTTTCCCGGAAGCCTGGGCGACGAATCCGGCCATTCCGGCCCTGACTAACTGGCCGCTAGTTCCATTCTCCATGACGCGGGCCGGGGAGCGCGGCTACTACGTGGCGCCCAACAGCGACGTCTACGTGGCGCGGTATTACAATTGGACCCATAGCTTCGGGGCGCGGGCCGGACTGGAAGGTTCCGATCACCATGTGGCCATCGATCATTACAGCATTGACGGCCAACTGATCGGGAAGAGGGTGGTCTATGAACTGTCAGGCGGAGCGCATTCGCCGGTGGTTGACATCAAGGGTAATATCTACGTCTGCGACAACTTTGGCCGCAAGCTCGGGCAGTTCTACGAGGACGACATTGCCGCCAACATGCCATCCTGGGCGCCGGATTACCATATTAGCGCGGCCGAGTGGGACACCTTGCGCAGCGGCAAAACGTTGTACGCCGGCTACCGGAAGTTCGTCCAGAATCCACTCTTCCGTCAGGTCGGGGCCATTTATAAGTTCAGCCCCAAGGGGGGCGGTTTGTTGTGGCGGGCGGGGCAGGGCGAATACAAGCCGTTCTGGCCCCAGACCAACGCGGTCGGTGAGGTGACGTATCCGGACTGGGACTATCCCTTCAAACCCAAGCCCACTACTCCCGCCACCCATTGGTCGTCCACCTGGTCGACGACCAGCGACGGACGGGAAGGGCTGTTCCCGGCTTGGATGGACGGTGTGGAATGGGAATTCCTGGGAGCGAGCCCGGCGCCCGGCCGCTTCACCAAGGGCCACGATGGCTGTATCTGCTTCAATCTACGTTTCTGTGCCGATGATTTCGGGCGCACCTATGTGCCGGCCGCGCATCGCAACACGATCCGGATGATCGACACGGCCGGCAATGAGATCCTGCGGATTGGGCGCTACGGCAACCTGGATTCCGGACCCGACGGGCGGCTGAAGGAGCCGAACATTCCCCTGCGCTACCCGACGGCCACGGCACTCTCTAAACGCTATCTCTACGTGGTTGAGAACGACATCGTCCGCGTTTTACGCATCAAAATGGGTTACGAACAGGAGCTGGACGCCAAGGTAGACGTGCGCTGAGGCTGTTGGGCTTTGGCTGCAAGCCCGAAATATTATCGATAGGAGGGCTTATGCCGAATCGATTATACCTGTTCTTTAGAATTGCAATCCGGGTTTGGGCGATAGCTTACGTTTTTGCCGGGAGTGTTTCGGCGACGGAGTACTACGTAACGCCAAGTGGTGCGGGCGCCGCCAATGGGGTCAACTGGCATAATGCTATCAGCAACATTCAGGCTGCCATCGATTTGGCTACGACCGATGGCGATACGATCTACATGCAATATGGCGCTTGGTCGAATGCCGTTACGCTTGTGGTCTCGAACAAACCGGGCGTGAATTTCAGGGGCGGCTGTAACGGTTTGGCGGGGGGGAGTTCCAATGAGTACTCTGGCACGAACAGCACTCTAACCAGGACCGGCGGGGAGATACGGATTGTCTAAAATTGTTGAGCTTATATACCCAAACGAAAGGTTCAGAGAAATGGACAATAAGAAAATTAAGGTTTTCGACACCGACAAGCGCATTCGCCTGGGCATCTGGGGCTTGGGCCGCGGCGTACATTCGTTTGAATCCTTCAAGCCCCTGAATATCGACGTGGTTGCCGGTTGCGATTACAACGAACACATGCGCAAGAATTTCCTGGAAATCAATCCGGGCGCTTTCGTCACGGCGGATGCCGAGGAATTCCTGAAGCACGATTTTGACGCCGTCCTGCTGGCGACATTTTTCATGAACCACACTGGCGATGCCATCCGCTGCCTGCGGTCCGGCAAGCATGTGTTGTCCGAGGTGGCCTCCTTCTTTACCATGGCCGAGGGGGTTCAGTTGGTGGAGGAGGTCGAGCGCAGCGGGTTGGTCTATAACCAGGCGGAAAATTGTCCCTTTTCGGCAGCCAACATGTACCTGGCGCGCAAGTGGCGGGAGGGACTGTTTGGCGATTTGATGTACGCCGAATCAGAATACTTGCTTGAATTCCGGAATTTGATGTACATGTATATTGACGGTCTGCCGATTCGGCCCGGCAACACGGTTCATTCCTGGCGTAGCTGGCTTCATTTTCACTACTATTGCACCCATTCCTTGGGACCGCTGATGTTCATCACCGGCGCGCGCCCGACGCGGGTTGTGGCCTTGCCGGCCAAACACAGTCTGCCGGGCTGCATCTCTCCCGGCAAGGACGGGATTGCCCCGTCGTTGATCAACATGGATAATGGAGCCGTGGTTCGCAATCTGATGGGCATGACCACCAACAATTCCTTTGTCCAGCGGCTCTGGGGTACGCTGGGCTCGGCCGAGATGAATATTGGAAAACCCCTACAGTTGCGGCTGGGCGGAGGCGGCGCCTCGCCCAAGTTCGAGGTGATTCCTAAATGGGACCAACTGGGGGAGCTGGCGGAGCCCACGGGCCATGGCGGTGGAGATTTCTGGACGCTCTATTATTTCGCCCGCCAGATTTTGACCGCTGAGAAGGCGCCGTTCGATCTCTACAGCTCATGTGATGTGACCATCCCGGGCATCCTGGCTTATCGCTCCGCGCTGGAAGGCGGCCAGCCCTACGCTGTGCCGGATTTCCGCGACAAGTCCGAGCGCGAAAAATATCGGGACGACGATTGGCGCCCGCCAGTCTATGACCACAAAAACGGGGTGTTTCCCGCCGGCGCC
Organism: uncultured Verrucomicrobiota bacterium; assembly: GCA_964486075.1. Classification (GTDB taxonomy): domain Bacteria; phylum Verrucomicrobiota; class Kiritimatiellia; order JAAZAB01; family JAAZAB01; genus JAHIJO01. Next base: position 12,938 of record CAZALU010000073.1, read on the forward strand.
GATTTTAAACTGACCGGACAGTTCACCAGCGTTATTACGGAACTCATCTGGAAAGCTCAGCTTTACCGGCAGTACGCGGACTGGAAAAAGGTGCGCGACGATATGGTCTCGCCTGTGGAGAGCCTGAATCTGCTGGGTGTGCTGATCGGAAGTTTCACTCAGTTGCGTGAGGCCTATACCCAGGCCAGGAAAATTGTCGATGCCTATCCGCAGAGCGACGGGGCACATGCGCTGGGCGAATGGCTAGAACTTGGCGAGGAGCGGATCGTCATGGCGCCCGGCTACCTAGCGAAGCTCAAGCACGAGATGACGCAAGGGCTGCGCAAATATCCGCAAGTATTGGAAGCGCGGGCCAGCGGCCTGTTGCCCAGCACTGGACGGATTGCCGCTGCCCGGTTCCCCGCCGGGAAAATTGTCTGGCGCAAGCTGCAGCCAATACCGGATCGGGACGGTTCTTCCCTGGATATTCGACCGATCCATGAGCAAGGCAGCGGTCTGGTGTATGTGAAATGCGCGGTCGGCGTTCCGGACGGGCTCCGGTCCGGCACGGTGGAATATCGCGCCTCTAGCACAGGAATGGTCAAGGTGTGGCTGAATCGCGAGGTGGTGTTTTGCGAGAGTGGGCCCGCCGGAATTGTTGAGCCGCGTCCGCGCCGGCAAATACCGGTCACTTGGCGGCGGGGCCGCAATGAGTTTGTTTTCGCCATCGACACCAACGGCGGCAAAGCCTGGGGAGTCGTGCTTTGTCTGCCGCCGGCATTGTTGATGCTCTAATTTAATGCAGAGGAATTTCAATCTTTTGTAGCCGCGCACGTTGGGCGCGGTCTGCGGATCCGGCCCCAGCGTGGGCGGCTACCGTAAAAGTCGCCCCGCTGCGGGGCCTAATTTAACGAAGATAAATTTCAAAAAGGTAGGGCGCGCTCGCCGAGCGCGCCGCACACGATTACCAGCGGCGGTTTCGGCGAAACCGCACTAGCTAGGGACAAAGGCGCTTAGCCTAAAACCAGAGGCTCTTGAAGCCCCCTGCTGAAGACGGCCACGACGAGGCGTGGCCCTCCATGAGTCACGCTAACGAACTGGTTTAGAACTGGAGGGACGCGCTCCGTCGCGTCCGCAGGGGGGTGCAAGAGCCTCACCAGAAAAGCAGTTCTTTGGACAGTCAAGTCCATTCGTGGTATAGTATCGCGTTTGATATACGTCACAGCAAGGAGGAGAACCATGAAGCAGAAAATCAGCAGGATGACGGCGGCCAGCCGGTCAAATCAATTGGCCTTGGGCGGCGGCAAACCGGCGGTGACGATGAAATGTCCGGCCTGGCCCGTCACGGGCCGGCAGGAGCTGGACTGGATGGCGGAAGTTGTGCGCAGCGGCAAATGGAGCTGGCTGGGCAAGCATGAAACGGCCTTTTGCAAGGAATACGCAAAGTTCATCGGCAGTCGCTATTGCATCGGCTTGGCCAATGGCACAGTGACGATGCAGTGCGCCCTGCAGGCGGTGGGCGTGAAGCCCGGTGATGAAGTCATCGTGCCCGGCCTGACCTGGGTGGCGACAGCCCAGGCGGCCCTGGACATCGGCGCCAACGTGGTCTTGGTGGATATTGACCCGGAAACTCTTTGCATCGACCCGGCGGCAATCGAACAGGCAATCACGCCCAAAACGAAAGCGATCATGCCCGTGCATCTCTACGGGTGCATGTGCGATATGGACGCCATCATAAAAATAGCGCGGCGTCACAAACTGAAGGTGATCGAGGATGTGGCGCACCAGCACGGCAGCCGCTGGCGCGGCAAGGGCGCGGGCGCCATCGGCGACGCCGGGAGCTTTTCCTTTCAGCAGAGCAAGGTCTTGACTTGCGGTGAGGGCGGCGCGGTTACCTGTAATGACAAGGCGGTCTATGAAACCGTTTTCGCGCTCAAGCAGGTGGGCTGGAGTCCGGATATGACACCGGCCAATCGCTACGGACACAACTACCGGATCACCGAAATGCAGGCCGTGCTGCTGCGGGGCGGATTGCGGCGGCTGGCGCGCCAAACCGCAATACGGGAGGCAAACGCCCAGTACTTGGCCGGCAGGCTGCAAAAAATCGGCGGGCCCCTGCGCGCCGCCCGGCGTGACCCGCGCATCACCCGGCAGGCCTACTATGCGATGACATTGGTTTTCGATCCCGCGCAGGCCGGCGGAGTCACCAGGGAGGAATACAACCAGGCGCTGTGGGCGGAGCGCTGCTTTCTAGGCGGCACCTATGCCCCGGTCTACGCCAACCCGCTCTTGAACCTGTACGACTCCACCAGCCCCGTGCCGTTCCGAGACCAAAAACAGATCCAGACTTACCGGACGTTAAAACTGCCGAACGTCGAAAAGGCGGTCAACGAAACCGCGCTGGTCCTCATGCACTATCACCTGCTGGGTTCGCGCGGGTATATGGATCAGATCCTCCTGGCGGTCCGAAAGGTTAATGATCGCCTGCGCGACGTGACCCGGCTGAGCCGGGAAAAGGCGGCGCGCAAGTAAGAGTCTGATTTTTTTTCCTGCAAAGCCAGGAAAAATATCGCCCGCTTTGGATGGATGCCCACGCACGGCGCGCTCCCAGCCGAGGAAGGCGTCGCGGACCGCGCACTTCCACGCCGTCGCGCCGAAAAGCATACAGGCCACCGGCCGATCCAGGCGGTCGCACACAAGATAGCGGAGGTTCTCTCCTACCGTATTACGGTGCCCCAGGCAATGGAAACGCTGAAGCAGGCAGTTAAACAATAGAAGGGCTTCGGCGCCGGTCTCGACGATGCTTACCGTCAGAGGCTGTAACTCGCCAAGCTTGGCGCGGATCGGTTCGGTAGCGTGCGTCACCAGGGGCACGGGGCGGTTATGAAACCCGTGACTAGGATTTGTGCGCCGGCGTGCCAGGCGGAGGTGACCCGTCCGTTCCAGTTTCAACAGCAACGTGCGGGCCGCATATCCTTGAGGTGGCCCTGCTGGTTATACCAGTCCCATTGACGGCATAGTTCCACGCTGATCCGGGTCCGCCCCCAGGCGGGATGCGCAACCATCAGATTGCGAATCCGGTCGAGATCGGATT
>CAZALU010000074.1:0-15705 GCA_964486075.1 uncultured Verrucomicrobiota bacterium
TCTCGTTGCCGGAAACAGGTCCGGCGATTGACACCTGCACCTCCGTCCAGGTCGAAGACCCGGACGGCTGTCCACGCTACGCGGCCCGGATCCTCTCGCATGTGCAAATCGCGCCCAGCCCGTTCCTCACGCGCCGGCGTCTGACCTTAGCCGGCATCCGCCCGATCAATAACATTGTGGATGTCACGAATTATGTCATGTTGGAATGCGGCCAACCGTTGCATGCCTTCGACCAAACGCTCCTGGGCGAGAGCCGCATCGTTGTGCGCCGGGCAAGGTCGGGCGAACGCATGGCCACGCTCGACGGCACGGAGCGTATCCTAGCGCCGGACCTGCTGGTCATCGCCGACGCTCAGCGGCCGGTAGCCGTGGCCGGGGTCATGGGCGGCGCCGCCAGCGGCATCCTGGACACGACCCGCACGGTCCTCCTGGAAAGCGCCTGCTTCAAACCCGCCCTGATCCGGAAAGGTTCCAAGCTGCTTGGCCTTGCCAGCGAGTCTTCCTACCGGTTCGAGCGGGGCGTGGATATCGATCTGGCCGAATGGGCCAGCCGCCGGGCGGCAGCCCTGATGATTCAATGGGCCGGAGCCACTGCGGCCCGGGGCATGATCGACATTTATCCCGTGAAACCCGGGCCAAAAAACATCACCTGCCGCTTCGATCGTGTCCGGCAATTGCTCGGGATCGATATCGCCAGCGACACAATCATCAAAATATTCGAAGCCTTAACGCTCCCCGTGGTCCAGCGGAATGATACGGAATGTGTGATCCAGGCGCCGACCTTCCGGCCTGACTTGGAACATGAGGCCGACCTGATCGAAGAGGTCGCCCGGATCCACGGCTTGGACAAAATAACAGTGCGGGCGCCATCCTGCGGCGTCAGCTTGGCTGACGACCGTCCGACCCGCGCCGTCATGCGCTGTCGCGGCGCCCTGGCCGGTCTGGGCCTCTCCGAAATCGTGAATTATACTTTTATTTCCGAAGCGCTGCTCGAACGCTTCGACACCGCCGACGCCGCTCGGCGGATCGTCCTGCCCCGTCCCATGAGCGCGGATCACTCGGTGCTGCGTCCATGGCTTTTGCCCCAGATGCTGGACACGCTGGGTCGCAATAGATCGCGGCAGATCACGGAAGCGGCGCTCTTTGAAATCAGCCGAGTGTTTTCTAAAAACAAGGCCGGGACGCTGTGCGAAGAGGAACGGCTGGCAATCGGCATCATGGGCGCCATAGGTCGACCGGACCTGGAAAAACGCCGTGCACTGCGCGAGGCAGACATGTTCGCGTGGCTGAAAGGCATCTTGGAGGCGCTCTGCACGGCACTGGCGTTCCCCACACCAGACCCCCGCACGCCGGGACCCGCCACCATCGGCCTAGCCCTGGCAGCGCCAGCGTCCGGGCTGCCAACACCACCTGGTTTCCCCGTGCGCGCTTTCAAGGACCGGCACCTGCTGGCCATTACCCTGGACGGCGAAACATGCGGCGTGCTGGGACTGCTCAACGACAGTCTCCGCCGTGAATATCGCATACTGGAACCGGTCGCCGCCCTGGAACTTAGCTTGGCGCCCCTCTTGCGGCACGTACAAGCAACGCCAACGGCGGAATGCCTGCCACCTTATCCCCCGGTGACACGAGATATCGCCCTCCGGGTCGGCACCGACATTAAGCATGAAACCATCATTAAAAATATTTGGAAAATGGCGCCAAAAGAATTGACAACCGTACGGCTGTTTGATATATATGAGAACGAAACGATGAGAGCTGGCTGTAAAAACATGGCCTACTCTTTGACATATCGCGCCGCGGACCGGACCTTGACCGATAACGAGGTGAACGCCTTGCATGAATCAGTCAAAGTCGGCTTACGGAACGAGTTGAAAGTAGAGATCAGAGAAGGGTAATCGGGAAGCTAATGAGATTAATTAAGTTCGGCCTTTCGATGTTGAAATTACGATTCTTTTCAGATGTGGATTCCATGTCTGTGGCGGATGGTTTGGCGGATTGCTTTTTGTATAACGGCCCGGGCTTGGTCCGAGTCAATGCCGGTCAATGGCAAACGGCGCACCGGCGGCACGCCGGAGAACGGCTGGGAACTGGTCACGCCGGATTGAAAAGTTATGTCTGCCGTCCTGAATCGCCGTCGTTCTTTCTCAACATCTGGTCGAAATGATATTCCGCCGCAGGCAAGCTGCCTGTGGCCGGATAGAGTTAGTTGAATCTCATTTCGCACTTCTGGAATACCCTGCTTGGCGCGTGGTTTCGGCCCATTTTCTGACCCATTAGTAAGCTGAAGGGAGCTCGAATCCGATGGCGCCCATATGCCCGTCGCGGGATTTGGAAACCATCGGCTAAAGCACCCACGTTGATGAATCGGAACAGAAACGGGAACCGTCACGTTCAGGCGGGGTATTCTTTTGCAAGGAACCAGATATGGACTTGTTTGACCAGTCCCAGCCGGACCGCGCAGGCGGTCCCCAGCCCCTGGCGGCACGCATGCGCCCCCAGACGCTGGAAGAAATTGTCGGCCAGGACCACTTGCTGGCGCCAGGCAAACTGCTGCGGCGAGCCGTCGAGTCGGACCGGCTCGGCAGCTTGATTCTCTATGGCCCGCCGGGGTGCGGCAAAACCTCGCTGGCTGAAGTCATCGCCTTGATCACCCGCCGCAACTTCAAGCGCGTCAGCGGCGTGGTCGCCAATGTCGCCATCCTGCGCGATCTTTTACAGACCGCCTTCGAACGGCGTAAGCGAGAAAACGCCGAAACCATCCTGTTCATCGACGAAATTCATCATTTCAACAAATCCCAACAGGACATCCTGCTGCCCTACGTTGAAACAGGCGCCGTCACGCTTATCGGCGCCACGACCCATAATCCTTTTTTCTTCGTCAACAGCCCACTCGTCTCCCGCTCACAAATATTCGAGCTGGAGCCCGTTTCCGAAGACGGCATCCTCCGCCTGCTGCGCCGCGCTTTGTCCGATCCGCGCGGCCTGGCGGCGTTCCCGGTCGCAGCCGACGACAACGCCCTGCTCCACCTGGCGCGGACTTGCGAAGGCGACGCCCGCCGCGCCCTTAACGCGTTGGAAATCGCGATCCTGACCACGCCACCCGGCGCCGCAGGCCAAATCCAGCTCACTCGCGCAGTTGCAGAGGATTCGATCCAGAAAAAAGCCGTAGTCTACGATCATGACGAAGACGGCCACTACAACACCATTTCCGCGTTCATCAAGAGCGTGCGCGGTTCCGATCCCAACGCCGCGGTCTATTGGCTGGCCAAGATGCTTTACGCTGGTGAAGATCCGCGTTTCATCGCGCGCCGGCTGATGATCCTGGCTTCCGAGGATATCGGCAATGCCGACCCGCGCGGCCTGCTGATGGCGGTCGCGGCCAAGGACGCCGTGGAATTTGTCGGCCTGCCGGAAGCCAGAATTATTCTCTCCCAAGCCACGACCTACCTGGCCTGCGCGCCGAAAAGCAACGCCGCCTACCTGGCAATCGACAAAGCCGGGAACGACATCAAGGAAGGACGGGTGCTTCCAGTGCCCAAGCCCCTGCGTAGCGCCGGCTACCGCGGCGCAAAGCGCCTGGGCCATACCGGCTACAAGTACGCACACGATTTCGAGGGACACGTCGTGGATCAGGAATATATCCCGACTTCGGCCGTCTATTATGAACCCACGGACCAAGGTTATGAAGCGGTACTCCAACAACGCCTGGCCCAATGGGCTAAAATCAAGCAGAGCCAGTGGAAAACTGCGGGCCGTGAGCAGTCAGCAGTGAATAGTTTGTCAGCTGAAGTCAGTTCTAAAGAAACAATGGCACAAAAACAGGAAAGCGGAAAAAAGACCAAAGGAAAGAAGATAAATTTGGCGGAGCAACATCGATGATGTCGGTCTTCATTTCCCAAGACCGCGACCAGTCCCGACCTCTCGGAGAGTTGGGGCGGCTACAATAGATTGAAAATTACGCGCCCGGAAATAATCATGATGACCAAATCCGATATCCGACGCGAAATTCGCGGACAACGCCGACAGTTGGACTCAGCTTGGGTACTGCAGACCAGCCAACTAATCCAGCAGTTTGTGCTCGGGCTGCCCGAATGGACCGCCGCGCGCCAGGTCTTCTGCTACCTGGCCGTGTCGGCGGAAGTCCAGACCGACAAGCTGCTGGATGCCTGCCGGCAAACGGGCAAGTTGATCTGGGTGCCGGCCTGGCGGGCAGAAACCGGGCGCTACGAATGCGCGCGGTTTGATACAGGAAACGCGCTGATACAGGGCCGGAACAGAATTCCGGAACCTGACCAACCGATTTGGGCGGACCCGCTGATTTGCGATCTGGTCATTGTGCCCGGACTGGCCTTCGATCTTCAAGGCGGACGAATCGGGCATGGCGCCGGTTATTATGACCGCTTGCTTGCGCGCCCGGTGCTGAGTCGCGCCTTGAAAATCGGGCTGGCTTTTGCCTTCCAGCTGCGTGACGCCGTGCCGGTCGCGGCGCACGACGCGGCAATGGATATGATAGTGACGGAAAACGCCGCCTTTAGGCGGCAGGGATAAATATAATAATACACAACCGGGCACACGCCCGGAGGAGGAAGTCATGTTGCAATGGTGGATTGGAGCATTCGTCGTCCTGTTGGCGGCAGGACTGGGCTATTATCTACGTATGATCATTGGGCGTTATGCCTTAAAATCAGGCGAGCAGGATGTCAAGCGCCTGCTCGACGAAGCGCAGCGCGAAGCGGCATCCCTGCGCAAGGAGGCGGGGATTCAGGCCAAGGCCGAAGTGATCAAAGCTCGCGAAGCTTTTGACGACGAAAACAAGTCCCGGCGTCAGGAAATAACAGCCTTGGAATCTCGCGCTGCCGAACGCGAATTGAACCTGGACCGCAAAGTGACGATGATCGACAAAAAGACCCAAGCGGTGGAACAGAAACTGGCAGAGGCGGAAAAGAAGGAAAACGAGCTGAACCAGCAACGCGAGGAACAAGCCGGACTGATCAAAGCCGAGCGCGAAAAGCTTCAGCGCATCGCCGGTATGACAATCGAGGAAGCACGCCGGACCCTGATGACCCGTATGGAGGAAGATGTCCGCAACGAAACAGGGATGCTGATCCGCCGCCTGCAGGAGGAAGCCAAGGAAAACTCCGAACGCGAATCCAAAAAGATAGTGGCCCTGGCCATCCAACGCTTCTCATCCGGCCACGTCAACGAGATCATGACCAGCACCGTCACCCTGCCCAACGATGAAATGAAGGGCCGCATCATCGGGCGCGAGGGACGCAACATCCGGGCCTTGGAGGCCGCGACCGGTGTAGACCTGCTGGTGGACGATACACCGGAAGCCGTAGTGATTTCCGCCTTCGATCCACTGCGCCGCGAAATCGCCAAGCAGACCTTGGAGCGCCTGATAGTGGATGGACGTATCCACCCGGCCCGCATCGAGGAAATCGTGGCCAAGGTCAAGGAGGAGATGGATGAAGTCATCCGCGCGGCCGGCGAGGAAGCGCTTTACGCCGTTGGACTGCAGGGCGTGGCGCCGGATCTGGGGCGAACGCTCGGTCGGCTGAAATATCGTAATAGTTATTCACAGAACGTGCTCATGCATTCGATCGAGGTGGCGCAGCTGATGGGCGTTATGGCCGGCGAACTCGGACTCAACGTCATGTTGGCCAAGCGGATTGGCCTCTTCCACGATATCGGCAAAGCGCTGGACAGCGAAATCGAGGGCGGGCACGCCATCATCGGCGCCGATTTTCTCCGCCGCCACGGGGAAACGCAGGTCCTGCTTAATGCCGTGGCCGCCCACCATGCGGATGTGGAGCCGGAAAGCGTCTACGCGATCCTGGCGGCCGCCGGAGACGCCATTTCTGCATCCCGCCCGGGCGCCCGCTCCGAGACATCCGCAATCTATGTTAAACGTCTGGAACAACTGGAGGCAATCGCCAGCGGGTTCGCGGGCGTGGAAAAAAGTTACGCCATCCAGGCCGGACGCGAAGTGCGCATCATCGTCCAGCCGGAAAAAGTGGATGACGCCGGCGCCATGCACCTGGCGCGGGATATCAGCAAGAAGATCGAGCAGGAGATCCAGTATCCCGGTCAAATCAAGGTAACGGTGATTCGCGAAAAACGCTGCGTGGAATACGCACGCTAAAAACCTTATCCATTAAGCTTTTTATGGCATGAAATGGATATTTGGAAAATAGCCAAAAATACAGGAGAACACCCATGCAAGCTACGATTAAAGACGGCAAACTCGTGATCGAAATCGAACTCCAAAATCCGCCGACGCCCAGCGCCAGCGGCAAAACCCTTGTGGTGGCCAGCACCCACGGCAACCAAAAAACGGATATTATGCTTGAGGGCCAGACTGTAATAATCGGCGTGAATGCGTACATCAAAAAGATAAAGGAATAATGATTGCCGCAAGGGCATATATTGAGCCCTAGCGTCTTAGTGGCAGATGAATAGATAAGTTCAGAATTCATGATCTGGGCTGGTTGGCGTTAAACCAATGGATGTGCCAGGAATATTTTATTCTAAATTTTATAAAAAATTAGGCAATAACTGTTTATATATTCACAGCCAGTTCTTCCCTGGCACTTTTTGGCGGCGTTAGGCGGACTGATCCAAGTTGAAAGCAGGTTAAGATTCCGGAAAATGGCCTGGCACTTTTTTAGACTGATGGCAGCACACGAGACGGATGAGATCGCGCATGCCGGATGAGAACGCGGCGATGGCGCCACATCTACGAATATGCCAACCTGTTTTCCGCCCGGATAGGAAGTCTGAGGTTAGACCTGGCCAATTTCAAGACCCCAAGCTGACTTTGTGATACTGGGCAAGGCTGCCTCGATGGAATAGTGCAAGCCGCCAGAAAGCGCAAGACAAACACCCTACTCCACCACCAGACCCTCTCGCAATCGTTGGTGCCGAGCGAGGTATACCCACCACAGCATTCATCCGGGCCAGCAAATTCATGTCCGCAACCCCCGCTCTTTCGCTAGCTTCGTATAAGATAAGATTAACGATCGACATTCTTATCTGATATGATGCGATACAAATAATACATGTTTTTACTTAACGATCAAGGGTTAATAGCTTTTATTATAAATTATTATATAAAATAAGATTGACGATCGACGTTCTTAATTGATATGTTCAAGGCGATGAAAGACAGAGCACAAAGGCTGGCTAAAGAAAATGCCGCAAGCGGAGAAGAACGTTTAGTAGGCAACACGCGGGGCACGGCCGACAACTGCGACCCGGGCCGGGAGAGGGGGACGGTGCCAGGACGGGCAACAACCGGTAACCTGCAAGGCGTGCATAAGCGCCCTACCTTCAGACGCCAAGGAGGCGTTCCCTTCTCCATTATCCGACGGCGATTGACCGCTGAACTGCTCGACTTGACATGTCTTGGCGCTGAGTTCCTCGCCTCCGGCGGACGCAGTGCCCTGCGGCCTAAATTCATAACCGGCAACACTGTGCTGGATTTAGCAATCCGACGACTGGCCAAGTCCGGACTCGTTACCTATCGCCGCACCCGCGGCAAAACACCGCTGCTCATCGTCACCGACCACGGCCGATCGCACGGATCGGAGCTGCTCTGGCCGGAACGATCCTGGAACCGATCCTGGGACGGCCGCTGGCACCTGCTCTCCTATGACGTTCCAGAAAAGGAGCGGGGCTACCGCTGCGCGCTGGAGCGCTTCTTCCGCCGCGAGCGCATGGGATGCCTGCAAAAAAGCGTCTGGATTTCGGCGCGGGACATCCGGCCACTGTTCGACGACCTGGACCTGGCAGCATCCATTCGCGACTACGCGATTCTTTTCGAAGTCAGCCCTGTCCTGGGGCAATCGCCGAGACAGATAGCTTCTCAAGCCTGGGATTTCAAGGAGCTAGCCAGGCGGCATAAGGCCTATCTCAATCACGAAGGAAGCCATACAAACCAGACAACGGCTTCGCCCACGCCCAGTGCTGCGCTAGCCGCGGCGCGCCGCGAACTGTTCGAATACCTGGCCGTGATGCAGGCGGATCCTTTGCTGCCAGCGGAACTACTGCCTGATGATTACGCAGGCCGACGCGTGGCGGCAGAATTCCGCAGTCGGTTGGGACAATTGCTGGGCCAGATGTTTTCCCTGTAATCGTCGCATGCTCCGGAACAGCCTAGCATATCAATCCAAAACCCGATAATTAAGCCTGCTTACATGGGCCAGTTGAATAACCAGGCAAAATAAGGCTGAAATTTTCAGATCTCTTGTGTTAGAATAACGGGCATGCAAAACGGAATGTCCTTCCCAGTCCAACACAGCCAGTCCGCGTCCGAGCCGCGAGTTTTTCGAGTTGTCGAAATCACGCGCCTGATCAAGACCGTGATCGAAGACGAGGTGAGCGAGGTCTGGATCGAGGGGGAGCTCTCCAACCTGCGCCAGCCCAGTTCGGGCCATTTCTATTTCACGCTGAAGGATGAATCAGCCCAAATCGCAGCCGTCATGTTTCGCGGCAGCCAACGCGGCTTGCGCTTCCAGCCGGCCGACGGCCAGATGATTCGAGTTTTCGGCCAGATCAGCGTGTACGAAAAAAGCGGCCAATACCAAATAATTGTGCGCCAAATGGAAACGAGCGGACAGGGGGCCCTGCAGGCGGCCTTCGAGGCCCTGAAAAAGAAACTGGCGGCGGAAGGCCTGTTCGACGCAACTCGTAAAAAACACCTGCCGCTTTTGCCCCGCCACATCGGCATCGTCACCTCGCCAACCGGCGCCGCCATCCGGGACATCCTGAACATCCTCTGCCGCCGCTTTCACAACTTGCATATCGTGCTGGCCCCAGTCCGGGTTCAGGGCGAAGGCGCGGCCGGGGACATCGCGGAAGCGCTGGGCCTGTTGAACGCCCGAGGGGGCCTTGACCTGATAATCGTCGGCCGGGGCGGCGGAAGCCTGGAAGACCTATGGTGCTTCAACGAGGAAAGCGTGGCCCGGGCGGTCGTACGCTCGGCCATCCCGGTGATTTCGGCGGTCGGCCATGAAATCGATTTCACTATCTGCGATTTCGTCGCCGATCTCCGAGCCCCCACCCCCTCGGCGGCCGCCGAATTGGCAGTCCGGGAAAAAAAGGAATTCGAGGCCAGTTTCCGAGAATACACGCGCCGTTTGGAACGTGGACTCAACCAGCAATTTAACGCGCTCCGCCACCGCCTGCTGGCAGTGAGCCGGAGCCATGTATTTCACGAACCGGCCTACGCGGCCCGGCGGCACCGGGATCGGATCGAGCGCCTGGGTCTGCAGATGCACCACGCCCTGATCACCATTCTACGTCAGCGTCAGCAAAGGACAGACGAGCTGGCTCCGCGGCTCGTTAATAGAATGCGGGAATGGCGGCACGGTCGCGCGCAAGACATCCAGCGCTTGTCTCTCCTGCTAAACGGCATTAACCCGCTTGCAGTTTTGGACAGAGGGTATAGCATTACCTCCCGCCGAGACGGCCGTATTCTCAAGAGCGCCATCGGGATCAAGCAGGGCGAACGCATAGTCACCCGGCTGGCGCAGGGCACCTTTGAATCGGATGTGGTCTGAAGAATGGTAATAGTTCGGAATGGTTGATGGTTGGGTTGCCGACGAAACAGGGTATGGACGCGACGGAGCGCGTGCCTCTATTTTTTTACAGCGTGGCAAGCGGCAGCGCACCCATTGGGAATTGGGAGGGCGGCATCTTGCCCGCCGCAGTCTGCACTCACGATCATTGAGCGCGATCTGCGTACTACCTAACAAAGAAAGGCAACATTATGAAAACAACGGACAAACAGCCTGATTTTGAGAAATCGCTGGAGCGTCTGGAAACAATCGTGCGGGAAATGGAAGGCGGAACCCTGAGCCTCGCTAAAATGATGAAGGATTTCGAGGAAGGCATGGCGCTGATCAAATCCTGCACTGAAAAGCTCAACGAAGTGGAACATAAAATAGAAATCCTGGTTAAGAAAAACGGGGAACTACATGTCGAGCCATTCGCGACCCCGGATGCCGGCGCAGAATAAGTATTGCCACGAGCCAGCCTCACAACGTGATTATCATTTATGACAAAGATACTGGACAGCATAAACGGGCCCGCCGACATCAAACCACTGACCCCGGATCAGATGGTCGGGCTCGCGGCGGAAATCCGCGCCCTGATCATCGAAACGGTCAGCATGACCGGCGGACACCTGGCAGCCAATCTGGGCACGGTAGAACTGACCATTGCTCTGCTCAAGGTTTTCGATCCGCCGGCCGACAAGCTGATTTGGGATGTCAGCCACCAGACCTACGCCTACAAGATCCTGACCGGCCGTCGCCAGGCCTTCCGGAGCCTGCGCCAGACTGACGGTATTTCCGGGTTCCTCTCGAGAGCGGAAAGCCCTTTCGACGCCTTCGGTGCAGGACACGCAGGCACGGCGCTTTCGGCGGCGCTGGGCATGGCCGTGGCACGCGACCGACGGCAGGGCACAGGGCATGTGGTGGCCATCGTAGGCGACGGCACCCTGGGTTGCGGCGCCTCCTTTGAAGCTCTCAACAACCTGGCCTCCGCCACGCGTCGACTGATCGTGATTCTGAACGACAACGAAATGTCCATCTCCGCCAACGTGGGCTCCGTGGCCCGCGCCCTGGGCGAGCTATTGGCGCATCCCCGTTATAACCGCTGGAAAAGCTCGGTGGAGCGTTTTGCCAAGGATCGCCTGCGGCTAACATGGCTGAGGCACACTTACTTCCGGCTCGAAGAGGCAATCAAGAGTCTTTTTCTGCGCAACGTGATTTTCGAGGAATTCGGACTGCGCTACATCGGCCCGATCGATGGCCATAACCTGCGCACACTAATGGCGGCCCTGGATATCGCCAGGCACTCGGACGAGCCGATCCTGCTCCACGTCTCCACCCAAAAAGGCAAAGGGTATCCCTTCGCCGAGGATGAGCCAGAAGCCTGGCACGGAACCGGCGCATTCGAAAGCGAGACCGGCCGCCCCCTGACAACGGTAACAACTCCGAAATATTCCGAGATTTTTGGCCAAATCATGGAAAGGCTGGCCCGGCAGAACGAGCGAATCGTGGCCATCACCGCAGCCATGGCCGCGGGCACCGGCCTCTCGAATTTCGCCCGGGCATTTCCCGCGCGCTTTTTCGATGTTGGTATTTCCGAGGAGCACGCAGTCATCTTCGCCGCCGGCCTGGCAGCGGACGGTTTACATCCGATCGTGGCAATATATTCCACCTTCGCCCAGCGCATCGTCGATTACGTGATCCACGATGTCTGCCTTCAGCGCCTGCCGGTGATTTTCTGTCTCGACCGGGCCGGGATCGTCGGCGACGACGGCCCAACCCACCATGGCGTCTTCGATATCGGCATCTTCCGGAATGTGCCCAATCTGGTCTTTATGCAACCCAAGGACGAAGCCGAATTGGCGCACATGCTTTATTCGGCGACCCTCTGGAACCGCCCGGTGATGATCCGCTACCCGCGCGGATGCGGTCTGGGCACCCCGCTGCCCGACACCTGCCTGGAACTGCCGCTTGGCCAAGCCGAGATCCTTCGCGAAGGACAGGACGTTCAACTCTGGGCGCTGGGCGACATGATAGCGCTCGCGCAGCGCGTTGCCGAGCGCCTGGCGGCGGCCGGCTTGAAGGCAGGCATCGTCAATCCGCGCTTTATTGCGCCTCTCGACAGGGATTTGCTGACCAGCCAGGCGACTGCATCCCGGCTGATCGCGACCCTCGAAAACGGCATTGCCGGCGGCGGTTTCGGATCAGCCGTTGGTGAAACTCTGGCCGACCAGCGCTATGCAGGCCATTTCCTGCGCTGCGGCTGGCCCGATCGATTCATTCCCCAAGGCGCCCCCAATGTTTTAAGCGAGCGCTTCGGAATGACCGACGCTGCGATCACGGAAAAAATTATTAAGAGGCTGCAAGCCTAGCAATTTACCGAAAAGGCTCGAAAACATGATGCAGACAAAATTTTGTGTTTTGGCATCGCAGCTGATCTATTAAGCAACCTGCTTTATCGTGTTGTGATTGCCCCGTTTTTTGTTACGATACTGGCATGGGGTATACCCTTTGCGCACATCCCGTCTCATTCCTTAACTCACAGAAAGCGAGGTTGATCATGTTTTGTTTTCAATGCGAACAAACAGCCAAGGGAACCGGATGCACCATTCAGGGGGTCTGCGGCAAGGATTCCGTGACCGCGACGCTCCAAGATCTATTGGTTTTTCAAACGAAGCAGATCGGCGCCCTGGCCCATCGGGCACACCGGCTAGGCGCCAGTGATCCGGTCATTGACAGGTTCATCCTTAAAGCCCTGTTTACAACCATCACCAACGTTAACTTCGATCCAGCGCGCCTGCAGGCCCTACTCGAGGAGTCCGATGCCGTCAAGAGCCAGGCCAAAGCCCTTTACGAGCAGGCCTGCCGAACAAAAGGTAGCAAGCCGGAAGTCGCCGGCGGCTTTTTGGCCGAACAACCGCTTGCCAAGGACTTGCCCGATTTAATCCGGCAGGGCGAAACGGTCGGAATCCTCCAGCGCAAGGCGACCTTGGGCGACGATATCGTCGGGTTACAGGAACTGCTCATCTCCGGACTAAAAGGCATGGCCGCCTATGCCCATCACGCCTTGATCCTGGGCAAGGAAGACGATGCGGTTTACGCCTTCTTCCACGAGGCCTTAAACGCCCTGCTGACAGATCCCGCGCTCACAGCGGACGATCTGTTGAAGCTCTGTCTGCAATGCGGGGAAATCAATCTGAAGGTCATGGAGATACTGGACGCGGCCAACACGAGCGCGTATGGAAATCCGGCACCCACCCACGTCAGAATTCATCCCTTGAAGGGCAAAGCAATCGTCGTCTCCGGCCACGACCTCAAGGATCTGGAGGAACTCCTCAAGCAGACCGAGGGCAAAGGGATCAACGTGTATACCCATGGCGAAATGTTGCCGGCGCACGGTTATCCCGAGTTTAAGAAATACAAGCACCTGGTGGGCAATTACGGGGGCGCCTGGCAAGACCAGCGCACGGAATTCGAGGACTTCCCCGGCGCTATCCTGATGACCACCAACTGCATCCAGAAGCCAAGCAAGAGCTACCAGGACCGGATTTTAACCTGCGGCTTAGTGGCCTGGCCGGGCATGGCCCATATCGCCAACCGCGATTTCACGCCGGTGATTCAGGCGGCGTTGGCGGCGGAAGGCTTCAAAATGGATGGCCCGGACCGCACGATCATGGTCGGGTTCGGACATCATACCGTCCTGGGCGCCGCCGAGCAGGTGGCGAAAGCGGTCAAATCCGGCGCCCTGCGGCGCCTCTTCCTGATCGGCGGCTGTGACGGCGCCAAGAGCGGGCGCAATTATTACACCGAATTCGCGCAGTTGGTTCCCGACGACTGCATTATCCTGACCTTGGCCTGCGGCAAATACCGGTTCAATAAGCTGAATTTCGGGACGCTAGGTGGTATTCCACGTCTACTGGACTGCGGCCAATGCAACGACGCCTATTCGGCCATCCGAATCGCGACGGCTCTGGCGGAGTCCTTCAATTGCGGAATTAACGATCTGCCGCTTTCGCTGGTCCTATCCTGGTACGAGCAAAAGGCCGTCTGCATCCTGCTCACACTGCTGCACCTCGGCATCCGGAATATACGTCTGGGCCCCAGCCTACCGGCCTGCGTTACACCGACGATGCTCAAAATCCTGGTCGAAAAATTCAACATCATGCCGATAACGACCCCGGCGGAGGATATGCGAACCATGCTCGAACTCGGGCCGATCGCAAAAGTGGAATAGGGTTCGGGGGTTCATGGTTTAGGAAAAAGGATGCTCATGATACCCAGAAAGATGCACAAATACATGTGCCATTTTTTTCGAAACTGGTTTAAGATCACACCATGAAAACAAAAACCGTATTGAAGGGCAAAGCCCTGAATCCGCAACGCATGGTCAATTACTCGAAAGCCGCGATAGTCAGCCGGACCCTGATCGACAAGCCGGCAGGCACGCTGACCCTGTTCGCCTTCGACGCCGGGCAAGGCTTGAGCGAACACACTGCCCCCTATGACGCCGTGATCCATGTCCTGGAAGGCGCGGCCGAATTGACGATCGGCGGAAAAAAGGTTAAGGCCATTGCCGGGCAGACCGTGATCATGCCTGCGCGGGTGCCCCATGCCGTTAAGGCCGGGCAACGCTTCAAAATGCTTCTGACCATGATCCGCCAGAAATAACAAACGCGGCGAGGAAACAATCACGGATTGCATGAAGACAATGCAGGGCCATCTCGATCACAAAAAGGTATCGGGATCGTGGCCGTCCGGCTAGTTCCTTGGGAGCGTCAATGCCGCCCAAAAAGTCCGGATGAACCGGCCTCTTTGGCCTTGGCATCGTCCGGAAGAAGATTCTCATAGTTTTCCGCCACCTTTCGATAAGCGGCGGCATGTTCCCGGATGATTCGCGGGCGAAATTTCTTGAAGCAGGGAACGCCCAATACGCGCTCCTGAATGTTTTCGGCCACTGGCAAGGCTCCTTTTTTCTGGCGGATATCCACGCCCGGCGGCAGGTTCGCGAGCCTGGTCGGACGGCCATCTCCATAAACATCAAGAGTATTTACGAGCGGATGCAAATGGAGCGCGGTGTTACAGCCCGGGGCAGCAACGCCGCCTTCGGCGCGCACGGCCTCGCAGAACCGGCCAACGGACAGGCCGGCCAACTCCTCGCCACGGTACAGGCCCCGGGCAGCGTACCATCCACCCATGGTGCTGCCTGATTTGTGCGGCGGGCGGTGGGCGCGGATGCCCGGCACACCTTTAAGCAGGTCCCAGAAATAATTCATAGCCTTGCTAATTTCGGCCATCTGTTTGGGATAGTTTTTTACCTGTTCGATGCCGACCGCCGAACTGAGCTGGTGCATCCGGTACTTGACACCGCCCCAGGGCAGTCCGGCGCCCGCCTTCAGATCCGGCAAAGTCAGGGTATTGTGCCGCTCATAATGTCCGAACGCAATGGCCCGCTCGTAAATGCGCCTATTGTCAGTCAACAAGATGCCGGCCTCACCCGTGGCAAAAGCTTTGCCGGACATTAGTGAAAAACAGGCCACATCGCCGAACGTGCCAACGAGTTTCCCCTTGTAGCGGCCCCCATGGGCATGGGATGCGTCCTCGATCACGGCCAGCTTGCGCTTACGCGCAATTTTCATGATCGCATCCATGTCGCACGGCATTCCGCAATAATGCACAACGACCACGGCCTTGGTGCGCCGGGTAATGCGCCGTTCTAAATCCTTCGGGTCGATACAGAGAGTATCCGGATCAATATCGGCAAACACTAGCGTTGCGCCAAGCCCCAGCGCGGGCAGGCCGGAGGCCCAGTAGGTCATACTTGGGCAGATGAGTTCGTCGCCATGCCCGAGCCCGATTCCAAACATAGCGGTATGCAGAGCGGCCGTGCCGGTGTTATGCCCCAAGGCGTACTTAACCCCGTGCCACCGGGCATAGTCTTTTTCGAACTCGCGGGTGACATCGGTGTCCGACATGGCCCCGCGCCGCAGGACCGCCAGCACGCGTTTTTCAATGGCCGGGGTAATGATCGGCCATGTAAAAATATTGCCGGGATTAGATTTAACGGTTCTGGGTCCACCCAATAATGCCAATTTGTAACTGCTCAGGTAGGCATCGCCTGATGCCACCTGCGAATAGGCAGTAGCGT
>CAZALU010000075.1:0-15602 GCA_964486075.1 uncultured Verrucomicrobiota bacterium
CGCGACCATCGGTCGCGGCTACAACACTTTGAAATTCCTATACGTTGAATTAGGCGCCCCGATCCGGATCGGGGTGCAACTCTGACTGTAGCCGACATCGATGATGGCGGTCCTAAGCCGAGGACCGCGACCATCGGTTGCGGCTACAACACTTTGAAATTCCTATGCATCCTGGTAAAGCCGGCTTTACGCCGGCTATCTTTTCCCATCAGGGATCATGGGCATATGACTTCAGACCCATTCCCCGTCAAAACACGTCAGCGTCGGCAGCCCCCTCTTCGCCCAAGCCCTACTCCGCCCGGGCGCTACTGCTAGGGCAAACTGCTCACTGCCTGGTAGCCCGGCGCGCCCCAGCTTTCGCCATAGAGCAGCACGACTCCCGCCAGGGTGCGGATATACCACAAGCCGCTGGTTTCGTTATAGACGGCCAGGTCGTAGATGCCGTCTCCGTCGTAATCGCCCGGCACCGGCCAATAATCCGGCGCGCCCCCCCAATATACGCCCCAGGCGATCCGCTTGCCGGCCAGCGATTGAATGAACCAGTAGCCATAATCATGGTACACCGCCAGATCGGCAATGCCGTCGCCGTCATAATCGCCCGGCACGGCCCGATAACCCGCGCCGCCCCACCAGTGTGCCCTGGCAATAGTATGGCCGGACAGACTCCGGATATACCAGTAACCATCCGCCATGTTATACACCGCCAAATCGGATTTACCATCCCCATCGTAATCGCCCGGCACGGCCTGGTAGCCAGGCGCCCCCCACCATTCGGCCCAGGCGATTCGATGCCCGGCCAGGGATTCAATATACCACAAGCCTGTGCTCTCGCCGTATACCGCCAAATCCGTGCGTCCATCGCCATTGTAATCGCCCGGCACCGCTCTGTAGCCCGGCGCCCCCCACCATTGATACCAAGCCAGACGACCGCCCGAGACGGTCCGGATGAACCAGTAGCCGGTATCCTCGCTATACACCGCCAAGTCCGATACCCCATTGTCATCAAAATCGCCACCCACCGGCTGGTAGCCAGGCGCCCCCCAGCTTTCGCCATAAACAATATGCTCGCCTTCCAGGGTCCGGATATACCATTTCCCGTCCGGCTCATGATAGGCCGCCAGATCGGAGCGTCCGTCGCCGTTGTAATCGTTGAGGACCATCGAGGCCGACTTCTTTTTGGCGATGCTGATCACCTGACCCAAGCGCGCGGCCGTGTTGTTGCCGGGCACGGGATCGAACCAGGTGGACGGCAGGCAATGGCGGACACGCGCGAAGATATAGTAATTCCCCAGCGGCAAGTCGGGAATAGTCAGCGCGGCCCGGCCAGCAGCCGGCAAGACCACCCCCAGGCTGGTCCGTACATTCAGAGGTACACTATTGCTGAAGGAACCGAACCGGACAGCGGCGGCGTCGAAGATAGGATTGGGGGAAAGATAGAAATCGCACAGCACCCAGGCGCGATCCGGCGCCGTCATGGCGTGGTCGCCGTAGTTTTCGATTCGGAAAGACAAGGCATCCGGATGGCTGCCAACAGCCATCACGGTCGGCAAAATAACAAAATCGGACACTCCGATATCCACCAAGCGATCGGCCCGGTAACCGCTGTCATAGGGGCTGAACAAGCTGGTCAGCGCGTTCGCCTTGGCCTTGACCCAGTAATAATAAACAATGCCGGGGACAGCGGAGGCATCCAGGTAACTGGTGGCTCTCGCGTCAGCAATCAGCTTGGTACCCGCATCGGGATTCGGTTCGGTATTCCGCCAGACCTCGTAGGTGGTGGCATTGGTAACTCTGCTCCAGGCGACCGCCACATGGCTAGTGAACAAACCGTCACTGGCGGTGACCGCCTTCGGAGGATGGGGCAGAACGGGCGGCACGGGCGGCTCCTGCGCCTGCCAGCCAGTGTCGTAGAGACTGAAAAGGCTTTCTCCTAATTCGCTCACTGAACGGACCCAGTAATAGAAGGTAAGGCCCGGAACGGCCGATATGTCGTCATAATGAATCAAACCGCTGGGCACGGTGCCGATGCATGATGCAAAACGGGGATTATTGTCAATGCCGCGATAGATATTGTATGATTCAGCCAGCTCCGCCCGGTTCCAGACCACCCGGATTCTATCCACATAAACTCCGTCGCTGGCCGTGATTCCCGTCGGCGGCCGTGGCGGGGTGGAGCCGGCGGCCATGGCGCTGAACGCGCTGAAACCGCTTGCCGATTCAGTCTTGGCTCTGATCCAATAGTAATAACGTGTACCATTGACAAAGAGCAGGTCATTGTAGGAGACATTTGTTCCCAAGACAGTGGCACGGAAAGCGGCATCGTTAATATTATCCGTCAAACCGCGATAGACCTGGTGCTGATACGTGTTGGCAATATCGCCGATCGACCAGGTGACCATAATATTCGTGTAGCCGTTGCTGGTGGCGGAAACGTTATACGGCGGCAGCAAAATGCGCGAGCCGCTGACAGAGGCGCTTTTGCCCCTGATTCCGAACTCGTTTGTAGCCGCGATCCAGTAGTAGCAAAGAGTTACCGGAATAACATCGTAGTGATCGAAAGAATTTAGCGCGGTATTAGTCAGCACCCCGGCTGTGCCGACTTCATCGCTAGTATTGGTATACAACACATAAGACGTGGCACCGAAGGAAATGTGCCAATTTACGCGCACATAAGCATTGGAAGTATTCTGGGCCGCCGCGAGCCCGGTGGGCGTCAAGGGCGGCGTACCGCCGTAGGTGATATCGCTGTACGGCCCGAAGCCATGTTGATTCGTAGCCACGACCCGATAATAATATCTCGAGCCCAGGGCGGGCGGCGTATTCGTATAAACGAGATTCTCATCAGCGGAGGTGAATTCGGCTATCTTGATGAATGCGTTGGAATTTATGCCGCGCTCAACGAAGTAACCATAGGCATTTTCCGGCTTATTCCAAGTCAGCCGGATGGAGTTGATGTAACCATCTTCGCCACGGGTGGCGCTGAGCCCCTCGGTCTTCAGCGGCTGGTCACCCAGCCTGCCTATACCTTGAGCACTGAACGCGCTGTTGCCCAGCGGCGTCTTGGCCTTGATCCAATAATAATAATTCGTGTTTTTACTAAGATCAATATTATCAATATAATTAGTTCGCGTTGTTGATGCTATTTTAACAGCCAAAGAAGAAGCAGGAAATAATAATCGGTAAATCTCGTAGGCCGTGGCATAGGGCACCGCGCTCCAGTCGAGCTCAATCCGATCAGGATAAAGCTCATAACTGACTGAAAGATTAGTAGGCGCAGTCGGCCGGTGATCGAAGCCCAGCCGGCCATTGTTCATCATGTCGTGATGGAACTTATGCCAGGGCGCGCTCAAATCGGGTGGCGTGGGACCATATACCGCGCATAAGGAGCCGCCGGCGCCGGATCCGATGTAGATCGTGCCGTCCATACCCACGAGGGGCGAGCTGGCCAAGCTCGGGGAAACGCCCAGCGAATATGCCCAGTTGGTTGCGCCGTTGGTCGAGTTGAGGGAATAGAGGTATTCGTCGGCGCCGACGTAGACGCTGCCGTCAACGCCGATGGCCGGCGTCGACATGACCGGTCCCGCCACCGACCACACATGCTGGGTGCTGCTGTCCGCGAGGTTGATTTTATACACCGACCCGTTGGAGGTGCCCACGTAAACAAAGCCGTTGGTTCCGATGGCGGGCGAGCCAACCCCGCCATCCAGTTGCCAAGCCCTGGTAACCGCGCCGGTGGCGTTGATTTCGTAAAGCTTGTTACTAACAGCCGACCCAAAATACACCGCGCCATTCGAGTTAATGGCTGGGGAAGAATTGAATTGGGCATCGCCATCACTCATAATGCCGTTGGTGAACCCGTTGGTGGTGTTATAGCACAGAAATTTTTTGGAAGCTTCCGTGCCCACATACAGATCGCTGTTAGTGCCCAGGGCTACGGAAGAACTCTGAATTTGATACCCATCCTCCAGACTATTGGTTGTAGCCAAATCGCTAGATAAACGATATAAATTCAATCTTGGAAGCAGTGCGGTGCCTAGGTACAAATTACCCTCACCATCAATCGCCGGACAGGCTGTGACGTTTCCAATATCTTTTGAGTGACGAGCAGCTCCGTTCCCAGCATTGACCGCGTAAATATAATTCGCGTCACTGCCCATATAGACCAGACCATTGATGCCGATTGCCGGCGAGGCTTGGGGACTGGCGTCCTTAATGGTCAAAGCATGACGCCAACGGAGCGTGCCGTCGGGATTAACAGCCAGCAAACCGTTGGTTTGGCCGGCCCCGAAGTAAACCGTGCCATCCGGCCCCATGCAGGGCGAGGAATAAACGGCTCCGCCCCCGTAAAGCTCCCATTTTTTGGTGCCATAGGTCAGGCTCGCAGCCAGGCGGGTGATGAAGCCGTCCTGTGTATTACTGGCGCCGCCGCTGTTGCGGGTATTGTAGGCGGTGTCCGAGAGCGGGTAATCGCTGGAGGCTGTGGCGCCGGCGATAATCACGCTGTTGCGGTCCGGCCCGATCGCAACGGCCAGGGCCTGGTCGTTGCCGGATCCGCCCAGGTATGCCGCCGCATACAAGTTGGTCAGGGGCGCCGTGATGACTGCCGCAAAGGCGTCCGTCTGTCCGTTAAAGGTGCTGTCATAAGCATTGAGGGTGACCGGGAAATTTGTCGAAGAGGTGTACCCGACAACCACCAGGTTGGTGAGATTGGTGCTGATGGTCTGGCCCACGGCCAGGGCCTGGATCGCGTCGTGGCCGGACCCGCCCAGAAAAGTGCCGCCGTTGCGATTTTTCAGGTCTTTATTCAGGGCCACGATAAAGCCGTCGGCAGCGCCACGGTTGGTCGATTGGACGGTTCCAGCCGGCATGGCCGGGTTGAATCCGGTGGAATAGGAATAGCCCGCCACATAGACGTTGGTAGACGGATCAAGGGCAAGCGCCTGGGAGCTATCCAACTCCGATCCGCCCAGATAGGTCGAAGCCGATAAAGTCGTTAGACCAGCATTAAACTTGGCCACAAAAGCATCGCCGCCGCCGATAAAAATCGGCCGATAAGCGTCGACCATTGGGAAATTGGTTGAATACGTGTAACCTGAAACAAACACATCGTCATTGGCGGAAAGCGCCACTGCATTGACCGCATCGGTGGATATGCCGCCGATGAAGGTCGAGTTGGCCAAGCCCAGCGAATTATTAAATTGAGCCACGAAACCGTCACCCGCGCCGCGATAAGTTTTACTGTACCCTGAGCCGTACGCGGAGGGAAAATCTGCGGATGCCGTGTAGCCGGCCGCATAGACGGCGCCAGTGCTGGAAACAGCCAGCGCGTTAACCGCATCGGTCCCGCCCCCTCCGATATACACTGAGGTCAGCGTCGAAAGAGCGGAGTTCAATTTCGCGACAAAGCCATCCTGATGCCCGCTGTAAGAATTGGGCGCTCCCGGAAAATTGCCGGACTCGGTATAGCCGGCCACGAAAACATTGCCGGCAGCGTCAATGGCCACGCTGGTGGCTGCGTCATTACTGGCGCCGCCCAGATAAGTGGATGCCAGGAGATTCGTGAGGTAAAAATCGAACTTCGAGACAAAGGCATCCTGACCGCCGCTCAAGCCGGCATACAAGGCATTGGTAACCGGAAAATTAATCGATGCGGTATAACCCGCCACGATAATATTGCTCGTGCTGCTTTCCAGGGCCATGGCCAGGATTTGGTCGTTACCGCGTCCGCCGATCAGCGTTGAGGAGAGCAATGGGTCGATCATCAGCGGCAGGCCCGGATCATAGGCGCCAAGGGCAAAACCGAAACTCTGGTCGCCGACGGCATAGGCCACGGATACCGGCGCATCGCGGCCGGCGGCGTCGGTCTGCCAGGCAACCGGCGCACTGAAACGGACCACGCCCAGTGGCGTATCCGCCTCCAATTCGCCTTCAGTGTTCACGGCCAGCGCATCGGCGCCAGCCAGGGCAACCCGGATTAGCAGGGGATCGGCGCCGGGCGCCACCTCGAAAATCTTCTCCACGCTGTTGGCGTGCGCCTTCAATTCCAAGCTGATACCCGGTCCGATTTCGCCCAGGGAAACCGTTTCATACGCCGGCAAGTCCGACTGCCAGCGGGCGGGATCGCGTCCGAGGAAGCAGTTGACCAGAGTGTCAACCCGCCGGCCAGCCGCCGGCTCAGGGCATTTACCCGGCCCGAATGATTCCGTGAGAACGGCAAGGCCATGCAATTGCGGATTGCGGATTGCTGATTGCTGATTTTGGATCCCTGATTCCGAACTTTGTCCGTTGGAATTTGGATTTTGGAACTTGGAATTTGCGCCGATCCCCGGCAGGGCATAGACCACGGCTCCGGATTTAAGCACAAAAACTGTGCCGCCGAAAGTGCGGGCATAAAAACGCACCTGGGGATCGGGCACCTGTCCCCGATTCTCCACGAACGGCGCCCGGAGATTGCCGGCCTTGTTGAGGACGGCCTGACGCAGGGCTACGCCATCGTCGTTCGCGGCGAACGCTCCGAACGCGCCAAACGCCCCCAGGCAAAGCGCCAGCACAGCGGCGGCGAACGCGCGCCACCCGCCGGCGGGCGACGGTCTCGCCCGCCGCCATGCTCGCGCACCATACGCCAGCTTATGCCCTTTGATCGACGGATTCATAATAAATATGCCAATCCCTAATTCTGATATTTGTGATAATTGAAAAATAGCATGTCCGAAGGTCAATGTCGAACAATATTCATTAAAATTTGGTAACTACTCAGCGACACCACCGCCGGCGGCCGGCGGTGCAAAGAAAGAAACACGTTAGATATTAATCTGTTATGTCAAATTCGGCATCCCGTGTTACTGGGGAGGGTGTCATCCTGAGCGTAGCAAAGGATCTCATGTTTGTTGGCAGACAGATGTGAGTTCTCGCTACGCTCGAAATGACAATCTTGGCTGATCCGGTTTTTTCAGGCTGAGTAGTTACAAAATTTGGAACGATTTTTCTTGAAATATTTGGGATGAATTCGTATTCTTTTAAGGTTTTAAGGCACAACAATAATCTTTCAACAAAAGGATCACGCCATGGAAGTCATCATTCAAGCGGATAGCTCGCAGGCGTCGCACTTGGTGGCGCGCCTGATCGCCAATAAAATCCGGGTCAAGCCCGACTTGGTCCTCGGGCTGGCAACGGGGCAGACCATGACCTCGGTGTACCCGCACTTGGTTGACATGCACCGTACGCAGGGCCTCGACTTTTCCGGTTGCCGGAGCTTTAATCTCGACGAGTATATCGGCCTGCCGCCGGAAGATGTCAACTCATATCGGCATTACATGAACATCAACCTGTTCAATCATGTCAACATCAAGCCTGAAAACACGCATCTCCCCAACGGCATGGCCAGCGACCTGCCCGCCGAATGCGCGCGCTATGAACAGGCCATCCGCGACGCCGGCGGCATCGACCTGCAACTCTTGGGCATCGGCCAGGACGGGCACATCGGGTTTAACGAGCCGCTTTCCGCCATATTTTCCCGAACGCGCGAAAAGGCGCTCTCGCAGATGACGATCGTCCAAAACGGGGCACTGTTCGAAGACCCGGGCAGGATGCCGCACCGCGCCCTGACCATGGGCGTTGGCACGATCCTGGACAGCAAACGCTGTATCCTGCTGGCCATGGGCGCATCCAAGGCAGAGATCATCGCCAAGGCCGTCGAGGGCCCGATCACCGCCATGATCTCGGCCTCAGCACTCCAACTGCACCAGCATTGCACCATCGTGGTGGACCAGTCCGCCGCCGCCCAACTACAGGGCACTGCCTATTACCGCTGGATCTTCAATAACGAGCCGGAATGGGCCGAGTTCAGGTAAAAATCCATCGCCGGGATTAACCCGGCGCTACCGGATGCCTGCTACCTGAATCAATCACGCCCCAGTAGCGTCGGCTTCACGCCGACGATCTTTTTCGGACGACATATCAGTAAGGGTTAGTGTCTCACACACTTGAACCGCCGCTGCGCCGGCGGTGGATTCGCTGAGTAGTACGCCACCCCCTAAAACTCCACTTTCGGCGCATCTTTGGCGGCCGGGGCCGACTGGAAATACACATCCCGTTTCTTGAAGCCGCGGAACCCGGCCACCATGCTGGCAGGAAACTGGCTGACCGTTATATTAAAATCACGCACGGACTCGTTGTAGCGCTGGCGCTCCACCGAAATACGGTTTTCGGTTCCGGCCAGTTCGTCCTGCAAGGCCACGAAGCTCTGATTGGCCTTCAGATCCGGATATTGCTCGACCACGACCATCAGCTTGCTCAAGGCCTGTTCGAGGCCGTTGGCAGCCGTTGTTTTCTGATCAACGGTTTTAGCCTCGCCCCATTGGCTGCGCAGGCGGGTGACTTCCTCCAGGACGCCGCTCTCGTGCTTGGCGTAGCCCTTGACGGTATTGACCAAGTTGGGGATAAGATCGTAGCGTCGCTGGAGCACGGTATCCACCTGCGCCCAGGAAGCATCCACTTTCTCGTTCAGGCTCACCAGCTGGTTATTAACCGCAATCCCCCACCCCACGGCAATGACAAGCAGTAATCCAATGATTCCAAGAATTTTCCCCATATTATCTCCTTTCGGTATGGACGATTGCTACCATAAAAACGGCCTGCATCAAAGCCTAAAACAGGATGTACAGGATCATCAACGGCAACCCGAACATTCAGCCAAACATAGCAATTACCAGCCGCGGCTGGCCCCCCCCCCCCCGGATCTGCCACCACCGAATCCGCCACCACCCGCCGAATTGCTTGTCCACCCGCGCTTATAGGCCAGCACAATGATAAAAGCTACCAACCCGAAAAAACCAAAAAGGATGAGATAGCCAACCGGACCAAGTTTTTCAACCGGCGGAGAAGAGGGATCTGCCTGCCCGGCTATCTGTCCGGAGATGCGATCCATAACCCGCTGGGCCCCGCAGGCCAATCCCTCGGCAAGCTTCTGCTCACGAAATGCAGGCAAGATTGCCTCGTCGATAATCCGTCCGCACACGGCATCCGGCAGAACCGGCTCCAGGCCATAGCCAACTTCGATGCGCACCTTGCGCTCTTTGATCGCCGCCAGGAGCAGAACTCCGTTACTTTTGTCCTTTTTACCAATCCCCCAGAGCTTGAACAAGTGTACGCTGAAATCATCAATATCCCCGCCACCGATATCCGGCAAGACGACCGTGGCAATTTCCACCGTCGTTTTCCGGTCGAACTCCTCCAGGCGCGCATTGAGCTCCTGCCGCTCCTGCTCCGCGAACACACCGGCCTTGTCAATCACACGGGTTTGGGGGCGTTCCCGTCCCAGGCGGTCCAGCAGGTCGTCAAACTCGGCGCCGGCCGCAACGCCGGCACTGATAAGCGCCAGCGCACATCCAAGCGCCAGCCGCAGCGGCATGTATAACCTGACAGCAGACCGCATATTTCTCTGCGCCGGCATGGTTAAAAAAAAGCCCATCTTTGCCATTCATGTAATGGTTTATTGCAATTAATCGCAACAGCTCGCAGCGCAAACGAGATACAGGGACGAGAAAAATAATCTTTTGTAGCCGCGCCCGTTGGGCGCGGTTTTCGCAGTTAAAATGCTCTTTTCAGGTTCATTAGCCAGGCAGTGTTATTCGGCATTCAGGTAAGGCGCGGGTGGTTCCGCGAGCCAGCGCGTAGCCGGCGCAGCCGGCGCCACGCCATTTCTTACCGAGAGATACCACCCGCATATGACAGCAGCCACGATCAGCAGCAGCGTCATACTCGTTACGGCCAGAATGGTCTTCCATGTATCCACCGGCAATCGGACGGTAAGCAAGGAGTTCCAGCGCTTGGTGAGTGCCTGCCAATGTGTTTTCTTGGGCGCTGCCGGCCAGAAGTCTTTTTGCGCGGGCGCCGGAACCGGCGCGGATGTTTGACTGGCCGGAACCTGATTCAAGGTGCGCTTTATTTTAACAGATAACTTGGCTGCGGGCGCGGGCTGCTCTTCAAGTTGCCAGAAAGCCTTCTCCAGTGGCTGAAAATCAACTCCAACGCGCTCGGCATACAGCCGGATGAATCCCAAAGCATAGATCGGAGCCGGGAAAATACCAAAATTTCCGACTTCGATCGCCTCGATATACCGGATATTGGCCCGAATGGCATGAGCCACATCAGGCACGGACTGCTGCCTGCTCTCGCGGGCTTTTTTTAGCGTCTGGCCGATCGTATCCATTATATTTTTTCCTCGCTAGCGATCGAATCCGCCGGAATTTCTCCATCCAAATCAATCAGAATCTCGCGCGGATCCGAGCCGTGGGCCGGACCGACAATCCCCATTTCCTCCATTTTATCCATGACACGCCCGGCCCGATTGTAGCCAATCCTCAAACGGCGTTGCAAGTGCGAAACGGATGCCTTGCGGGATTCGCGAATGACGGCAATGGCCATCTGCAGCACATCATCATCGACCCCGTCATCCTCCAAGGCCACGGACGCCGCGGGATTCTCGATCTTTTCCTTCAGATCCTTGATATAATCGGGGCGGGATTGTTTTTTGATGAATTCGACGATAGTCCGGATATCTTCATCACCGGTCAGGGCGCCTTGGGCGCGCACCAGCTTGCTGACACCCGGCGGCAAAATCAGCATATCGCCGCGGCCAAGCAATTTTTCGGCGCCGGGCCCGTCAAGGATGGTGCGGCTATCCACCTGCTGGGCAACTTGGAACGAGACCCGGGCGGGAAAATTAGCCTTGATCGTGCCGGTGATCACGTTGACCGATGGGCGCTGGGTCGCCAGGATCAAATGGATGCCAACGGCGCGGGACAACTGGGCCAGGCGGGCAATCGCGTTCTCCACATCCGCCTGTGCCACCAGCATCAGGTCGGCCAACTCATCGATGATGATCACAATATACGGCAGGTTGGCGGGCAAGGGCGCTTCCAGAACTTCGGCGTCCGAGTCCGCGGGCGGCGCCCCGGCCGCGACAGTCCGGGAATTGAAACTTTGAATGTTCCTGACCCCGGCCCGGGC
This sequence comes from uncultured Verrucomicrobiota bacterium, assembly GCA_964486075.1. Lineage (GTDB taxonomy): Bacteria > Verrucomicrobiota > Kiritimatiellia > JAAZAB01 > JAAZAB01 > JAHIJO01. The sequence continues at coordinate 11,011 of CAZALU010000075.1, forward strand.
GAACTGCTTGTAGCGCTTTTCCATCTCGTTGATAGCCCAGCGCAGACCGAAGGCGACCTTTTTCGAATCGGTGATCACCGGCACCAGCAGATGGGGTATATCCTGGTATACCGAAAACTCGACGATCTTCGGGTCAACCAGAATCATTTTCAATTCCGAGGGCTTGCGCGACATCAGCAGGCCGGCCAGAATTGAGTTCATGCAAACCGTCTTCCCCGACCCGGTCGCCCCCGCGATCAGCATGTGCGGCATGGTAGCCAAATCCGCGATAAGATCCGAGCCGCCGACATCCTTGCCCAAGATCAGCGGAATGGCGGCCCGGCTGGATTGCCATTGTTCGCCCTCCAATATCTCGCGCAGGTAAACCTTGGTCGCCATCGTGTTCGGCACCTCGATGCCCACCAGTCCCTTGCCGGGAATCGGCGCCTGCACGCGAACGCTCTGGGCTTTAAGAGTCAACGCCAGGTTATTGCTGAGCTGGCCGATGCGCTCAACGCGCACCCCCGCCGCCGGCATGAGTTCATAACGCGTGACGACCGGCCCCTCGACAATATTTTTGATCTCGCATTCGATCCCGAATTCGGCAAGCGTCTCCTTCAACACCTTGGCGGTGGTCTGGACATCTCCCTTGATGACCCGGTCGTTGGAAACAGGTATCGGCTGCAGAAGATCGATCGGCGGCAGCTGGTAGTCCAGCAGCGGCATTGCCGGAGCATCCGGGCTGGAAGTTTTCTCGGACTTGGCCGGTTTTGGCCTTTCGAGCTCCTTGGGGAGCTTCGCCGGCAACGGTGTCTCCATGACCGGGAAGACCGCATCCGGGCGCCGCGGACCGGTGGTTTCCGGGTCCGGCAAGACAGTGCGCGGCTGGCGCTGTTCCTTCTTCATTTCCTTTTCCTTGCGCGCAATCTGCCGTATAATTTCGCGCTCTTCCATTTCGATTTTTTCGAGGCGGTCCCTGCGCGCGTCCATCATCTCGCGCAACTTGGCCCTGAGGCTCTGAATGCCGGCCGATATTCCAGTGCCAAACCTGCGCAAGTCGCGCTTACCGATAAACATCAGGAGTCCACCAGCCAGGAACCCGGCCAGCAGCACGCTGGCGCCGGCTTTGCCCAGCAACCCTTCCATCCATTTGGAAGCGACCAGCCATCCGAAAAGTCCCCCGCTGATTCCCGTGATGTTAAGGTGCCGACAAGGCGTTTCCCAGCCCCCGGCATGCAGGGCCAGCAGGCCGCTGCAGGCCAGCAGCACGGTCAGCCCCCAGGCGAATCGGCCCAGGGATGCAGCGGAGCGAAAGAGCATGAAAAAACCCAACAAGCCGCACCAAACTGGAATCAGAAACGCACCCAGCCCGAAAGCCATCAGACTCGCAAATGCGAACCAGGCCCCAGCCGGCCCGATGAAATTAAGCGGCGGATCGTCGGGCGGAACTTGCAGCAGGCATATATCTTTCCAGTGATAAGAAATAAGTGCAAGCAGCATGAGCACGCTCAAGGTCAGCAGAACAATCCCCCACAATTCCCGCATCCCGGTTTGATGTTTTAATGTTGAGTCGCTCATGGTTGCATGCGTATAAACGGTCGGATCCCCAGCGGGTTATGGCGCTGACACTATATGCACAAAAGACGGTTGCGCCAACACGGACACATTGTAGCCCGGCGGCAGATATACATGAACCGGCAAGTCATAATTCAACGAGGGATCAACATCAATGCAATCCACGAAAGCCAGCGGCGGCTTGGTTTTCAGGTTTTCCAGCACTGGTGCCGTGCCCATGACCATGACCGTGACCCGCGCCGGGGTAATGCCCAGGTTGAGCGGCACCGTCGGATTCCCGATGGCAACCACCGGCACATCTTTCCATTCCAAGCTACCGGTTTTTTCCGTGATCACCACCGCCACCTGCACCTCGGACGGGTCGATCTTCGGCGACCACGTGTCGCCGGGCGGCAGGACCCGCCGGCGCTTGCTGAATCCCTCGATCCGGCCTTCGACATCGACGGGCTCCGTGTAAACCCACTCAGTCTGCTGAAGCTGCTGCGCCGGGCCACGCAAACGCACAACCGCCGGATCACAGACGATTTCCTCCACCTCTCCGGAAAAAGGATTGCCTGCCGTACGGCCCTTGACAGGAACCATCTTTTCGGCCTCATGATCCAAGCTGATTTGAACGCTTTTCGGGTCAACCTCGAGAACGCGCACTCCCCTGGCGCCCTCGATAAAGTGGGGGCCGAGCGGCACATCCTGGGCACCGGCAACGGTATTGGCCCGGAGATCGATCACGGCCTTGATCTGATTACGGTCCAGCAGGCGAATGTCTTCCTGGGATCCCCGAAAAACGACCGTGACCGTATTATCCGACTGGCGGAACACAGCCCAGCCCTCGGCAGTCCGGATCTGCAGGGGAACCCCCGGCATGCTGATCTCGAAGCTGATGGTTTCCCGAATGGCAAACCAGGAGACCACCGCCAACAATACGGAGACTATTTTCAATCCCAGGTTATTTGTAATAAACGATTTCATGGCTAGTACGCCATCGGCGCCGACTGCCCGGCGTTCACGGCTGTCCCGCTCTCGTGGAAAACAGGGTCAGATATCTCTTGACCCAGTGCCAACGGCTTTCGGGTTCCGGTGATTTAAGAATCAAGTCCGACAGCACCTTTCTCAGTTCGACAAGATCCAGATCCTGAACCAGGCGTCCGTCGTGACTGACCGAAACCATGCCGGTTTCTTCCGAGATCACCACAACCACGGCATCGGTCTCGTCGGCCAGGCCGATAGCCGCACGGTGGCGGGTGCCAACCGTTTTTTTGGCAAACTCGTTTCTCTGCGTCAAAGGGAACAAGCACCTGGCAGCCACGATGCGGTTCCCGGAAATGACGACCCCGCCATCATGTAAGGGCGTATAAGGATAAAAAATGTTAGCCAGTAGTTCAGGGCTCACCAGACTGTCAAGCATGACGCCTGTTTCCTGGATGGGCCGCGTGCCGATATTCCGTTCCACGGCAATCAGCGCGCCGATTCTGCGCTTCATAAGCAGCGTGACGGCTTGAACCAAGCTATCCACCAGTGTTTCGTCGCTAGCGGCTTTACCAAACAGATGCCGTTTTCCCAGTTCACCCAGCGCCCACCTGATTTCCGGCTGAAAGATGACCAGAAACACCACGGCCAGATAAACGGAAAAACGGCCCAAAACCCAATTCAGCGCATCGAGATGCAAGAGGCGTGTCAGCGCTATCAGTACGACGAAAACCAGCACGAAGCCGGTGAGCACGGGGGTGACGCGCGTGCCACGGAAAAAAAAGAACACATAGTAGAACACGAATGCCAGGCAGGCGATCTCGATGCAGCCGTATATATCAGGGATTCCCACCCGGCTCAACCATTGCATGATGTCTGCTTCTCCCGTGTTAAGGTGTCCAGCACTTCCAGTATATCTCTTGACTCGCGCACGTCATGGACCCGCAACACCCGGGCGCCAGCCGCCACGGCATAAACCAGGGCGCCCAAACTGCCCGCCACCCGTTCCCCCTCCGCACGCCCCAACAGATGCCCCAGGAAACGCTTGCGCGACACGCCCGCTACAATCGGGCGACCGCATCCGCGCAACTCTTCCAAGCAGGCGAGCAGGCGGATATTATGCTCCACCGTTTTTCCAAAACCAAAGCCCGGGTCAACAGCCAGCGCCTCGCGCTCGATCCCCTGCCCCGCCAGAAACTCGATCCGTTCCCTGAGATAATCGCGCACTTCCCTCACCACATCCTCGTAGCGGGGATCGTCCTGCATATTCCCCGGCTCGCCGCGCATATGCGTCAAGATGGCGCCGGCATGAAAATCGCGCAGCACCTTGATCATGCGCGCATCCGCGGTCAAGGCCGAAACGTCATTGACAATCCGCGCCCCGGCCGCCAAAGCCTGCTCCGCCACTGCGCTTTTGCGCGTATCGATGGATATGATTGCCCCGCAATCCCGTATCAGGGCTTTAATAACCGGCAAGACGCGTGCCAGTTCATCCGCCTCGGCCACCGGCGCGGCGCCGGGCCGGGTGGATTCGCCGCCCACATCTACGATATCGGCGCCGGCGCGGGCCATGGCAAGGCCATGCGCCACGGCCTGCTGCGCATCATAAAACTTTCCGCCATCCGAAAAAGAATCCGGCGTCACATTCAAAATGCCCATCAAGAGCGGCTTCGCGCCGATTTTCAATTCCCGGTCGCGGCATTTCCAAATCCATCCGATTTTATCCATAAGTATTTATGAATTTAATTTAGCAGTAGGGGCCAGAATTGTCAGCTATTTTATAGATCAATATTTTCTGGAGGCGAATCGTTACCGCCCTGGCCGAGGCCAGCACGTCATTGAATAATGCCACGTGTCTTTATGCGCACACCTGTTGGTATGCGCTGAATTAGGCGCCCCGATCCGGATCGGGGGGCAACTCTGACTGTAGCCGACATCGATGATGGCGGTCCTAAGCCGAGGACCGCGACCATCGGTCGCGGCTACAACACTTTGAAATTCCTATACGTTGAATTAGGCGCCCCGATCCGGATCGGGGGGCAACTCTGACTGTAGCCGACATCGATGATGGCGGT
>CAZALU010000076.1:0-15104 GCA_964486075.1 uncultured Verrucomicrobiota bacterium
AACGTGGTCGGCTACAGCAGAGCGGAAGCGACCCCAACGTGGTCGGCTACAGCAGAGCGGAAGCGACCCCAACGTGGTCGGCTACAGTACAAGTTGACTGGCGGCCGCCGGTCCTAATTTAATCCGGCTGGATCATGGAATAATTTTCTTCGCCGAAGAAATTTTTTCCACATGCATGAGTATAAGCGCCAGCGGGATCAGCCAGAATTGAGCGATTTGAACTATATTGTCGGGATAATCGCCCAGTCCGTAAAAATGGATATAGAGGAGCATCAAGCCGATCGTTCCCGGCAAAAGTCGTTCGGTAAACGTTGGGTGGGAGTAGATATGCCGGATCAAGGTAACGGCCAGAATCAGCCAGGCGGCCAGGTTGAGAACCAGGCCGGTCCAACCGAATTCAAACAGCAGTTTCAGCCAAAATTGATGGCAGTGGGGATAGGTGAATATGGACTTTGGGGGATGCGAAGCATAATACACGGCGTCGAACGTGCGTTTACCATAGCCATGGCCGAACCAAGGGTGTTTCTGGGTGAGGGACCAGGTGTGCTGCCAGACCACGTCCCGGGAGCTTAGTGTTTTCATCGATTGTTTTTCAGCGAAGCGGCTATTGATGTGCTGTGCCTGGGTCAAGACTATCCCTGCCGCAATTGCCATTGCTGCCAGCCAGAGTGTTTTGCGCCGCCATCCAGGAATCAATAAACCGCCACAGGCTACGGTCAGGGCAAAGACTATTTGGGGGCCGCGGGATGCGAGGATCACCAGGTAAGCCAGGCAGATCATAATGCCCAGCAGGCAGCTCAGCGCCGCCCAACGGCTCCGGCGCCAGATCCAGAAGAAATAAAAAAAGATCAAAGCTGAAGTTCCGGCCATCATGCTGGCCACGTTTGGGTGGTTCAGAATAAATGGCGAGTAAGTATGGGCCTTGCTCAGCAGGTCCGGTCCAAGGCGCCACGCCAGCCGCGTGATGTCATAGCCGAGGGTCAACGTGATTGCTGCGGCGCTGTACAGGAGGGCCAATCGAATCCGTGAACGGTTGCAAAAGATAATGGGGATGGCAAACATGCCGGCCAGGAGTTTGATAATTCCCGAATAATCGCGCAGGGCAAGAACGCAGCTGGTGGAAAACGGGAGCATTATCAGGGCATATAGCAGCACAACGATAAACGCAATTCCGGCCGGCTGTTTCCAGGCGCCGGTGCCGCGGGATGCGTGAAACAAGGCGTAGGCGAAGGCGCCGTATACCAGCATGTCCTGAACAAAAGTGGCTGAATATACCCAGATGATGATTGCAATGCCCGTCCAGAAAACTACGGATTCCTTAAGCAAGAACCAGGTCGATCGTAATTTTTGGATTTGGATGGCCATGCAGACTCCGTATTGCCCGGGTGGCATTAAGTTTTTCGGTGGCTGTTTGTTAATGTGTGCGGTGGCCCATGAATTGGGCTATGGCAACCAATGGTTCGCTGTAACCGGGCATGGATTGTGCCGTCCGCACCGCCTCTAGCGTGAGCTGGTCGGCGCAGTTCCTGGCCGCCTCCAGTCCGTGCACAGCCACGTAGGTCATCTTTTTTCGCTGACGATCGGTGTTGGCGGCTTTGCCTAAAACCTGGACTGATGAAGTTTCGTTCAGAATATCGTCAATAATCTGAAAGGCAAGCCCGATATTTTCTCCGTAGCGCGACAGGGCCTCGAGTTCCGGCGGAGTGGCGCCCTGCATGATAGCGCCCATGCGGACGGACGCGCGTAGCAAGGCCGCTGTTTTATGACGGTGGATATACTGGACGCGCTCGTCGTTGACCGGTTGGCCTTCGGCTGTCAGATCCTCAACTTGTCCGCCGATAACCCCCTGGCTGCCGGCGGCGCCGGCCAGCTCTGCCACGAGTTGGTTGGGAGGATACGGCGGCGGCGCCTGAGTTTGAGCGAGCCACTCGAAAGCCAGGGTTAACAGCGCATCACCCGCCAGAATGGCCGTTGCTTCTCCGAAAAGAACATGACAGGTAGGCTTTCCGCGCCGGAGGCTATCATTATCCATCGCAGGCAGATCGTCATGGATAAGGGTGTACGTATGCAGCGCTTCCAGAGCAATAGCGGGTAGGATAGCCGGCGCAGGATCGCCGCCGACCGCCTCGGCGGCGGCCAGGCACAATATTGGCCGGAGTCTTTTTCCGCCGGCGAATATGCTGTAGCGCATGGCTTTATGCAAATCAACAGGACGGGTTGATTCTGCCGGTAGCTGCTTTTCAAGCGCCGCTTGAATGAGCGTGGCCCGGACTTCCAGATACGAACATATATCGAACACCAGAGGCTCCCCCCAGCGATTGATGCTGCCATCTGGGTTTTGCATTCGCGCCATGCAAAACTCACAACAAGATGATTATTCTAAACGGCGCGGACGGCAGAACCAAGTCAATAATCGAGCTATTGAATCCCGACCAGACTTCCGTTATGATGCTGGCCGGTTTGTTTAGTTGAATTGGGTCTTTTGTGCTAGCGTACGCAAACAACCGACGGATGTCATTGGTAAAATATTATTAATATTGTTTGAGGATTGAAAGATATATCATGCCCACATATGAATATGAGTGCCAGGGATGCTCTAAAATCTTTGATGTTTTTCAGAGTATCACATCTAAGCCGCTGCGGCGATGCCCGACTTGCAAGGGCAAGGTTCGGCGTTTGATCGGCAGAGGGGCGGGTGTTATTTTCAAGGGATCCGGGTTTTATCAAACCGATTACCGGAGCAGTCAGTACAAGAAGCGGGCGCAAGAGGATAGCAAGCCGGCGGCGGCGTCCGAGGCCAAGAAGGAAGGCGGCGCTGCCCCGGTTGCGAAGGACAGCAAACCTGTTCCAGCAAAGAAGTGAGGATTAATGATCGTATGTCCCAAATGCGGATTCGATAATGAACTGGGCCATATTTTCTGCACCCAGTGCCGGTCCAAGTTGGATTTAAGCCAGATTTCGGAGCGGGATATTGCGCAAGCCGTAGATCCCGGCAACCGGAAGTTATTTCGCGTTATGCTGGTTATGATCGTGCTGATCAGCGCGGCTCTGGCGCTGGCGTGTTTCCCCGTTGCCACGGCGCATGACGGCCTGAACAATGCTGATTTGCGGCAGGCTCGCCGAAAAATTGCCTTGCTTGAAAAAGGGGCGGACGCGCTGCCCCAAGTTTTTACGGAGTCAGAGCTGAATGCCTGCCTGGCGGTGGATTTGAACTCCAGGCAGCAATCGGGGATGTGCCAACTGCAGTCGGTCCGGGTTCAATTGAAGCCCCATGCGGTGGTGCTTGCGGTGGCAGCCACTTTTAATCCGGTCTTGCTTGGGGGTGTCAAGATGGGGTCGTTCAATGTCACTTATGGAATAACGGGGGTGCCGAAGATAGGGCAAGACGGATGTTCTTTCAGCGTTGCTCGGGGTATGATCGGCCATCTACCCTTGCCTGGGCCACTGGTGCTTATGATCGCGCCCCAGGTTGCTACCTATTTTAAAGGCTTGAGGCGGAATTATCCGCTGATCGGCGGCATCAGGCGTTTTGAGCTTGAAGACGGCAAGGTAAGCATATTGATTGAATAATAATACCACGGATTCGGATGCAAGATTTATGTTGTTCGCGCAGCCGGAGCCATGATCCGCTCCGCATTGGGAAAGCAGGCAATTTATGGGACAAACGCGCAAGACGCATAAAACACTAGTTGGTAACATCATGTCCGATGTCTTGGACTATACGGCGGGCAGGGATGTCGAATTGGATTGTTGTCTGGTGAATGCCGACTGTATCGGGTCCGCCGCGCACGTTAGCATGCTGGCGCGGATGCCGGGTCGGCCGAAACTGTTCAGCCCGGCGGATCGCAACCGCGTTGTGGCCGAACTGGTGGAGATTATGCGCCGTTTTAGCGCCGGTCGGCAGATTATCCGGCTGGAGGATCAGGATGTGCACTTGGCAGTCGAAAGGATCCTGACCGGTAAGCTTGGTAAGCTGGGGCGTAAGATTCATACGGGCCGCAGTCGGAACGACCAGGTGGCCCTTGATTTGCGGTTGTATTCCAAGGAACAATTGCTGGATACGATGGAAGACGCGCTTCTCCTGGCGTCGGCGCTCTTGGCCTTGGCCAAAGCCAACGAATTCGTTCCCATGGTGGGCCGAACACATATGCAGCCGGCGATGCCGAGTTCCGTGGGTCTATGGGCTTCCGGTTACGCCGAGAGCCTGCTGGACGATTTGGTGCTGTTGCGCGGCGCCTATGAATTGAATAACCAATGCCCGCTGGGCTCGGCGGCCGGCTATGGCGTACCCTTGCCGCTCGATCGGCAATATGTTTCCCGCCTGCTCGGGTTCAGCCGGCCAATCCATAACGTGTTCCATGCCGGCAATGCGCGCGGCAAGCTCGAATCAATCATTCTCTCGGCGCTGGCCCAGATCATGATATCATTGTCGCGTTTGGCCCAGGACCTGATATTGTTCAGCATGCCGGAATTTGGCTATTTTTCATTGCCGACTGCCATGGGCACGGGCAGCAGTATCATGCCACAGAAAAACAATCCGGATGTCCTGGAGCTGGTGCGGGCCCGCGCCGCGAAAGCCATAGCGTTGGCGGGCGAAGTCATGCAGCTGGTTCGCGGTTTGCCGGGGGGCTATAATCGCGATCTGCAGGAGGCCAAAGCGCCCCTGCTGGATGGTTTCCGGTTAACCCGGTCCAGCCTGCGGGTGCTGGTTCCGCTGGTCAAAGGAATGCGGATCAACCGGGAGGCGTTGCTGGCCGGATTCACGCCGGGCGTGTTTGCTGCCGATGCCGCGTTGGAGCTGGTCGGCAAGGGTGTCTCATTTCGCGATGCTTATCGGCAGGTGAAGGAGCATCTCCGGGCAGTGGGGCGTATAGATCCGCAGCAGGCTATTGAGCGGAAACGTCACCTCGGGGCCACGGCCGGTCTGGATTTCAAGCAAATGGCGGGCCGGGTTACGTTGGAGCGCGGTTATGTGCGGCAGGAAGCGCTATTACACCGGCGGGCGATTTCCCGTTTGTTGGGAGTAGCTTATCCATTGCGCACGCATACAACAGCCATAAAACGGGCAAAACCACATTCGATCGGATAAATATGGGCCTGGCTGTAGAGATTACCAACCTGACGGTCGAATATCGTTCGGGCAGCGGCGTGGTGCAAGCCGTCCAGGGCTTGAATCTGGCCTTGCCGGAAGGGCAAGTCTACGGCTTCCTGGGACCTAACGGCGCCGGCAAAACCACGACTATGCAAGTTCTGCTGGGCTTTATCGAGCCCAAGTCCGGGACGGCCCGCTTGTTCGGCGAAGATGTCAGGCATTCAATTGCCCGCCGCCGAATCGGATATCTGCCCGAACATCCGAATACGTATAGTTTTCTTAGCGGCCGTGAATTGTTGACGATGGCCGGGCGTTTGTTCGGTATGCGCCGCAAGATGTTGCAGCCGCGGATTGAGGAATTGCTGGAGCTGGTCAATATGGCGCGGGCGGCTGACCGGCGGATTGCGACGTATTCCCGCGGGATGCTGCAACGCATCGGCTTGGCGCAGGCTCTGATTCACGATCCGGAACTACTGATACTCGATGAGCCTACGAGCGGATTTGATCCCTTGGGCCGCATCGAAATCCGTAAAATTATCAGCGCGCTGCGGGAACGTGGCAAAACAGTTTTCTTTTCTTCGCATGAATTATCCGAGGTCGAGCGGATTTGTGACCGGGTGGGAATCATTGCCGAGGGCCGTCTGCTAGCGGAGGGCGCCGTGCCGGATCTGGTGCGGAGCGACGAAAACTTGGAGCGCTATTTCCTGAGGATGCTGTCATGATCAAAATTATGACCATTACCGGTATGGTATGGCTTGAGGTGTTGCGCCGAAAAGATGTGTATGTGCTGTTCATCCTGTTGGCGACTTTTTTACTGGCGCTTCTGACGCTGGACGTGTTCGGGTTGGGGGGGCTGGTTGGGTATGTCAAGGAGATCGGATTGCTGCTGGCCTGGCTCTTCTCCTGGATTCTGGCGGTGACGGTCAGCGTTCGCCAGTTGCCGCGCGAAGAGGAGCGGGGCACGATTTTTCCGTTGCTGGCCAAGCCGGTTAACCGCTGGTCTCTGATCATCGGCAAATGGCTCGGCGCCTGGAGCATTGTGGTGGTGGCCACCGCGCTGTTTTATATTTTTTTGGTTGGCATCGTAATCTGGCGCGGCGGCGGCTTCGGCACCGCGCTGCTGGCCCAGGCGCTTATGTTGCACCTAGGTTTGCTGGGCATCATCACGGCGCTGGGCATCCTGTTTTCGACGCGCCTGAACGGAGACGCGGCCGGCGCGCTAACCCTGGTCGTTAGCCTGGCAGCGCACCTGCTGCTGCCGCGTATGCTGGGCCTGGTCATGAACGAACACGGTCTGCGCCGTACTGGCCTGCTGGTATTGTATTACGTCTTGCCGCATTTGGAACTATTCGATATGCGCCGCCGTCTTGTTCATAACTACGCCCAGGTTTCCGCCGCTACATGGCTGACGGTGCTGTTGTATGGCGCGATCCTGACGGCGTTGCTGTTGCTGCTGGCTTGGTTGGCGTATCGTAAAAAAAGACTCGTGCGGGGTGCGCTGTTATGAGCCGGAATCCGCGTCAACCGGCGTGGTGGTTCTGGATCTGCGCCTTGGCGCTGGCAACCGCGGCCTTTTCGCTGGCTTGCCGCCTGGTGGGTAGGGCGGATTCCGGGGTGATCGCCGACGATTCGCTGGCGGCGGCAGTGCTGGGTGAAAGTCGGCTTGCGATCAGCGACGCCTTTTATGAAGAAGCCGATGTTTTTTTTCATAAGGGAGTCGGACATTACCAGCCCAAGGCCTTCAGCGATATTTTCGTAAAACTGGGCCGGGATATTGCGCCTGATGCGCATGCCCATTTAAAAAATGAGGATGCCGCCGAGATTGTGCCTTGGCTTTATTTAGCGGTGCGCGCGGATCCCCGGAATGTAACGGCTTATGCGGTGGCCGCCTTTTGGCTGGCAGGCGAAGCGGGGCGCCCGGACTTGGCGGCGCATGTGCTGGATGAAGCCCGCCGGGCAAATCCGAGAGATTACCGTGTTTATCTGGAGAGCGGGCGGCTGGCCATAAAACAGGTTGATCTGCAGCGCGCCGCCGCTTACCTGGAAACGGCCTTGAGGCTCTGCCCTGCCAATCCGGGTTTGGAAGATCGCCAAAACCGTCTGGATCTGGCGGAAATCTATATGTACCGGGGGCTGCTGTACGAGCATAGCGGCGATCTGGCGCAAGCCAAGGAGATGTATCGCCGGGCGCTCCAATTCGTTCCCGCCCGGGCTGCCTTGCGGAAACGACTTGTTTTTATCGAGACTCATGACCGTTCGCCCTCCCCACCGTTCGAGGTGTGGCAAAGCATGTTGTTCCAGCATGCCCAAGTTTGTGATAAGACAGAGGAGCACAAGTAATCTACCCCGGCCTCTGCAAAGAGGGTATGTCCGTTCGCGGCAAAGTTTTGTTGGCGGCAGGACCTCGGGATGTCATGCTATGTATCTGAATTATTTTAGATTTAAGGAAGCGCCCTTTAATATCACCCCGGATCCTCGTTTTTTATTCTTTTCCATACATCACCGTGAGGCATTCGATCATGTCGTTTATGGGATTGAAAAACGGAAGGGATTTATCGAGTTGACCGGAGAAGTTGGCGCCGGTAAAACGACTATCTGCCGGGCGGTGCTCTCCAAGCTGTCGCCGAATATTCAAACGGCCCTGGTTCTTAATCCGACGCTTACACAAACCCAATTACTGAGGGCCATTCTCAATGATTTTGGCTTGAGCATCAAAGGACGGGATCGGCTGGCCTATATCGAGATTTTGAATCGCTTTCTGCTGGAACAGCTTGGCCAGGGCAATAACGTGGCGTTGATTATTGACGAGGCCCAGGATTTGCTTCCAGAAGTGCTGGAACAAGTGCGCTTGCTGTCCAACCTGGAGACTGACCAGCACAAGCTCCTGCAGATCGTACTCTGCGGCCAACCCGAATTAAAACAGCGCTTGGCGGCGCCGGAACTGCGTCAGTTGCGCCAGCGCATCACCGTGCGTTGTCATCTTTTTCCTTTGACAGAAGAAGAGACTAGGCAATATATTCGTTACCGCCTACAGACGGCCGGTTGGGAGGGGGGAGATCTGTTTCAGCCTTCCGCTCTCGAAAGCGTTTTTAATTATGCGCAGGGGATACCCCGTTTGATTAATGCCGTTTGCGATGTGGCCTTGTTGGCGGGGTATGTGGCGGGTTCCCGCCACATTGATGGTCCGTGCGTCAATAAAGCGATTCAGCAGTTGGAGGGCGTAGCATGAGTCTGATTCAGGAAGCCTTGAAACGACAACAGCAGGAGAGCGAAGAGGGACAGCCGTCGCAGCCGCCGACTGCCGTTGCGTCCGAGTCGCCCGTTACGAAATCCATGCCGGTCATGTCAGGCTCGGTGTTAACGGACGAAAGTACGACCTTGCCTGTCGGGCGCCCGCCGGCCAGGCCTCCGCTTCCGCCGGGGAGCAGGGCTGCATCCAGTCCGTGGCTTAAAATCGGCGGATTGGCGCTTGCCATTATCGTTATTCTTGCAGTGGGCTGGCTGATTGCGACGCAGTGGTCTTTCAAGACGCAACGAGCCATAACGCCTTCGCCGCCGGCGGATCAGCCGGCGGATCAGCCGGCGGTGTCAACAACCGTTGCCGAGGTGCCCGCGCCCCAGGACGAGCCGGTTCCTGCCGAGGGACTGGATACCATTGAGCCTACACCCGAGCCGCAGCCTCCGGCTGAGGCCGTTGATGTTCCACTTGTGACGCCCGCTGTGGTATCTGTTGATCCGGCCCCCGAAGATGAGGAACTCGTCGCAGTCGCGCCCCGCCCGCCCGCCAAGCCGCCGGTGGTTGTTGAAACAGCGATTCCGGCTCCGCTTGCCTGGCCATCTTTAAAATTGACTGGAATACTGACCAGTCCCGGCGCTGGCGAAAGCGCGGCCCTCATTAATAATCAGCTGCTGATTGTTGGCGGGCAGCTTAACGGGGTGACGCTGGTCGAAATCCGTGTCGATGGCGTTACGCTGCAATACGGCGGAGAAACCAAATTGCTTAAAGTTGGCGGTGTGCTGTATTGAAAAACCAACGCCTTGTGGCGGTCAAAACGCCACAATCACGGCCCCCAAGGTGTGAATTGTTCGTCGGTTGCCGAATAATTCAGGCTAGGCGGTCGGAGCGGTTGTTTGTCTGATTTTTGCCAGGGTGCTGTCAAAGTCTTCCGGCGTAACCAGGAAACAATGGCAAATTTTTTCAGTCAGCTCTTCGATCTCGGTTTGGAGCTGTGTGTCATAGGGATTTAAAATTCCAACCAACGCATCCTCGCCCATCAGTTCAAAAATGATGGCACCGCGCTTGACGATAAATTCAACCGGCAAGAGACCCATTACGTTTGGCTGAATCTCGAAATTCGAGAGCGAGACGATCGGCGTATTGCGGGTTACCGCCGCGAACGCCAGCACTTCGTTGAGCGCGGCAAAGTGTCGATCGTGAAGAACATGCAGCGTGGAAACCGGCACTTCGTTTTTCTTGCTTGAATTTTCCGATAGGTCATGCACGACGTTGGTATAGTCCTCCTGGGTCAGTTTCTTGGCTTGCAGGAGGTTCCAGGCGAAAGCGATTTCGCCGGCGATGTTGATGGGCCGCCGGCTAAGGGTTTGTTCGTCGTCGATCACCAACGCCATCACTTTTTCTGATTTCAGATTTTCGATTCTGCTCAATGTGCTGACGATCCGGGGGTCGCTGCGATCAAAGGATTCAATTTTTCTCCGAATATCATGCACAGCGTCTTCGTCTTTTTCGTCGATCAGGACGTTGACCAGGCGCAGGATATAATCCTTGGCCCGCGTATGATCGCCCACCTTTTCGTAGGCATCGGCCAGGGTTTCCAGGGAAACACGGTCGTTCGGCAGGGCTTCGAGAATCTTTTCGAATGCCGCGATGGCATTCCAGATTTCGGTTTCGGAATTGGAAATTGATTTGTGCGGTTGCTCGGCCATAATAACCTTGACAGTGGCTCCGGAAAGGGCAGACTTCAGCATGCCGGTCGTTGCCTGCGTGTGCCGGTCGCAAGCTCTAATATATCTGGCTTTACACGCACAGTACCGAATGGGATGAGCAGATGCAAGCCCTTGTTGCAGGCTGTCAGCAATTCGCATTATGGCCTTGCGACCCTCGCGACCTTGCGTCGAGTGAAGGCCATAATTACAATTACTGGCAGCCTGTCGCGAGCGGGTGCGCGCCGGGAGAACGGGGATAATGGACAGGGAATCCTTTAGCGGGAAAATTACCGGGATACTGCTGCGGCGTGGCATGCTGACGCAGCCGGTCCTGCAGCAGGCGCTGCAGGCCGTACAGGACTCCGACAAACGCCTGGAAGAATACCTGATCGAACACAAGCTGGTCAGCGATGTCCACATAACGCTGGCTGTGGCCGAATATATGGGCATGCAGCCGATGACCCTGGCTCATTTTGTGCCCGACGACCAATTGCTTAAAACAAT
The DNA here is from genome assembly GCA_964486075.1 of uncultured Verrucomicrobiota bacterium. Lineage (GTDB taxonomy): Bacteria > Verrucomicrobiota > Kiritimatiellia > JAAZAB01 > JAAZAB01 > JAHIJO01. Next base: position 10,541 of record CAZALU010000076.1, read on the forward strand.
TCCGCGGGAAGCCCTTAATCGTTTTATGGCCATTCCCGTGGCCAAATTGGGAACGACTCTGACCGTGGCCTTAAATGATCCTTTTAACCTCAGCACGGTCGAGGAGATTCAAACGCTAACCGGGTTGAAAGTGATGCCGGTGGTTGCCTCGGAAAAAGAGGTCAAGGATGCTTTGCAAAGGTTCTTTGGTAAGGCATCGACGGACTTGGAGGGCATCTTCAGGGACGTAGCCGAAGGCGAGGAAGTGGAAGTCGGCCACGAGAAACAGGAGGATGTCGGTCTCGACGCCATGCTGGAAAGCATGGAAAGTGCCCCGGTGATCCGGATCGTGAATTCTATTATGGTCGAGGCCATGCGGCGCAAGGCCAGCGATATCCACATCGAACCCATGGAAAAAACTCTACGCTTGCGTTATCGCATTGACGGCGATCTCTACGAGGTGCCCAGTCCGCCCAAGAACCTGCAGTCGGCTATTAGCTCGCGACTAAAGATCATGTCGGGCATGGATATCGCGGAGCGCCGAATTCCCCAGGACGGCCGCTTCAATGTCAAGGCGCTGGGCAGGGAAGTGGATGTCCGCGTGAGTTTATTGCCCTTGATCCACGGCGAAAAAATTGTCATGCGTATTTTGGATAAGAGCGACTTGGCGCCCAGTTTGGCGGCATTGGGACTGGATCCGAAGGCTCATAATTCATTGATTTATGCGATCAGCCAGCCGCACGGCATTATCCTGGTCACGGGTCCGACCGGAAGCGGGAAGACCACTACCTTGTATTCTTGCTTGCAGGAACTCAATAAGCCGGAGGTCAACATTGTGACCACGGAAGATCCGGTGGAATACCAGTTGGATGGGATCACACAGGTCCAGATCAACGACGATGTCGGCCTGACTTTTGCCAGCGCCTTGCGCGCTATTGTGCGTCAGGACCCCGATATTGTGCTAGTGGGCGAAATTCGCGACCAGGAAACAGCGGCCATCGCGGTGAAAGCTGCGTTGACGGGCCATCTTGTCTTGAGCACCCTGCATACCAACGATGCGGTTGGGGCGATTACGCGCTTGCGGGATATGGGGATTGAAGCCTTCCTGCTGGCATCTTCCTTGATCATGGCGCAGGCCCAGCGCCTCTATAAAAAATTGTGTACGGCTTGTCGCCGACCTCGGGAACTGCCGCTTGAATTTCTCAGGCTGAACAACCTGGAGCCTGAATTTTTTGAAGGAGTCCAGCTCTTTGAGCCGGTTGGGTGCCCCAAATGCGGCAAGACCGGGTTTAAGGGGCGCCGGTCGATGATGGAAATTTTAATGGTGGATGATGCCATGCGAGAATTGATTTTACGCAATGCCACTGCCGCCGAGTTCGCCGAACGAGCGCAAGCAAACGGTATGCTGACCTTGAGAATGGTTGGACTGGAAAAGGTCAAAGAAGGCGTTTCCAGCCTGGAAGAAGTGTTGAGCGTGACCGGCGGGGAATAAACCCACATTCCAATGCCATAAGCAGACAGGTATCACCTAAAAGGACTGAGTGATGGACAGGGAATCCTTGAGCGGAAAAATTGCAGCGATCCTGTTACGGCGCGGCAATATCAAGCAGTCGGCCCTGCAGGAGGCGCTGCTGGCCAGCCAGGCTGACGGCCAGCGGCTGGAAAAATACCTGCTCGAAAAACAGCTGGTAACCGAAACCAATATGACTCTGGCCTTGGCCGAATACCTGGGCATGGCGCCCATGTCGCTGACACATTTCACGCCCGACAGCCAGTTGCTGGAATTGATTTCTAAAGAAATCGTCAAGCGATGCTTGGCCGTTCCGGTGGCCAAGGTCGGAAAGGTGCTGACCGTTGCCTTGAGCGACCCCTTTAACGTTGGCGCGGTGGATGAGCTTCAGACCGTGACCGGCTTGAAGGTGATTCCAGTCGTATCTTCCGAAAAAGATGTGAAGAATATTGTGCTGAATTTTTACGCGCAGGAAGCGGCGGATCTGGAGGATATTTTTAAAAGCGCCGAGGGCGACGATGTGGAAATCGGACGCGAGCAGCAGGAGGAAGTCAGCCTTGACGATATGCTGGAAAGCACCGAAAGCGCTCCGGTGATCCGGATCGTGAACTCAATTATTGTCGAAGCATTGCGGCGGCAGGCCAGCGATATTCACATCCAGCCTATGGAAAAAGCGTTGCGTTTGCGTTACCGTATCGATGGCGACCTGCATGAAATCCCCAGTCCGCCCAAGAATTTGCAATTGGCGATTATTTCCCGCATAAAAATCATGTCGGATATGAACATTGCCGAACGGCGGATTCCCCAGGACGGCCGTTTCAAGGTCAAGGCGCTGGGCAGGGAAGTGGATGTCCGCGTGAGCCTGCTGCCCATGATTTTCGGGGAAAAAATAGTCATGCGTATTCTGGATAAAAGCAACCTGGCGCCCAGCCTTTCGGCTATGGGACTGGATCAGCAGGCGTATGAGTCCTTGCAATATGCCATCAGCCAGCCGCACGGTATTATCCTGGTCACGGGGCCGACTGGCAGCGGCAAAACGACAACGCTCTATTCCTGTTTACAGGAACTCAATAAGCCGGATGTCAATATCGTGACCACGGAAGATCCGGTTGAATACCAGTTGGCGGGGATCAACCAGGTCCAGATCCGCGAGAGCATTGGACTGACTTTTGCCGGCGCATTGCGCTCCATTCTGCGCCAGGATCCCGATATTGTCATGGTGGGCGAAATCCGCGATCAGGAAACCGCTGCCATTGCCGTGAAAGCCGCGTTGACAGGGCACCTTGTCCTGAGCACCCTGCACACCAACGATGCGGCCGGGGCGATTGCGCGGCTGCGGGACATGGGGGTAGAGGCCTTTTTGCTGGCATCTTCGGTGATTATGACCCAGGCTCAGCGCTTATACAAGAAACTGTGTCCGGCTTGTCGTCGGCCTCGCGATATTCCGCTCGAATTTATCAGGATTAACAACCTGGATGCCAAATATTTTGAAGGCGTACAGCTGTTTGAACCAGCGGGATGCCCTAAATGCAGTAATATCGGATTTAAGGGACGGGGCGCTCTGATGGAGATTTTATCGGTGAATGATGCCGTGCGCGAGATCATCTTGAGGCAGGGCAGCGCCGCTGAACTCGCGCAAGCGGCCATTGATAGCGGTATGCAGACTTTGCAAATGGTTGGTTTGGAAAAAGTGAAAGAAGGCGTTTCAAGTTTGGAAGAAGTGTTAAGCGTAACCGGTGGAGAATAACATAGGAGGAGTTGTCTCATGGTGGTTTTTAAATCAGGATCCGCGACAAGCGCGACCTCATCCGCGCCGGCAAAAAAGGTCGCTGCCAGGGGCGTGCCGCCGCCTGCGCCGCGGCCGGCCAGGGACACAGCTCGGCCGGGCGCCACAGCACACATCGCCGGTGCCCGCAAAATCCGCAACATGGAATTGCCGGCATTTTCCCGCCAGCTTTCCGCCATGTTGCTGGCCGGTATGCCTTTGATCCAGTCCTTGGACGCGCTGGAGGATCAGACCAGCGACAAGAACTTCAAAGCCTTGATTAGCGGGCTTAAAAATAGTTTGCAAGGAGGATCCTCGTTCTCCGAAGCGTTGAGCCGTTATCCAACCGTGTTTGAGAATTTGTATATCAATATGATCAAGGCGGGGGAAAGCGGGGGTCAATTAGGGGAAACCGCTGCGCGTTTGGCTTCCTTCCTGGAAGATGCGGCCAAGTTGTCGCGCAAAGTAAAATCAGCAATGAGCTACCCGGTAATCGTGCTGTGCATTGCCGTAGGTATCGCCGTGGCCATGATTCTTTTCATCGTGCCGGTCTTTTCCGATATGTTCGCCGACTTCCATGCCAAATTACCGGCGCCAACTCAGTTTTTAGTAAATCTTAGCCAGGTTATGCGCAAATACGGCATTATTGTGGCGGTTATTATTGTTGCGCTAATTGTGCTCATTCGCAAATGGCAGCAAACGCCTACAGGCGCATATCAGAGCGCTGTTATGATGCTGAAAATGCCGGTCATAGGAGAGTTGAACAGGAAAGTGGCCACGAGTCGGTTCGCCCGGACTTTTGCCCAGCTTTTGCAGAGTGGTGTGCCGATTCTTAAGGCAATGGAAATCGTTTCCGGTGCTACCGGAAACAAGGTGTTTGAACGAGTCGTCTTGGAGGCGCGGGGCACGGTTGAGAAGGGGGAAACCCTCTCCAGCGCCCTGGTTAAACACCCCTGTTTTCCGAAGTTGCTTGTGCACATGATGGCCGCGGGTGAAAAAACGGGGAAAATCGACGAAATGATGCAGAATATAGCTGTTTTTTATGACGATGAAATCGAAACGATGCTCGACGGCCTGACCGCCTTGATCGAACCCCTGCTGATGGTGTTCCTGGGCGTAGTGATAGGCGGGATCGTTATCGCCATGTTTTTACCTATATTCAAAATGGGCGAAGTGGTTGGCGGACACTAATCCACTTGGCGTCAATAAGTGCCAAGGAGGTTACAGCAATTCTGCCTGATTTCACTCAATTTTCATATGGGATTTCCGCAATGGTGGGGCGAGGCGTCCCTGCCGAGCCGTTCCGAGAT
>CAZALU010000077.1:0-14922 GCA_964486075.1 uncultured Verrucomicrobiota bacterium
GGCACAATCCGAGAAACTCTACCACTCGGGCATTCGATCGACCGGAGCGCGCAGCACCCTGGCCGACGCCAACGAAACGCGGGACTGGCGAATCTTCGCCGACTTCGCGCAGGGTCTGATCCGCGAAGCGTCCGGGTTGTATACCGGAGAGTCTTTTGGCACGGAGCTGGACCAGACGGCCTACGCGCTGGACTCGACCACGATCGATTTGTGCCTGTCGCTGTTTCCGTGGGCAAGGTTCCGCCGGACGAAAGCGGCGGTGAAACTCCATACGCTTCTGGCTTTGCAGGGGAACTATCCCACCGTTGTCATTATTACTCCGGGCAAGGTTCACGACGTCAATATTCTCGACCAACTTCAGTTCGATGCCGGCTCCTTCTACATCATGGATCGGGGCTATCTGGACTTCCATCGACTCCATCGCATTCACCGGCATGGCGCCTTCTTCGTGACACGGAGCAAGAGCAACACCCAGATCGAACGACGGTACTCGCGGACGGTCGACAAGGACACCGGGTTGCGATTTGATCAGACCGTCATTCTGTCGGGTGTCCGATCGGGCCCGGAGTACCCCGATGTTCTGCGACGCATAGGATTTGTGGACCTGGAAACAAAAAAACGACTGATCTTTCTGACCAACAACATGGTCCTCCCTGCCTTGACTATTGCCTGTTTGTATCGGGCACGCTGGCAGGTCGAGCTGTTTTTCAAGTGGATAAAACAACATCTTCACATCAAGGCCTTTTTCGGTGTAAGCGAGAATGCCGTCAAGACACAGGTTTGGATCGCGATATCCGTCTACGTTCTTGTCGCCATCCTCAAAAAACGGTGGCGGCTACCGCACAGCCCTTACACCATTCTACAGATTTTGCACCTTACCCTTTTCGAGAAAAGGCCAATTTTACAGGCCTTTGCTCCTCATCCGTTACAAATTCAGCACCCCGACCCTCAAAACCAGCTGTATTTACAGGGGGTTTAAACCGGACAGTAGTGTGTGAATATATAAATATTTTTGCCGAATTCTTTGTTAAATTTAGGAGAAAATATTCCTGTCATATCCAGTGCTTGAACGTCAGTCAGCCCCGATGAATAAGTCTGAAATTGAGAACGTCGATCGTCAATCTTATTTTATATAATAATTTATAATAAAAGCTGTTAACTCTTGATTGTTAAGTAAAAACATGGATTATTCGAGTTATATCATATAAGATAAGAACGTCGATCGTTAATCTTATCTTATATAATAATTTATAATAAAAGCTATTAACACTTTATTATTAAGTAAAAACATGGATTATTCGAGTCATATCATATAAGATAAGAACGTCGATCGTTAATCTTATCTTATACGAAGCTAGCGAAAAAAAAGGGGGGGTGCGGAAATGGATTTACGACATAGTTAATTTCCGGGCTACAGTTATGGGCTGGATTGCAAGTGTGGCACAGGCATTCCTCCCTGTGCAATTTTTTGCTAATTCAATGGTATGACCTGAATGGCGCTAAGTTAAGCCAAATAGGAAACCCACCCCTATCCCCGCCAAGGATGGGAACTATCTGGTCTGCAATGTCTTATATATTATCCCCTCCTGGGAGGGGGAAGGGGTGGGTGGCCTTATCTTAGCGCCATCCTGGTATGACCTGAATTTTGCGCCGAGTCGGCGCAAAATTCACCCAAAGGGCCGCCACGTGAGTCACGTTCCACGTGCCAACGCGGTCACGTGACAATGGACGCGTAAAACGCGACCAAATAGGGTTAACCACGTTAGTTTCGATAATAACCCAACTGGTTATTATCGAAACTTCACGTCTTTCGCCAGGGGGCAATGCCCGCTTAGGCGAAAGTGAACAGCACGGTTATCGTGCTATTCAGATATGAACACAGGCAGGAATGCCTGTGCCACTTTGCATCCACTGAAAGTGCACCCGAAAAATTCCTGAAATGAACTATGCCGGATTTACTGATTCGAATGAATGCTGTAGTGGGTATACCTCGCTCGGCACCAGCGATTACGCGGGGGTCTGGTGAGGGTGTCATGTGTGCATGGTCACCAGCCTGATCGAGGGCCGTCAGGTCAGTCGGCAGGCGGTGCTGAAGATGCTGGCCCGGGCTGCAAAAAAGACAACGGATAATGGGCAATGGCCATGATTCACGGCTGAAGACCTCGGCTTTTCATGTCCAGGCCCAACAGCTCTTGACCGGGCTCCTGAGCCGGGTGCCGGCCTTTTTTCAGAGGATGAGGCAACTCTTTGATTACAATATAATTCCAACGCTTTGAACCGCTAACCCCTCCTAACCTCGTTATGAGACTACGGAGGGCAGTCTCTGACCTTTGGCCCGCGCATCGCGGACATGAATCCTGAACCCTCTCTTATGACTGAATCCGTTTCATCAGCCAGGCCATGTTTTGTCCGAGCGTGGCCATTGTATTTATGCCTTCCTGGTCCTGTTCGACCTCGCCTTTTTCGCGGCCTATGGCGATATTCCAGTAGCATGAGCCGGGAACGATCATCTCGTTGGCTAGAAAAAAATGGTTGATGCTGTCGCAGGCGTGGACGGCGCCCGCCCGGCGCGCCGCGACCACGGCGGCGCCGACTTTCCGCCGAAAGAGGTTGCCGTTGCCGCGACCGACGTAGCCGGCCCGGTCAATCAACGCCTTCAATTCGGAGGTGATGTCGGCAAAATAAGTCGGCGAACCCAGCAGGATGCCGTCGGCTTCGAACATTTTCGCCAGCCAGGAATTAAGCGGGTCGTCAGTCAGGGCACAGCGTCGGTTTTTTTCGGTGCGACAGCGCATGCAGGCGCAGCAGCCGCGCAGGCGGGAACCGGCCATATCAATCAACTCGACTTCGATGCCTGCCTGCTCCAGTTCCTGGAATACGCGCCGGATGAGCAGCCCGGTATTGCCATCTGGTCGGGGGCTGCCGTTGAAAGCTACGACTTTGAGTTTTTTTGTGGGCATGATGAATTCTCCTATGAACCGGGGCGACCTGCCCACATCGTTGTGCGAAGTGCAGCGGACGGGGGCACCCCAAGTGATTTTTCGCCTGGGCGGATCAGCACGGGCTAAAACCGCGGGTTTCACTGTTGGCATGGATAAAAGAAAACATATATTTTCTGCTTTCCAACATCCCTGCTAATTCGTCCCGCCTTTCCGGGAGGTCAATATTCTGCGGTTATCAATCTTTGCGGTTTTTTTCTTGTTTTTGATAGCTTCTATAGTGTTTCAGATAAATAAGGCAAGAATTCAGCACGAAGTTCTAAATTAAGCCCAACACGGGAACCAACCCCTGCCCGCAGTGCTACGCCCAGCGTGGCAGGCAGGCCTGTCCCTTCCCAGGAGGGGAACTGGTTGGCTTGCAATATCTTATCCCCTCCCAGGGTGGGCAAGGGGTGGGTTTCTTGATCCCCTGAGGTTAATTGCCTGAACATCTATAGTTGTTCAGCGCTAATCATGCTTCGTGCCAGACCCGCCGCGCCTGTCGGGCAAAACGCCGCAGCAGGTCGTCGATGGCGAAGCGCTTTTTGCCGATCAGGTACGAGAGGACTGTGTTGTTGAAATTGCGGTGCCAGTGGACCGGGATTCCTTTGCGGCCGACGACGGCGCCGACAATGCTGCCGGCGGTGGCGGCGGTGCAATCGTTATCCAGGCCCATGGCGACGGTTTCGCCGATGACCCGGGTGAAATCGGTTCCGCCGATCGTGATTCCCCACACCGTGAGGCAGGCGTTGTTGATTGTATGCACGCAGTGCATTCCTTTGAAGCGGCGGTCCACGGCTTCTCGCGCCTGACGGTAATTCCGGATGCGCGGCGCCACTTTCAAGGCCCAGCGCACTGCCTGGGCGAGGGCGCATTGCCGGGGAATCTCGGTCAGGCCGATTTCGAGCGCCTTGACCGGATCATCGACGGTGAAAGCTGCGGAGATGGTGGCGGCGAAAAACATTTCGCCGTAAATCCCCTGCCGGCGGTGACTGATGTAAGCGTCACGGTAGGCTAGGGTGGCTGCCCGTTCGGGCCAGCCCGGAGCCATGTAGCCCCAGGGGTCGGCCCGGATATCGGCCCCGATCCACTCGCAATAGGGGTTGTTGCGGGCGCCGACCTGAGATGCCGGAATCTTTTTACGAAGATTCTCCAGGGCGATGGCCTCGGCCGTGCAGGCCATGGGGAGATATTTCAGCCAGGCTTTTCCGACATCTGCCGTGGTGAAATTAGGGCCGAACTTTTCCACAATCAGCAAACCCAGGAGCGTATAGACAATGTCGTCATCCACCGGGACCCCATCCAGCTTCTCCCGGGTGTACGCTTCACGGGGGCTGATATTATATCTTTTTTCGGCAGGCTGGGGAACATAGGTCCAGTAATCCGTGGGAGGAAAATCGTTGTCAGTTTCTTTGGCAAGGGCCTTCATCCCGTCGATTGACCAGCCTTCAACCGGGGCGCCCAGGGTGCAACCAGCCATCCGGCCCAACAGCGCGCCTTCCAGCCGATTGGCGTAAAGGGCGGGGCGAAATGCTGGCCAAAGCCGCCGTGGACCGGTGGGCCGCAGGGCCCGGATGGAACGTAGGTCGTTGGGTTCTTTTTGCGCCATGATCCGGTCAATCGGCAATTTCATCATTTTCGCTGTGGCGGCGCGCAGGGCTTTCTCCGCCTTGATCAAGACGGGCTCCACCCCCCTGGCGCCATACTCGGCTTTGAGTTGAGCGTAGACTTCGAGGGTGTCTGTTAATTTCCTGAAATGAGATGTTTTTGCGTAAGCCATATTGATACTCCGTTGCTGAGTGCCAGTTCCTTCGTCCGTTTATATCTTTCTCTATTCAAGCTGTTCGCGTGATTCGCCGTTAATTTTTGCGTGTCGATAAGGTGCTGCATCGACGCCGCGCGGCGCGGAGAATCATGCGCTCACCATGCCGGCACAGGGTCGTTTTGAGGCGCGGATATTTTACGCGCATGTAATCGAGGAACAACTGCGGGTTTTCCGAATTGCTTGCGAACATTTCATAGTGCAGCGGGATGGTCATGCCCGGGCCAAGCGCGCCGGCCAGGTCCACCGCCTCCTGATACGTCATATTACCGATGCAGTTGGATGCCAGGCGCACCGCGTCGCGTCCATTTATGGGGAGCAGGACCAGGTCCAGGTTCCAGCGGCTGAGCCGGGTCTGCAGGCCTTCATACACACAGCAGTCACCAGCGTGGTAGATCCGGAATCCGTTGGCTTCAATGATATAGCCGAGAAAAGGGTAACGCCCGGTTGTCGGATCCCGGTTGAGTAACTCATGGGCCGACGCTACGCCGGTGATGCGGACGCCGCATGCCTTGGCACAGGTGCCGTCATCCAGGCCAATAAACCGCTGCGGTGGTATCCGCAGGTCCTTGGCCAACCCGGGCAGCACGAAGTCCGGAACGATGAACTGGGCCGCCGGCAAAGACCGGGCGATGGCCGGCCAGGACTTCCGATCGATATGATCGGTATGATCATGGGTGCCGAGCACCAGGTCCACGTTCTTTAGTTCGTCCGGGTTCAGCAGGGCGGGGATCTGCCGCCGGAGATGCGGCGACAAGAACATGTCGATGCCGATGACGGTTTTGCCGAGCTTGATTATGAACCCGGACTGGCCCAACCACCAGATCGCGCACTCGCCCTTGCGCAGGGAACATGTCCTAATGTTTTTAAGAAGCGCTTGGCCGGCGAGCATGCTGTTTACCTCCTTGGATTAAAACAAACAGTATAGCCCAAAGACGGCTGCGTCCGCAACCCAAAAATACACGCAAAAACGTGTGTCTTGAAAGGAAAATGACTGACAACCTCCGGAATTTGTCCAAACGCCGTTCAACATGCTGTTTTTCGTATCTTCACACCCGGTCGCGCCAATCCCAGGCGATTAACCGGATGGCTCATGATTCGGTTGTAGATGTCGAGCAGATATTCGTAGGGGTTGAGATCGGCGGCCTTGGCGCTTTGCAGGAGCGTGAGCGCTATGGCGCAGGCCTTGCCGCCGCGCAGGCTGCCCACAAAGAGGCAGTTCTTGCGGCCGAGCGCGAGCGGACTAATCGTATTTTCCGCGCAGTTGTTGTCGATTTCCAAACGGCCGGCGGTGGTGAAACGGTAGAGCGCCGCGCGCTGGTTGCGCGCGTAGCCGATGGCTTTGGCCAGCAGTGAAGAAGGCAGAATGACGCGTTCTGCGCTGATCTCCGTCAGGCGCTCGTAGAACTTTTCCAACAGGGGCGCCGACTCCGCCTGGCGGACCGCCAGCCGTGCCTGGGGCTGCTCCCCCTTGAGGCGGGCCTCGATCTTGTACAACTCGCGGATGCGCAAGAGCATTTCCGTGCAAGGCTTGGGCGCGGAGTTGAGCGCCTCGTCCCATTTCCTCCGGGCATGGGCCCAGCATCCGACTTCGATAAGGCGCGCGCCGTTCTCGAAGAGGTGATCGTATCCAGAATAAGCGTCCGCCTGCACGAACCCGGCATACTTCGCCAGAATCTGGCCGGGGCGCTCTTTGCGCCGGTCTTCGGTGAAGTCGAAAAACCGGTGCGGCGGATCGCACCCTCCCACGTAGACCCATATCCGCGTCTTTTTCGTCCGCCCTAAACCTTCCTGCAGCAGGCCCACCGGCTTATCCTCGGTGACGATTCTCAACGCCGGTCAAAAACGGGCTTTTGGCCGATTTAGAAATGGATTGAAAATAATTATATTGTCGCCAAATGCGGTAACTGCTCCCTGCGGTAGGGCGAACCCTCCGGGTGATCCGATCTCGGAACGGCTCGGCAGGGACGCCTCGCCCCACCATTGCGGAAATCCCATATAAAAATCATAACAAGCGAACCAGATAAGAAATTCTGTCGCATTCCGGCGTGGGCGAGGGGGGACCATCCAGGTGAAACGCCCAATTGCGACCGATTTACGGCTGATCGAAATTGGTTGACTTTCGGTGGCGAGATATCATGCCATTATAAAAGGCTTTCCCTTAATATCATTGAATTATAAGAGGGAGTCCCTAGAATGCGGGCGTGATTCAATCTAAACCCGGCAGTTCAATGACTACAAAATATGCAGCGCGAAAATATATGACGCTGAATTCATCAACATATTACTTTCGTGTATTTTGTAGTTAAACATCTGTTCGGTTCCACGGTTTGTATGTTAAATCAAGCGGAGCGCCAATGAAATCGCGCCGGATTTTTAATAAAGTGGCCATTATCGGACTGGGCCTTATGGGCGGCTCCCTGGGCTTGGCCATTAAGCGGAAAAAGCTAGCCGCCAGCGTGGCCGGTTATGCGCGGCGCGCCCGGACGCGTAAGCAGGCATTGGCCGTCGGCGCGGTGGACCAGGTTTTCGCGCAGCCGGCGGCGGCGGTGCGCAATGCCGATCTGGTTGTATTCTGTTTGCCCGTTGCCATGATACCCGTCCTGGCCAAGGTTTGCGCGCCTGCGTTTTCCGCCGGGGCTGTGGTGACCGATGTCGGCAGCAGTAAGCAGGAGATCGTGGCGCGTATGGAAACCCTGACCCGATCTAGCAGGACATCGTTATGTATAGCCGCGATCGCTGATCGCGGTCTTGGAAAAGAAGACCGACTTCACCGAAGTCGGCTACAGTCAAAATCCGCTCAAAGGGCGATCCCATCATCGGCCGGCGCCCAGTTTGTCGGCAGCCATCCGATCGCCGGATCGGAGCGGCAGGGCATCGGAGCGGCGTCGGCGCGTCTCTACGAAAAGGCGGTGGTGATTTTGACGCCAACGCCTCGGACGGATCGGCAGGCCCTACGCAAGCTTAAGGCTTTCTGGAGCGCACTGGGCGCTCGCGTGGAGAGCGTTTCCCCCGAAATTCATGACCGGATGCTGGCCCGGACCAGTCATCTCCCGCACTTACTGGCGGCCCTGCTGGCCTCGACCGTTGGACGGGAGCAGCCCGCGCGGCTGACGCGATTCTGCGGCCCCGGATTCATGGATGCCACCCGGATTGCCGAAGGTTCGCCCGATATATGGCTGGGCATTATTGCCAGCAATCGCCGGGCCATCCTGGACGAGCTGCGCGTTATCCAAGCCGGGATGACGAGCCTGGTTCGATCCATGGAACGTAGTGATTTCGTGGCCGTGAAAAGGTTTCTGAATCAGGGGCGGATGCGTAGGCGGAGGTTAATTAAGCAGTAGGGTTCAACGGTTGGGGAACGATGAAGATGGTTCCAGAGGGTTCAGCGGTTGAGGAAATATAAAGATCGAACGTTTTGAAGATATTGAGGCTTGGCAACTGGCCCGTGAACTTGAAACCATGACCGATTCCGTCCAAATTCATCCATGCGCGAAGCTGTCCGGCGCCTTGCGGGTGCCGGGCGATAAGAGTATTTCGCACCGGTTGGCGATGCTGGCGGCCTTGGCTTCCGGCCAATCCCAGATCACAGGATTTCTGCAAAGCGAAGACTGCCTGAATACCGTCAAAGCTCTGCGAGCCGTGGGGGCAGGGGCGGAATTGAAAGGTGATGTTTTGACGATGGAAGGCATTGGCGGACGCTGGCAGACGCCGACCCAGCCGCTGGATGTGGGCAATTCCGGCACCAGCATGCGACTCCTGGCCGGATTGTTGGCCGGCCTGCCAATGGTCACCGAACTCACCGGCGACGCGTCTTTGCGTTCCCGGCCCATGAGCCGAATCAAAGAGCCGCTGGAACTTATGGGCGCCCGGGTAGAGCTCCTGGGCGCCGATGGCCGCGCACCGGTTCGCATTACCGGGGGACGTCTGAAAGGCATAGACTATGCCATGCCGGTTGCCTCGGCGCAGGTGAAGTCCTGCATCCTGTTGGCCGGGCTGTTTGCCGATGGGACGACAAGTATTCGTGAGCCGCAGCCCACAAGGGATCATACCGAGCGCCTGTTCCAGATGCTGGGTTTGCCCCTGGAGGCCGAAGGCATGCATGTGTCTTTGCGGGGATTTGGCCAAAAAGGGGCGGCCTTGAAAGGACGGGACTGGATAGTTCCCGGCGATTTTTCATCCGCCGCATTCTGGCTGGTGGCGGCTGCCGCCATGTCCGGAGCGCATGTGGTTGTGCATGATGTCGGGCTGAACCCCAGGCGCACGGCATTGCTGGAAGTGCTGAAACGCATGGGGGCTGAGGTGGTGGCGACGATATCCAACCAACCGCTGAGCTCCGATCCCTGCGGCGATGTTAGCGTGCAGGGCGGCGGTCTTCGGGGAACCCGCGTGGCCGGATCTGAAATTTCCAACCTGATTGACGAATTGCCAAGCGTGGCTGTAGCCGGCGCACTGGCCCGAGGCGTTACCGAAATCCGCGATGCCCGGGAACTGCGGGTGAAGGAATCGGATCGAATAGCCTGCATGGCCATCAACCTGCGGGCCATGGGCGTTACGGTGACGGAATACGAGGATGGTATGGCAATCCAGGGCGGAGCAAAAATACGCGGCGGGGTGGAGTTGAACAGCTACGGCGATCATCGAATTGCCATGGCCATGGCCATCCTGGCGTTGTTCGCGGAACAGCCCGTGACCATTGCGCCGGCTGCTTGCGTGGACGCTTCCTATCCCGAATTTTGGAAACATCTTGGAGAACTTGGCGCTTATGTCGTTATTCATCATAGCCATTGACGGTCCTGCCGCTTCGGGTAAATCCACGGTCAGCCGCAAAGCGGCGGCCTTGCTGGGCGGGGTCCATATTGATTCCGGGGCCCTATACCGGGGCTTGACCTGGCAGTGCCTGCGGACAGGGTTTGACTGCCGTGATGAAGCGGTGGTTCTCCGGGAGCTGCGGGACTTGCAAATGAAGTTTTTTCTGGATGACAACAGCGTTCGCTTCACGATCGACGGCAAGGATCCGGGCGCGGAAATCCGGTCCGAGACGGTGGCGGAGCAGGTCAGCGCGGTGGCTGCGATGCCCCGGGTGCGGGAATGGATTGTCGAACGTTTACGGGGCATGACCGATTTCGGCAGCCTGGTCATGGAGGGGCGCGACATCGGCACGGTGGTGTTTCCGGACACGCCCTTCAAGTTCTACCTGGACGCGGACCCCGATGAGCGCGCGCGGCGCCGACAGGTTGATCTGGCTGGCGCGCAAAGCGTTTCCAACATCGGACGGGTCAAGACATCCATCACGCGGCGAGACGCACTGGACCGGGGGCGAGTCACGGCCCCGCTGGCGCGGGCGGCGGATGCGCGGGTCATAGACACGACGAATTTGTCCATTGACGAGGTGGTGGCACTGATCGTGGGCGTGGTGAGGGAGTCTGGACAACAATGCGTCAGCCGTCCCGATGGGACGGAACGCTTCTATTGCTGACATCAAACCGGCGCTGAAGCGCCGGCTTATTGCCGTATATCCCTCCAGGACATAGCCCTTGGCGGGGCGAAAGAGAATAGGTGGGTTCTTCAGCGTCTGTGCGATAAAATGAATTCCATTGCTACAGCGGAAAATATGCCGATCGTTTACCGGATATGCCGCTTCCTGTTGCGGGTCTGGCTGGTCCTGTGGTGTCGTTTGGAAACCAGGGGCGAAGGCCAGGTTCCTGCGGAAGGGGGTTGCATTCTGGCTTCCAATCATGCCAGTTTTCTGGATCCGCCACTGGTCGGCTGCAACCTCACGGGACGTTTTATACGTTTCATGGCCCGTGATACCCTGTTCCGCAACCGACTGTTCCGCTGGTGGGGGGAGCAGGTTGGCGTGGTGATGTTGGACCGCAGCAAGGGCGATATCGGGGCCATGAAGGCGGCGCTGGCTGTGCTCAAGGCGGGTGGTATGCTCTGCCTATTCCCGGAAGGTACTCGCACGCGGGACGGTCAGCTGCAGCAGGCCAAGGGCGGAATCGGATTCCTGATTGCCAAGGCCCAGGTGCCGGTGATTCCCGTTTACGTGGCTGGTAGCTTTCGGGCTTTTCCACGCGGCGTCCGCTGGGTGCGTCCTGTGAAAATCAGCGTTGTTTACGGTGCGCCCCTGAAACCGGAGGATTGGGCGGGGATGGAGGGCAATAAGGCTGGCTATCAACAGATCGCCGACCTGGTGATGGAGCGGATTGCGGCCTTGGATGGCTTAAAATAGTACTTGTATTCCGATGGCGGTTCATTAAGAATAACGCCGTTTTGTTTTGGAAATGAATGAGGAGTGTTTAATTATGGCGGAACAAGGGTCGCGTAAGGAAGATGTTATGCGGGTTGACGGACTGGTCACGAAAGTCCTGCCGGCGACTCTGTACCGCGTCAAGCTGAGCAATGGCGCAGAAATTCTGGCTCATATTTCCGGCAAAATGCGTAAACACTTCATCAAAATCTCCATTGGCGACAAAGTCACTGTGGAAATCTCACCCTATGATCTAAGCAAAGGGCGCATAGTCTTCCGCCAGAAATGAGGCTCTTTAGCGCTGCCCAAGCGAGAGCGCCTTCTCGATCGTCTTTTTTCATGCAGCAGGGCGGCAATTACCATTGTATCGAATGCCTTCAATACCGGGGATGTAGCCCAGCGTAACCTCGTGATCCATGGGCATCATCAATGTGCATATGGTGTTGCGATTGACGATCCATCTCCCGCCAGCAGTTGACTGGCTTAACTGGAGGGACGCGCGTCGTCGCGTCCTCTTTGGATGCGTTGGGCAACGAAACCATCGCCACCACGACCGTTGACCCGGCCACCAAACTCGTCACCCAAACCACCGACGTCCCCGATTCCTCCTCCAACCTCGTCTCCGTTTCCGTCAATTGTAGGTGTCCAGCGAAATCCGGGTTGGGAAATTGGAGTAAAACATGGCACAAATGCGGGAGCAAGCGGGCATAAAACGCAGGAGCGATTTGGATTGAGCGCGAAAATGACGGTCAACGAAGCCGGGGAAAAGGGAAAGAGGAGAAGAGGTCGTAAATCGGCAGACTCCGGATATGGCTGAGGGGATTTACGTCGGCGAACGAATTACCGCAAACCAAGCCGCATGACGCAGGCTAATGATCGGCAGATGTCGGCGTCCTTCTATGAATTCAATGACCAGTTGCGGTGGCCCGCACGGTGAATGGGTTGCTGGGTTGGCAGATGCCGAGAGATTCGGAGTTGAACCGGGCTGTGTGTTGGCGGAGGTGTAAACACTAAAGGGTGTTCGTCCTCTGAGTCGCTTGTGAGGGCGATGGAGGTTGTACCAGAGGGCGAAGAGTTCGATTTCCTTGCGGAAGCCTGCAGGGGCGAGCGGGACCGGGATGAGTCGGGCGCACTCGTCCTTGAACGAGCGGATGAATCGTTCAATGACTGCGATGGCGCCGTAACTGTGGGGCGCAATGATATTTGATGGAAAAAGTCGTGATATTTATCACGATACGTGATGGATGTCGATTTTATCCATCAGTTATCTTGATTTCCGTTTTCTTCTCTTTCCGACTACTATCCCTTGTAAGAGAACCTCATGGAGCGTCACGATCCCGTTGCGGGATCGGGGCGGACTCTGAGCGGACGTTGTCCCGGCATGGCACGACGGCTAGACCGACCTGCCTTTGCATCGACTTTCCGCCGAAAGTGGATCTGCCTAAGTACTCTGGTTCATAAATACACTAACGTATTTTTTGGTTAAGCGGCCGACTCGATGATACCGTCGGTTTTTGCCTTAATTCTTGCAAGGAGATCCTTGAGGTTCCGTTTTGTGAACTTCCATTCGAAAGGTGTGGCCATTGACTCGTAATGCAACTGGAAGCCGAGAAGACGATCTTTGACGGCCTTCAACGAGGTAAAATCATTTGGAGTGAGTGCCTTTCGTTGTAAGATCGAGAAGTAAATCTCGATCTGATTGAGCCAGCTGGCATGTACAGCTTTGGCTAATTCAACGAGTTGGTGGACGCCAACAAATGTGGTCATGACGAAGAAGTATCTGGCTAACAGCCAAACCTTCGTGAATGTTGTTGTGTCAAAGGAATCCGACGGGTTCGCAGTCTACATCGAATGCGCCGTGTTCTAGCAGAGTGCTGCCCCGCGTCCCCCTACGCTCCGCCGCTGTCATCCACCGTGCTTGCCTACGGCGGCACGGCGGCCGCCAGTGGCTACGCTGATACGGTGCGCCGCCGGTTGAGGTTATCTCCTTCGATCTACCGCGATGGCGGCGGCGCTTCATCTTATTAGTCGCCTACGTGCCTGACACGCCGCATGCTAAGAAAAGGCCACGCGGCGCGCCAGGCACTCCGGCTCTCGGTCGCTACTCGCTCCCTTGAATGCGGTGTTCGCTCTTCCTTAAAAAACCATTTAACGGCGAAAAAAACCGGCAGGCCCGCCCTTGCGAACCTGCCGGTTTTAAAGGCCTGAATATTGCACGCTCATTGTGCAATATTAACTATCGCCTAAGCGGGCCAGGAAATAATATCCTCAAAACTAGTTCGACGGAACTTCTTCCGGGGCCGCAGCCGGAACTTCTGCCGGAGCGTCTTTTTCGCACGCTTTGTCTTTCATCGGGCAGGCGGCGCAATCGGCTTTGACGCTCTGCATCGTTTTGCATTTTGTGCACTGCATGGTATCCGCGGCGCAGTCGGCGGTTTTTGCCAGTGTTCCGCCGCACTTGGCGCAGATGCATTCGGCGCATTCGCCTGCTTCGGAGATTTTTTTCTTGGCCGCATTGACATCCGCCTTGATCTTAGCCACACAGTCCTTGCCGCAGGCGTAAATCCGACAACATCCAACGTCCGCGTACTGGGTCTTATCAATCTTGTTGCCCTCGATCGGGCACAGGGTCTGAGCCTTGTATTCGATTTTCTTTTCCATGACGATGGCCTTGGCGTCCGCGGGCGCGGTTACGGGCTCCGCTTCCTGGGCTATCACGGCGACGCCGAACATGGCTACGATTCCAATTCCTATCAAATGCTGTAATTTCATAACTTTGCCTTCGTTGCTATGGTTGATTTGTTGCTTGGTATCGGACCGACTTTGCTGGCATTATCCTATTTTACTGGTTCTCCTTGGGTTGGGTTGTTGATTCGAACTTTGCCTTCAGCACATCTTGTAAATACTTTACGTAAGCTGCGGCTCCGCCTGGGCGATAGCCTGTTCGGGCCAGTTCCTTGCCGGTCGCATCCAAGATGAGCACCGTGGGGAATCCATTGACCCTGTAGTTGCCGGCCAATTCTTCGTTCTGCTTTTTCAATTCAGCTGACTGTTCCGTTTTCCGCGGAAAGTCGGCCATAAAAAGCACCAGGTTATCCTTGGCAAAAGCTTTGAATTCAGCCCGTGAAAAGACTTCCTTGTCCAGCTTGATGCACCAGCCGCACCAGTCGGAGCCCGAGAAGTCCGCCAGGATGGGGCGTTGCGTTTGTGCCGCCTCCTGTTTGGCCTTTGCGAAGTCAGTCAGCCAATCTGCGCTGGCCGTTGCCGAAAATCCTGTCAGGCCGAGACACAAGGCAATGGGTATGATCGCGGTCAATTTCATGGATGATCTCCTGTTTGTGGTTTGGGGTTACAAACTGTGTTCATAAATAGTTAACGTCCGGGTAACGTGCCCTCAGCGTGGGGCGCTGCCCGAATAAACAGATTGCAGCGGATACTGTGGTGGAATAGTAAACTTATTTCTTCCTCTAAAGCAACCAGAAAATTCGGCAATTTTTGATTAGGGGCGCAAGTCCGTAGGGATTATGCGATAGTGCTTCAGGTAAATAACCTAAAGCGGGCTGTGCCTGCAACCCTATGAAAATCAACCACTAATTGCACTGATTTCACGGATGATGCGGAGAATCTTAATCCTATTTAACTCAGCACTTTTCGCCCCGCAACGGGGCGGATGTTGTTCTGCATTGTAGGACGGGAACGCCCCCCGGGCTTCCCGCCGTCCGTGAAAGGGTCGGCGGGCAATCTCGCAAGCGGCACGTGCCCGCACTATAAATAACAAATCACTATCAGATTAAATTAAACCCGCTCGCGCTACGCGCAGGGACGACTTTTGCTGTAGCCGACCACGGTGGGGTCGGATTCGAAGACCG
>CAZALU010000078.1:0-14801 GCA_964486075.1 uncultured Verrucomicrobiota bacterium
GTGATCCGATCTCGGAACGGCTCGGCAGGGACGCCTCGCCCCACCATTGCGGAAAGCCCATATAAAAATCATAACCAGCGAACCAGATAAGAATATCTTTAAAAAAGTTCCGAATTATATCCCTTTTCAAATCGGCCGCTTTAGGCAGTTTCCAAACGGCGTTCGCAAGGCAATCTGATTGGCAATTGTTTGCGACGCCTATGTGCTTGCGCAGGTCGCGCTGTCAGGATTCATCGTCTACAGTATGCTGCGCTACTCCGTGCACGATAATCGCTTTCAGGGGCAGCGCCGGACAGTTCTTCTGACAGGCCCCGCAACCACGGCATACATCTTGGTTAACTTCAGGACAGGGCACCCCTTTGTTTGCCCGCGTCTGGATCGCGAGGTACGGACAAAACTCTCCGCAGACCATGCAGTGTTGAAGATATGACCAGGCCAGGCAGCGGTCTTTTTCAATCCGGGCATGGCCCATCACTATCATTCGTTTCCTGTCCAACGTCAGGCGCTGAATAGCGCCGCTGGGACAAACTTGGGTGCAGCGGTTGCACCATTCGTCGCAGTAGTCCCGCTCGAAATCGACAACGGGCGTCAGCACTCCGGCAATGCCGCTGCGCCCAAGATCGGGCATAATAATACGCTGCGGACAGACAGTCATGCAATTCCCACAGCGCAGGCACAGCCCTGAAAACCGGGTTTCTGCAACCGCGCCCGGCGGTCGGATTGCTAAAACATCATTTCCCTTCCAGACCCGCGCCAGCCAAGCCAAGCCGGCGCCGCCCAAAAGAGCCAGGATGGATCGCCGCCCCAGCAACATGCTCTTTTCGGAAGGCACACCCCCCGGATCATCCGCCACCCCCTGATTAATCATGCTCGGCACCCGCGACCTGAAAAGGGCGCGCCGAATCCACTGCCAGCCGCGTCCCAGGAAGAGCTGCGTAGCACCCAACGGACAACACCGCTCACACCAGGCAAAGGCAGAAAAGAGCGTCAGGATAATAACCAGGCAAAACCCGGCTATCGGAACAAGATCGATCCACACCAAAGGAACGTGCCGCCACACGCCACAAAACCCGTTGAATAAGACCAGCGGATCGAGCCACAGGAACCAGGCATACCCCGCGGCGGCGCTGCCGAGCGCAATCACAACCAGCCACCCACCGATGGCCGGCACTTTCTCTAAAGGAAGTTGACGGGGTAATTTCAGTTTTCCGACTAAAAGGAGAACAAACCCCATCGGACAGAGCCAGCGGCAAAACCAACGCCCTTTAGCCAACGCCAGCAGCAAGAGCGGCACGGCCAGTAGAGCCGGTAAAATAATTTCCCGGGCAGACAAGGCGCTTCCCAAGGCAACCAATGGACTGGCCCCCGGCACAACCAACGCCGCCCATGGCCAAGGCAATAGCTGCAGGCAGAGGATCACTGCCGCAGCCAACACCATGATCTTGACCAACAGTTTCATGCGCAAGGATCCTTTCGGAACGGACAATAGGATTAAATGCGAATAGCGCCAAGACAAAGGCCACACCTCGCCCTCGTCTCGTCCTGCACATGCCATATTACCAACACAACAGAGAGAACCACTGTATGGAACCTCCAAAAGGCTGTGCAAGCATGCTGAATTTAACGCCATGCTATCGAGCCGCTTTCAGATAAACAACGTAACAATACGAGACGAAATTCTAGGGAACCCACCCTTGGCCCCTCCAAGGAAGGGATCTGATTCGGTTGCAATAGCGCACTGATTGGGTTGCAACATCTTATCCCATCCAAGAAGGGTATCTGATTGGGTTGCAACATCTTACCCCATCCCTGGAGGGGCAAGGGGTGGGTTCCTTTAACATTCTATATGCATAAGATTAATCAGCGACAAATCCCCGCAACCGACCTGCATATCATGGGCAAGCTTGATATACTTGATGTCAAAGGGCTGTTTGCCGAAGAGCGTGGCGCCGTAAGCATCCACGGCCACCGGATCTGTGCCCAGCACGATTTGGTTCGGATACTCCAGTTTACCCGGTCCCCGCGGGCCATTAGTGGTCAGGATACGCGTGGCATCCATGATAATCAATGAAGGCCGGATGAATGTGCTGAAATCCGCAATACACTGGTGGAGGTTATTCCGATGCCAGAAACCGCGATCCTGGACCGAACCCATCCAGTTTTTCATCGCCATAGTCAGCTGGGCGCCGCCATGCTGTTTAGCCACTGGTAAATTGAGCAGGCAATCACAGTCCAGAACATCGCCGATCACGGAGGCCTCTTTCAAACTGACACCCTTTGGGATGGCAACTTTTCGGTATTGCTTCGCTGTCGGGCAATACATTTTACCACCGGCACGCCGGACAGCTTCATCAATGCCGCTGCGCGTAAAGGATTCGCGCGCCGGCGAACATGGATTTTCCGGCACGATCACAGATACGGCGCCAGCGACCAGACAATTCTTGACACAACTTTCCACCAGGAGCGGATGGGTATTGCCGCCTTCCTCCGGCGTGCTCGCCCAAGCCGCGTTCAACTTGACCACTACTCTGTTGCCCTTTTTAACAAATGCTCCCCAGCCCCCCAGCTTCCCGATCCCCACCGTCAGCATCTGCGGAATATCGGTGCCATGAACCACCACCAGGGATGTAATTGAACGGGCGTCTCCAAAAGCCATGCGCGGCAAAAAAATAGCTCCGGCACCGCCAACGGTCAGCCTGGCTAAAAACGATCTGCGACTGATTTTGTTGTTCATGGCGTTAAGCTTCCCGGTAATAGGTTTTTTTTGCTATCAAGGACAAAGTCGCCGCACACGCTACCTGCCTAGTAGAGATTAACATATTGCTACGCCGTCGCAATATTTCTCGAAGCAAAATCTTGCGGCAGGGCAAAAGCCCGAAGTATGGAAACATCCACGGGTTTGCCGGGCCTGGCCCAGCTGGCAGCGCCGGATTCGGAAGGCAGGCAACCTTTGTCAAAGCAAGCGTCCAGACAGGCGTTCATGTCTTTCAAAACCCTTAAAACAACAGATCGTCCACCAGCCTCCGTCCGGGTTACGCTTGCGCACTGGTCCAACGGACAATCATGCACCGGCGAAGAAAGATGCGCCCCATTGACCACCAGACAGTGCGCTCGCGCCATGGTCAGGCTGCAGATCGGAAGTCCGGCCTCGCCCCGGATGGTCCGCGCGACATGCAGAAAAGGGTCAACCCAGGGCGCCATGACTGCGATTCGGCCGGTTTTCCCGGACCAGCTACGCCAGTGCCAGTCCTGATCCTGGGCATCCCCACGAGCCCCGGTCACCTCCCCGTCCTCGCACTCCAGCCGGAAAACAGGTCCACGCGCAACGGAACAGGCATGGGAGGCGCTGCCAACTATTTCCACCCCGGCAACGGTTAGAATCCGCACCGCGGTCGTATCCGCCGACTCGATCCGGTTGGCGCGATACAATTCCGCCGTGACCTCCAGCGGACGCGCAGTCTCCGCCAGGCAGGCGCCGGCCAGGAACAATGCCAGATTAAGATGATGAGCGCAGGCGTTATTGAGCGGCGAATCCAGCACCCATGTTTCCTGGAACTGCAGGTGCCCGGCCCAGGCATTACGCGCATAGTAAGATGCATCGCGTGGCCAGGCGGCCATCACCACTATCCGACGCAATTTTCCCAGCTCACCCGCCAACAGAAGTCGTTTGAGTTCCCACAGGCTGGGCTGAAAAATATCCTGAAACCCGACAAAGAGCGACCCGCGCGCGTGACGCTCAGCTTCCGCTAACCGGTCGAAATCCTGGATCGCACCGGTCACCGGTTTCTCCAGGTACACCGTGTATCCCGCCTTGAGCGCCTGCTCCGCCATGGGCACGTGCAAGGCAATGCCCACCGGCAGGGTGATGACATCCAGATCATCTCTCATGGCCAGCAAGGCCGGCAAATCAGGTGCCAGCTTGACGCCGACGGCCTCCAACGATGCCGCGTAGGCCTCGTCCTGCTCACGCGCATGCGCCGCCACCGCCACCAGCTTGACCGGCGCACCGATCTGGGCCAGCTTTTGGAGCGAGCCGATGTGCGCCCGCGAATATCCGTGGATTCCCATAACCCCGAATCGAATGTATTTAGCGGCCGTCATGCGGTTTCCCCGTCTTTTGAATTAAGCACGAATTTCACGGATGGCACGGGTCATGAACTGATTTTTTATGCCTGACAATCCGCGACCATCCGCGCGGGCCCGTCGTAGCCTTGTGCGTAGTCAGGCCATCCGCAGTGCCAATCTTTGCCATTCTTCATTTCTTCAACGCACCGGGCAATGTTTAATCAATTTGGGAATCCAGTCAAGCTGTTCGTTATCGATATTTATGGCACGAGTTGGCAGGATATATTCGTAGACGTGGCACCATTGCCACGCGCTTGGACCAAAAAAGCTATAGCAGGAAAATTGCCCCCCCCCTCCAAGGAGGGGAGTTGCGACGCTGTGTCAACATGTCAGGACATGCATATTGAGATTAAAATCAGGCACCTGCGCGTAGCGTCAACGCCGGTCGAAAACGGGATTTTGGCCGATTTAGAAATGGGTTGAAAATAATTATATTGTCGCCAAATGCGGTAACTGCTCCCTTCGGTAGGGCGAACCCTCCGGGTGATCCGATCTCGGAACGGCTCGGCAGGGACGCCTCGCCCCACCATTGCGGAAATCCCATATAAAAATCATAACCAGCGAACCAGATAAGAATATCTTTAAAAAAATCCGAATTATATCCATTTTCAAATCGACCGCTTGAGGCAGTTTCAGAACGGCGTTCGCACCGATGCGCGCGCGTAGCATGATCGGGACAACTTTCTTAAGGTAGAGTCGGGTTTATCCCGACTATCATATTCACAATCAATTGCTTGTCATTGTCGAGGAAATGACTATCCTCCTGAACAATAACAACAAGGAGCTCCAACCCATGAATCATCCGCCATTCCCCCGACAGGATCATCCGGACTGTTCGAAGATGCTGCCCGCCAACAAACCGGCATCCCTGACACTGGACTGGGCAGAGCAAGAATGGAAAGATAAATTGACCGGAACAAGAGTAGTATGTCTTACTCCCCGCCGGGCAAGCCATTGCATGCTAAACTATTTTCGGATCAACATGTTCACGGCCGACGGTCAATTTGCCGTATTCACCGAACACGAGGACATCCGGCAGGGAAAACCCTGCGGACGCTGCCGCCTGTGGTCCCGCAACCTGCTGACGGGTGAACTGCGCTGCTACGGCGATTTGCCGGCGGGAGAGGCAACAACGCATTTTGCTGTCGCCCCGCGTTCGCACAAGGCGCAGGTTGTGGATCAGAGCGACCCGCGCCGCGCGGCGATCCTGCAGTTCGACTTGGACACCGGGGAATCCCGCCGGATCGAGCCTGCGAAAGATATCCCGGAGTTCTTCGACGGATCCATGTCGGCCAACGAACGCTATATTTACACCCCCTATTGGCGGGAGAAGGGCGCCCTGCGGACAAGCATGCCCTATCACGCATGGGTCGACATGATGTATCGCCAGCCGGGTGCCCAGGAGATGGTTCGACTGGATGTGCAAACGGGATCCGTGGACACGGTGTTCGAAACCGACAAGTGGTGGCTGAGTCACCCAAATCCCCACCCGCTGGATCCGGACCGGCTGATGTGTGCCCAACAATATGCGCCAGACCCGCATATCCAATGGGCCGAGCCGCCGGAAAAGAAACGCATCCGGGTGTTCAACACGCGCACCGGCCGGTGGCTAAACACCCACTACCCGACAACCATCCCGCCAGCCATCCAAGGCTCCCATGAGCATTGGGCGCCTTCCGGCCGCATCTATGCCCATGCCGGTGTGCTCGACAACGTCACGATTGACCGCATCGACCTCGACGCCGGGACCTACGAGACCTTCATCTGCCCCCTCGGGGTCGGCAACACGGCCCATGTGACAGTGGCGCCCGATGAAACATTCCTGGTGGGCGACGGCGACAATTTCGACCAACACAACCTGACCCCGGACCTGCGCCGGCGCATCGAGGCGGCCATCCGGGATGATCCCTGGCGCCGCACGTGGTCGGAGTGGTGTTTACGTAATCCCAACGGCGGGGAAACGATCTGGAAATACGAATTGCCGGAAAAAAACATATGGGACTACGATCGGTTTGCCGACAAAAAAGAGCTTTGCTTCGCCGAACTGGCGGCACATCCGGAAATGGCGGTGCGCACTACGCCGCTTTGCAGCTTCCGGACCCTGTGCCGGAGCAAGCTGCTCGGCTACCGGCTGGAATCCAACGCCCACGTCACACCCGACAGCCGCTGGGCGGTATTCCAATCCTCCAGCGAGGACGACTGGTTCGAGGTGTGGGCGGCGCACGTGCCGGAATCAACATAGCAAATGCAATTAAACGAAAGGATAAAATGAAAACACAACCGTTGCCCAAAGCCGAGGACACAAGTCGCGCCAAACTCCAAGCCTCGCGCAAAGGCCTGCGGCGTTTTTGCGAGGCTAGATTCGGCTTGTCGGCACACTGGGGCTTGTACGCGCTCAGCCATTCCGGGAACGAGTGGATCTATTGCCAGGATCGTATTCCTTTCACGACCTACAAGCGGCGCATGGAAAGATTCAATCCGACCCGGTTTAATGCGGAAGAATGGGCAGACCTGATGCTGGAAGCCGGGCAGAAGTTTCTCCTGATCACCACCAAGCACCATGACGGGTTCTGCCTCTGGGATACGCAGCTGACGGACTTCAAGATCAGCAACACGCCGTTTCGTCGGGATGTGCTGGCCGAGCTGGCGCCGGCCTTGCGCGCGCGCGGGCTGGCCCTGCATTTTTACTACTCCCTGGTGGACTGGACCCATCCGGCCTACCGGCGCGATTGGCCGAGCTATGTCGAGTATTACCAGGGCCAGGTCCGGGAGCTGTGCACCAGCTTCGGCGAGATCGGGGGTGTCCTTTTCGACGGCTATTGGCCCAAAGCCGACTGGACCAGGGGGGATGAGTACTTTCAAGCCAGGGGTCCCTGGGATTTGGCGGGCACGTACGACCTGATTCACAAGTTGCAGCCCAACGCCGTGGTCACCAACAACACCCATGTCCTGCCTGTGCGAGGCGAAGACTACCAGGTTTGCGAACTGGACCTGCCGGGCGAGAACAAGAACCTGCCTTCCAACTGCCCCGAGGTGGGCGATAAACCAACCGCTTGCTGGTGGAATCTGAATGCCGGGTGGTCATATCAGCCCTGGAACCACCGGGTCAAGAGCGCCGACGAGATCATGGCAACCTTGCGAAACGTGCAATCCCGCAAAGCGGTATTCTGCCTGAATGTCGGTCCGCGTCCCTACGGCGATATCCATCCCGAGGAACAACACATCCTGCGCCAAGTGGGCGAGACGATGCGCCGTTGGCGCCTATGAGTCGTCATCTATTAAGACTTCATTCGCACACAACAGTTCTATCATGCCAGAGAAATGATCGCCCATAATGAGAGCCCATTCGAAATCCTTTTCGAATGGGCTCTCATTAGAATTGCCGGCAGATCGGACAGATAGCTTGCAGCGAAACGCTAAGGACGCTATAGTGTGTGTCTTCGTAAATTCCATTGCCGGAATTTGTCATAATACCATAAAAATTTAACAATGAGGATATTCAACATGGCGCGTATTTATAATTTTAACGCCGGCCCGGCGGCTCTGCCACTGGAAGTCCTGCAGGAAGCTCAGTCCGAGTTCCTGGATTTCAAAGGCTCGGGCATGTCCATCTTGGAAAGCAGCCACCGTGGCAAGGAATATGACGCCATCCATTCCGAAGCGGTGGCCAACTACAAAAAACTGCTCAACTGCTCCGACGACTATGCCGTGCTCTTCATCGCCGGCGGCGCCAGCCTGCAGTTCGCCATGGCGCCGCTCAACCTGCTGGGCGCAGGCCAGACTGCAGATTACATCAATTCAGGCGCCTGGGCCGGCAAGGCGATCAAGGAAGCCAAGCTGATCGGACAAGTCAACGTGGCGGCGGACTGCGGCAAGGAAATTCCCACCCGCGTACCTTCTGAGGGCGAGCTCAAACTCACGCCTGGAGCCGCGTATGTGCACCTGACCTCCAACGAAACCATCGCTGGGGCCCAGTGGAAAACTTTCCCGAAAACTGAGGCGCCGCTGGTGGCGGATATGTCGTCGGATATGCTCTCGCGCCCCTTCGACGTCAGCCAATTCGGCCTGATCTACGCCGGCGCCCAAAAAAACCTAGGGCCGTCCGGCCTGGCTCTGGTTGTGATCCGCAAGGACCTGGCGGAGCGGGCGCCCGCCAAGATGTCGACGATCCTTAAATACAAGACATTCATCGAGGAAAATTCGCTCTACAACACCCCGCCCTCATTCAGCATCTATCTTATGATGCTCGTCTCCCGCTGGCTGCTCAAACAGGGGCTGCCCGCCGTTTACAAACGCAACATCGAAAAGGCCGCTAAGATCTACTCAGTCATCGATGCCGGCGGCTTCTATAAGGGCACAGCCGTGCGCGAATGCCGGTCGGATATGAACATCACGTTCCGTCTGCCCAGCGAAGCCCTCGAAGAACAGTTTGTAAAACAAGCCTCCGGACTCGGTATGAAAGGCATCAAGGGCCACCGCTCCGTAGGCGGCGTTCGCGCCTCGGTCTACAATGCCTTCCCCATGGAGGGGGTCGACGCCCTGGCAGCATTCATGAAGGAATTCGAGCGCAAACAGGGATGAGAACGCCGCTGCATACACCAGCGCGGGACAGGCCCGTAATCCGTCACCCCATGGTGTGACAAATAGCTGTTCGGCCACAGACGCGGCAAACCAATATTCAATGTACAATAAATCAGCACATCTTGACTGAAAAGGCTCTTTCGCATGACCCACCCCACCCCCACCCCCTCCCGGGAGAGGAACTTAATGCTTGATCTGGCCCTGGCATTGATTTTTATGGCCGGGATTGGACTTGCCGGCTGCCGCACGGCTCCGTCCGTCAATCCCGAAAAACCGGTCGAGGTAGTGCTATTCGTCAAGGCCGACAAATGCCGCTGGCAGAACAGCGGACTACGGGCCCGGTCTGGAGAGATCGTGCATTGCATAGCCGAGGGCCGCTGGCACAACCATAACGGAACCTATGGCCCCGAAGGCAACCCGGAACTCCTCAAAGACCACCTCGGCATCATCGCGCCAGCCAACGCCCTGCTCATGAAAATTGACTATCACACTAACACCTATCTCCTGGCTCAAGTGGTATTGGTAGGCAAAGAAGCCACCGTTATCGCCAACGCCAACGGTCCCATTCTATTCGCCAATAACATCTCCCTGCCCGTCGGCAATTATGGAGAAATCAAGGTGACGGTCACGGTGGCGCCGGATACCGACAAGGACGGAATATCCGACTACGATGAAATCACGATTTGGAAAACCGACCCGGCGCATGCTGACAGCAACGGCAACGGATTCACTGACCATCAGGAAGTGGCCGAGCAAAAGGCCCAGTTAAAGAAAAAAACCGTCCCTCCGCTGCCTTGAAAATTTAACTCTCCACCTTCACGGACGGCACCGGCAATCCTCCGCGTCTTTCCCAGTGCAGGGAAAAGAGAATCATCCCGGCCGCGGCCAGGTTGGCCAACAACAGAGACAGCGCTCCCAGCAAATTGCCGGGCATGCCTACATTCAAGAAAAAAAAGGCCGTCACCGCCACGACCGCCAGGAAGACAGCCTGGCCGGTCAGTACAGTCACCGGCTTTTTGAACCAGGCCGCTTTGCCTTCACTGTAAGCGCGCAGGGCCACGGTAAACGGGAATAATACCAGGAGCCAGGCGGTGCTGTGAATTAGCGGTAAATCCACGGGGTCCAGTTTTTGCAGGCCGACGTAATACCATTCAACCATACCCGGCAGCAATAAAAACAAGGGCAATACCCCCATAACCATTCCCGCAGCCAGCGAGAATTTGAACAGACCTCTATTGATTCGCTCCGATTGCCCAAAATAGGTGATGGTCAAGGCCTGCAGGCGCATAGCCCCGGACGCCACCGGGCCAACCACGCCCAACACCATGTAATAAACCGGCAACATGTGTTCGGGGTCAGCGGCGCGTGCCATAAATGCGCCGACCATGAATCCCGAGAGCGACAAGAACAGCCCCCCCACCGAGAGCGTTAAGGCAAACACAAGGATTTCCGTATAACCCGGTGGGGTTCCTGACCCGTACTCAATCTTGCGAATATAAGGCAGAGCCAGGATGCGCGACATAATCAACTCCAGCGCGACAGGCAGTGTCAAACAGACAACGGCCCAAATCGGCCCCACGGCATCCAAGGCGCAAAACAACGGCGAAAGTAGCAACGTCAACAGTATGCGACCTACGGTCGCACCGAAGGCACGCCCGGTAGCATTATTATTAAACATCGCGATGTGGTAGGGATTTCTGAGAAAAAACAATATCATCAGCGGCAACGAAACCAGGAAAGTTACCCGGGCCGGCTGTTCAATCAAAGGTGGCAATCCCAGCAGACGGCCGAACAGAAAATGAGACACCGGCGGCAGCATCAATATCCCATAAACACCGACCATGGCCAGGAGAATAGCGTTGTTAATGCGCACGCATCGCGCAAATCCCTCCCGTGTCTTACCGAACACCATGCCGGCAGTGATCAAGCCAACTCCCAGCGTCCAGAGCACGCCGCAAATGGTCTGGGATTGCGCCAGACCGGCCAGGTTAAGCGGTCCGCCAGGCCCACGGGAAGCAACCATGGCCACGAGCGGGTAGGTCAGGCTTTGCGCAATGCCTTGCAGAGCAAGCGGCACAAAGTAGGCCAGGAAACGGCGATAGGAAGAAGGCGCCGAAGATGTCATGCCGGCGACTCCAGTTTATCCGAAGAGTTCGTCCAGCGAATCGTTACAGGAAATCAGTTTTCCGACTTTACCCGCATCGGTATAATGGCGATGAACCCATTTCCTCAACCGATAGAGCGTAGCAAAGCTGAACGTCGGCGCGGCGACGCCCTGCCCGCCCACCAGTTCGCCGCCCCGGCGCACGTTGTCCTGCAACCAGGATGGTAAACGCAGATGGTATGGATTCCGGCGGACCTCCTCGACATGGAAAGAAACTGCAGCAACCAAATCCGCCGCATCAGCCACGCTGGATTCGATCATCAGGTTGGGATGCGACAAGGGCGCCCAGAATTCTGTTTCGCACACCCAACAGCAAAACGTCGAGTCCACTTGCTTCAAGGCGTCGTTGACTAACAGGTGCGTGCCGATGTGCGTGCTGTTCCAGTCCTTGGCATGCGGCATGAACAGTACACGCGGCTGATGCTGCAGCAAGATGTCGGCGATCAGCTTGACCGCTTCGGCCCAGGTCGCGGGATTTTCCTCGCGAGAACTCGGGTTGATTTTTTCCAAGCCCCGCTCGCCGGTCATGACCAGTCCCAATCCCAGATAATCACAGGCATTTCGCAATTCAACTAAACGTTCCAACTGCCGATCCTTCCGGCTGCCCAGCGTCACCGCCACATTCAACACGTCCATTTTCATTTCCCGGCGCAGCCGCAACGGCAGACCGCCGACAAGACATTCGTCATCCGGATGCGGCGAAAACAGCAGTACCCGCGGCGCTTCCTTGGCAGGAGTGACGCGCGGATCATGGGGAATATTGCCGAGCGGATAATCAACACCCTCGTTTAAGAGTCGGGCATATTCCGATACGTATTTATGGTAAGGATTGGACATCGTCTTGCGCTCCAGAATTGTAATTGTTCAAATAATCGGGATAAACCCAGCTCTACCTTGGGAGTCAGAGTCGGCTGCCTGTTCTCATAGACAAGCTCGGACCCACGAGCAGTAATCCGTATTCGTATCCCACAATTTTAACTGTTCAAGTCCGTATTTTAGTCGGAAAGAGAACAATCACGTGGCTCTGAATAATTAATGTGTATCAAGTTGATCCGCAGGATGCAAGTTGAAACAAACGGAGCTTCGTGTTGGCCGGCGCTTACTCATGAATCTACTTGTATTGTTCTGTCGAACACATTGCCCGGATTCAGCCGGCCCTCGGGATCGAAGACGCGTTTGACGGCGCGCATGGCGGCAATGCCGGCATCGCCGTACATGAGTTGAAGCAGGGGCTTTTTCAGCTTGCCAACGCCGTGTTCGGCCGACACCGTGCCACCCCATCCCAGCGCGCGTTGGGCCAGCTCCAGGTAGAGCGCCTTCCCACGCCGGTATTCCACCAGGTCGCGCGGCAGGATATTAACGTGCAGATGGTTATTGCCTATATGTCCGAACATGACGTATTCCAATTTCTCATCGGAAAGCATTTGGTGATAGGCCGCCAGCATCTTTTCCAGGGCCCCGTCCGGCACCGCAAAATCGGTGCCCAGTTTAGTCAACCCGGGATGCTGCGCCGCGCGCTCGCCAATGCGCTGGTTGACCGCTTCCGGCAAGGCGTGCCGAAACGTCTTGAGCCGTTCGGTTTCCTCCGGCGAGGTGGCCGTCCAAGCGCTGTCCGACCGGCTCCCGCAGGCTTCCAGCAGCCCCAGGATCGCTTCGGCAGTTTCCTCCAGCCCGGCCTCCGTGGTCGCCAGCTCGATATAGATCGCCGTCCGGGCATCCTCCGGCAACGCCGGGATCGGGGATGACGGCCCGACTTTATACTTCTGTTCCCGCAGCAGATCGAGGGCATACTCGTCAAAATATTCCAGGGCCAGAGGGCAACACGGCAAGGAGGGCGCCACGCCACCGGCGGCCTGGCCGCGCGCGCCGCGCACGAATGCCAACGCCGCTGGCTCCGAAGGGAAAAAACCGATGACGCCTAAAATCATTGCCGGCGCCGGAATCAACTGGATTTCAATTTCCGTGAATATGCCGAGGGTGCCCTCGGAACCGATGAACAAATCCAACAGGTCCATCCCGGGCTGCGTAAAATAGCCGGCCGCATTCTTGATTCGTGGCATGGCATAGTCAGGAATCGCTCCCTCCCGGACCGTCCCATCCGGCAGAGCCAGTCGAAAGCCGCCTTGATCGTCCGCGCAACAATCGCCCCGCCGTAAATCAAGAATCGAACCGTCCGCGAAGGCCACGCGCAGGCGCGCAACAAAATTCCGCGTGGATCCGTAAAAGAGCGTACGGGCGCCGGACGCATTGCAGGCGATCATTCCGCCGAGGCTGGCCGTACGTTCCGTGGGATCCGGCGGAAACATCCAGCCGCCCGGCTGGCGGAAGGCCTCCAAGGCCTGCCGGTCAGCGGCCGGCCAGTTCGCTTCACCCGGGAAGATCTTTTTATTTAGGGCCTTGTCGAGCGCTGCCAGTGTCAGCCCCGGCTGGCATCGGAGATAAAATCTGTTTTGCACGGCATCCTGGCGAAGACCGAGAATACGATCCATATTATCCAAGCTCACCAGCCAACCGCCCAGCGGCACGGCCCCGCCGGTGATCCCGGTCCGGGCGCCGGACAATGTCACGCTGGCCGACGCCTTGCCCGCGGCCCGCAGGATGGCCGCCAGTTCCGTTTCCGTCCGCGGGAAATAGATCCGCTCCGCCCGCCCACTCAGGCGGGACTCGTCAGTCAGGTAGCTCGTGGCGGAATCCGGGGATTGCGCCGGAGGAAGCGTTCCCGCCGCGCCGGCATCATCGATTTGGATGGCTGTCAGTCTTCCGCTCATAGTTTGCAGGATTAGGAATAATAATTTTATCGTAATTATTCAGCACTGATTTCACGGATTTCACTGATAACTGGATGGCGCAATCAATTTTGAACTCAGAGACCCTAGGTTTTATTGTTTTGATCCGTGCTATTCGTGTAATCCGTGGTAAAATTTCTTATTGTTCTTCGTGGTTCAGGTGCTGCCCCTCCACAACCAGGTCAAAGATTCAGGCAGGATGGCGCCGCCATGCCGGCCATTGTGTTCGCCGTCGCCATAATCAAGGCAATAGTCGTAGCCCGTGAAGTTCAGCGCCGCCGCCATTCCCAGGTTCGCCAGCGGCCAGTTCCCCCATCCGACGTCGAGATCGTTGGAGCCGGCTTGGAGGAAAACACGGATCGGCTTGCGCGAGGTGCTGCGGACCAAGGACGGGTAGACATGCCCGCCGCGGATGTTGGCGAAACTGCCCACGTGGCTGAGCACCTTCCCGAAAGCATCCGGACGTTCCCACGCCACCGTCCAGGAACAGATTCCCCCAGAACTCATGCCGCAGATGGCCCGGTCGGCAGGATTCGAGGTCAACCGCTGCATTTTATTGACGGCCGGCAGGATCTCCTCCAGCAGAAAACGGGCATAGCGGTCGCTGAGCGTGTCGTATTCGATACTGCGCTGACTGCCGTCGTGACCCGGCGGCGGCGGAACACCCAGCACCGTCCCGGGGTTGACGAAAACACCAACGGTCACGGGCATTTTTTTCTGGTGGATCAGGTTGTCGAACACAACTGGAACCCGAAACTCACCCTCCTCGTTGACGTAAAGACCGCCATCCTGAAACACCATCACGCAGGCTGGGGAATCGGCTTCGGCCTGCGCCGGGACATACGCCCAGAAATCGCGTTGCGTTCCGGGGAAAATCGCACTGCGCCATTCGTGCTTCGTGACGGCGCCGCGCGGCACCCCCTGCTGGCGTTTGGAATCGGCGCTCAAGACGTACGGTCCGGGCCTGGGTTCGGGTATGATAAATTTTTTCGGCATAATGACGCTCCGGGCGGTTGCCTATGCGGCGAAGCCAGTAATAGTGCCGCGACACATGCTGCCATGTCAAGGATCCTTCCGGATATACCCCCCTCGCCACCGCGCCCCCATTCGACATGGTCACCGACCAGCTCTTGCAGTCACTGGCG
>CAZALU010000079.1:0-13835 GCA_964486075.1 uncultured Verrucomicrobiota bacterium
TGCCTCCGTGTCTCTGTGGTAAATCCCCTCTTCGACCCACAGATTCTGGTGAGGATCCACAAAAATTAACTTGTTTTCCCGCCAGAGGCGGGTCTGCCTTCCATGATCTAACGGTTCTGCATGGATAAGGTGCCTATTGTTCATCTGGTGCGGGGTGAGTTGTCCGCCGCGGCGGACAATCTTTGTCGCCGCGCACGCTGGGCGCGGTCTTGGGAGCCGACCCCAGCGTGGTCGGCTACAGTCGGAGTTGTCTCGGTTGCGCTGCGCACAGAGACCTAATTGAATGTATTGGACCTGAGTTTTGCGCCAGCTCGACGCACAATTCAGGCTTCAGCAAGCAAGCGATGATCCTTTTTCGGCACTGGCGCGCATTTTTTGCCAGTCCAACTCGATCCGCTCGTGGCGCATTTCACAAGGGTAACCCCACGCAAAATGCATAACACTCCGCTCGCGGCCGGGCTGGATGATCCAGCTGTAAATGGTGTGGTAGCCGTCGAGCTGATGCTGGCAAACATGGTGCTCCCCCTGGTGCCCGGCGAAAACACGCTTGGCCAACTCAACCGTGCGGCGTTCGGAAGCGACCTGCCCCACCTCGGCGCATAGGTTGTCGTAGCGGGTTTTGGAGTTATCGAGAATGGACAGCGCATACGCGGAAGGCGTAATCTTGCCGGTCTGCGAGTGGTTGGTGGTTGCCAGGAAACCGCTGCGGTCGGGTCGGCGCACGGCCATGATGCCGGGGGCACATTCGATGACGGCCGCGTCGCCCGAGGCGTCGAGGCATGGGTAATTCGCCCCCTTGCCGGTCAACCCTTCCTGGCGTGCCAGGCGACAGCAGTCAGCGGTCTTTTTCAACGTCGCGAGCATGATCAGAGATGCGGCCGCCAGCCCGCCTGCGGCCGGCGCCGCAGAAGAGTCGGAACTGGCGCCGCCCACGGCCAGCCCGGCCGAGTTCACGCCCAGCAAGCTCATCATCCCGAGATACGTCATGCCCGCGTACGACAGGCTGTCGTCCGAGAGGGCTATCACCAGCACCTGCCAGCTCCGCTCCGCTTCAAAGAGGTCGCAAGTGCGGGCCAGCCAGGGGCCATCCGGCCCGCCGGTCGTCAGACAGTTTGAGCACCCGTTTTTCAAGAGCGGCCGGACGTCGTTGTGAAACGCCAGGATGCGGCAGGCGTCATAGCCCAGGCCCGAGCCATCCGCCCGCCCCCGGATCTCGTCGAACAACTGTGGATAATACCGGCGCACCGTGGCCTCCAGCCCCTCGAGGACGGCACGGTACTCGGCGGTCAGGACATCAGCCGGCGGCCTTTGCACAAACCATTCATAAAAAATCGGCAGGTAAGCCTTGAATGCCTTCCCGTACTGAAATCCGCGCTGGTAAGCATTTCCCCTGAGGATGATGCGGGGACAATGCTCCCGCGTGGCGGGGCCCATCAATTCCGGCGGGTTGCGGTGCGCGGTCATGGCGCTCTCCTCAGGTAAAACTGAACACAAAAATTTTCAGCGGGTCATCGAATCCCATGGACACATCGATGACCGCTTCCCCTGAGCCAACCTGGGCAGGCACCGACTTGCCCCGGACGAGTTCGCGAACAGCGGCAAGGGCCTTGCCCGGGGGCAATATGGCGCACATTTTAAACTGTGTCGGCTCCTTGAAATACGAGGTCACCACACCGATCGCCAGGTTCTCCCCGAGCAGAGGGAAAAATTCGAATGTGCTTATATAACGAGGGTCCAACGGACGGGCTTGCCCCATCGGCACGGGCGGCGGCCAGCCTTCGACCCGCAAGGCGGGCTTGCGCCGCGCCAGGTACTCCACAGCCGCCGGGAGCAGCCCATGGGCCAGATTCCGGGGCCAAACGCCAAACTTAGGATTAGGCATCAAGCGCGACGGAAACCCGGCTAAATAAAGGATCCGTCCCCGGGGAGAACGTGTCACTGGCTCAATGATCGCCGGCCATTCCAGACACTTTCCATCTGCATCCGTGAACATGGCCAAGATACTGGCTTCGCCTTCGACCCGCACATCCTTGCACTGCGTCAGCCCCAGCAAGGGCCGCATGGCGCCGTTGAAATACAGACTGGCCGCCGGCTCGGGCACGGCCGGCAAGGCGGCGGCCAGCGGATGCGGACCGCTAAACGCCAACTGCCGCCGTCCGTATCCATCGGCCTCGCCCACCACTTTTAGCCCCGTAATGTCTTCCAGCAACGAGCGATCGCGCGGCGTACCGCCGGCGTCGGCAGTTCCCATTTGTCCAAGAATGATTAAATTTCCCCCGGTTTCCCAGTATTCCCGGATAGAGTGGGATTGCGGCTCATCCAGGCATTCGATTTCCGGCAGCACCAGCACCTCGAACGGCTTCAGCATCTCCAAGCTGATCCGCCGGTCAGGAAGGTACGTATAGGGCAGCCCCTTGTGCCGCAGCGCTTCCGTGCAGGGCAGCATCCGCGTGCCGTCATACGAGTTCGGCGTGCTGACCGGAAAAGGACGGGAATAAATTTCGGTTTGGGCGCCATGGACCACGCCCGCGTAGGCCAGCGGCCGCGCCTGTTCGAAATAGCAATCGTAAGCGAAACAGGCTTCATAGGCTTTCATCAGCGGCGTAGCGCACTGCATAAGCGTGTAGGTATAGGGCACCACGTGATCCACGCCGCAGGCAACGGGAATCACAGCCGCCCAGCGGCCGTCGTCCGCATCGAGCGGCCGGGTAAAGGTCGGATGCGAAAAAGCCTGCGGCACGACTTCCGCCAGCTTGCCGGGCGGCACGATCCCGTACAGAAATCGGCACCATTCACTCAGGTAAACCTCAGCCGGATCGTAACAGCGTTGGTGAAAAGTGTAATACGGGTCCACGCACAAGCCGTCAATCTGCTCCACCATACCGGCCAGATCCACCGCCGACTGCCAGGGATTCTGGCAGCACAGATCAACCCCAGGACCAGATTGAAAAACCGCCTGAATCTCAGGATTGACCTGCTTGATCGCCAGGCTCATCTCGCCGTGGACCGCGTTCCAACGCTCCAGACGCCATTTCAAGAATCGCCGCCAGGCCGGGTCACGCCAACGGCCGGCATCCGCCGCCGTCACCAGGAGCAGCGGTATCTCGCCGCCGATTTCCCGTCCGTAAGCGGCACGGCACACGGCGCAATAGCAGCCCACCCCCAGCTCGGCCTCATCATTGAGCTGGATTTCCTCGACCCCCGGCACGGCTGCCAGCTCCCGCAGAAATTCCAGATAACGCCTTTTGAATTCAGGATTAAACGGGCAGCCCCAATTGGAAACACCCAGCCCATCCTGATCCTGCCATTCACGGGCCGACACCAGGCGTTGGTCGGGATGGTCCGCCAAGTAGCGGTACTCATATTTCATATACCCCGTGAACACGCCGCTGCCCAATCCCTCGGCCCTGGCCGCAGCCGCCACGTCCTGAAACAGGTTCAAATATTCAATTTCAGCGTGAAGCATGATGGAGGTGTAGCCTTTGCGCTTCAGCTCCGGCATCAACGGAATCAACGCCAGCGGATCCCCCTCGTAGTTTTGTAAAAAGGCCTTGCGTCGTATAGTTCGCATAGCGTCTTCAGGACGGTCCTACACCAAATTGCCGGCGCGGTGGGCGGCGATGAAGTTCATGCCGAACTCGTCATCGCCGTTCAGCAGGGCTCGGGCCAGTTGGAAAGGTTCAGTGGCAGGATCGAGCGCACGCAGAATTGCGGCGTTGATCTGGAGCGGATCCACAATGCCGCCGTCGCCACCGGACTCGACGGCCAGCCAGGCAAAAACCTGGTTGATCAGCTTCCGGCAGGGCATGCCGAAGGACACATTGCTCAGACCGCCAATGATGTGAATGGCCGGCCCGTATGTCTTGCGCACAGCGTCCACGGATTCAAGGAATATTTTACCGTTACAGGGGTCCGTGGAAATAGTGTAGACAAGCGGATCCACATGCACCCAGTCCAGCTCGATACCCCGCGATGTCAACTGCGGAATAAGCCGCCCCAGATTATCGAGACGCTCCGCGGTCGTCGCCGGCAGGCCCTTTTCCCCGGCCGTCGAAGCCACCACTGCCGGCTTGTATTCCTTGAGCAGATCAAGCAAGGACAGGCGCTCGAGCGAAATCGAGTTAAGCATGGGCCGGCTCCGCGCCTGGTCACAGGCGCGCAGTCCGACGCGCATAATCTCGACGTTGGCCGAATCGATGCTTAACGGCAGAACCGACGCCTTCTGCACCAGCGCGGCTGTCCACTGCATGGCCTGAACCCGCTCCCCGAGATCCAGGCTGAACTCGTCCACATTGACATCCAGGAAAGTCGCGCCGGTCTTTTCCTGCTTACGCGCCAGCAACTGCAGGTAGTCCATGCCGGCCTGGCGATCGGCGTCAGTCCCGTGCATACCCTGCCAGATCGCGGCGGCGCAGTGACGCACCTTGCCGTTTTCCCAGTCCGCACTTTTCAGAAAAACGTCCGGGATCGGCATGAATTTTTTCAAGCCATCTACCTCATAGATAACGGAATCCCGGCCATCTTCACCTTTCGCGACCAGCTTGCCAGCCCGCTTCAAGACACGGGTGCAATGAATGTTCTCGCCGATGGCGATAAAAGTTGAAATTTGCATATCCCAATCCTTTCCTGATGAATTTGATTTCTGGAAACTGCCCCAGGCTGATCTATAACCAAGCCAGAATCATCTCAAACCCGGCCCCGGGAAACAAGTTTTTTAACAGGGACACAGAATGAATGCTCCGGTTGCCGCTACCGATCCTGTACATCCTGTCTATCATTGTTAATCTGCTCCGGGTGAATGCTTGGCCTGACCCGCTTGAGAGTCCTTGACCCCCTGCCCGATTCCTGTATTGTCCTCTGCCGGTCGCCACCCCCCAGACGGGAGAAAAGCATGATTACATCTTTGCCGTTATTGGCCGTCTTAGCCGGACTGAGTTTCTCATTGATCGGCGTGGCCTACCGATTCGGACAAAACCGCGGCATAACACCCATCCAGATCATCGCGTTGGCTGGCCCCTTCTGTGTGGTTTTTTTTGGCGCACAAACACATTTTGCATCATGGACGCAGGCGCCGCGCGCTGTCTGGTTATGGGCGATCGCGGCAGGCATGGGCCAATATTTGTGTCTGCTCCTGGTAAACAAGGCCCTACGCCTGGGCCCCTTGTCTCCATTATGGTGCGCAAGCAACCTGACCTTTCTGGTAACGGCCCTGTTTGCGGCCTTGTTTCTGGGTGAGCGCATTAGCATGTTTCAGGCGTTGGGACTGGCCGGCGGCATTGGCGCCGTGCTAGCCGGGGTCTGGAGCGTATCGCCATCGGCATCCGCCGCGCGTCCCTCTGCGCCAGGCAGGCTGGGGCAGCGCCTGGAATACGCACTCATCCTGGGGCTATTGATGCTCTGCAACAGCCTCTCCGCGATCGCGATCAAATCGCTCAACCAACATACCCTGCCCGCCGGCGGAGACGCCTTAAGCCAATTCAGCGGCGTATTTACAACCACGATTTACATCACACTCTCGCTGGGCGCGCTCACCGATATCACACTACGGGGTGCATGGCCGCGCCCGGACCGCGCCCGGATCGGCCTGTCGGCCCTGGCCGGCGGCGGTTCCATCTGCGGCTTCCTGTTGTGGTGCTTCTGCGCGACGTTGCCGGCCGCAATCCTGTTTACATTGAGCAGCATTGCGAGCGTTATCGGCGCCGGACTTGTGTCCGTCTTCCTTTTCCGGGAAAAAACATCCCGCTTCTGGTTCCTGATGATGGCCCTGGCCGTGCTGACCGTGATTCTGCTAAACCTAGGCTGAGAAAAAAAACCGTCCCGGCCGCGTTTCCGCGACCAGGACGGCTTGAATAACACACCAACACCAACGCAATTCACTTATTTCTGGCAGATCAGCTTTTTCGCCAGGTCGGCGGCCGACGCCGCATCCGGGGCGTAGCCGTTGGCGCCGATTTCGTCCGCAAAGGCCTGGGTCACCGGCGCGCCGCCGATCATGACCTGGATTTTGCCGACCAAGCCGGCCGATTTAACGGCATCCACAACCGCCTTCATATTGGTCATAGTCGTAGTCAACAGGGCCGAGGCGCCGATCAGTCCGGCGTTGTTTTCCTTGGCCAACTCGACAAATTTATCCGGTTCCACATTAATGCCGGCATCGACGACCTTGAAGCCGGCGCCTTCCAGCATCATGCGCACCAGGTTTTTGCCGATATCGTGCAAATCACCCTTGACGGTGCCGACGACCACGGTGCCGAGCGGCTCGACACCGGCGCTGGCCAGCAGGGGCTTCAGCACATCCATGCCCATTTTCATGGCCCGGGCGGCGATCAGGACTTCCGGCACATAAACCTCATTTTTCTTGAAGCGCTCACCGATAATGCTCATGCCTGCCAACAGACCCTTGTTCAAAATATCCGCAGGCTTGACATTCTCCTGGATGGCTTTCTCGACCAGTTCCTTGACGTCCTTGGCTTTACCCTTGATCAGGTTTTCCGAGATTTGCTCCAATACGCTCATGATCCGCTCCTTGGTTTGATATTGCCTTGCTCTACCAGGCGACCGGCGCCTAGTATGCCCTGTTGAATAGCTATAACTTACTTTTTTCTTAAAAAAGGTATAGACAAAAACAGCTTTTTTTATAATGATCTTGCTGTCCAGTAAAAAAAGATATTCAAAATGAGCATCTTATCCCAACGAACCTTGATCCAGGTGCGCCGGACGTACCGGCAGGCATTCGCATTGCGAGTTCATCCGGTGCTGGTCAGCGGCCAGTTACGGGACCGGCCTCGCGCTCCGGAGCTGGTTTTCACCCTGCCCTCAGGGCCGCGCACTGCGGCTTATAGTCTGCAGGAGGCGTTGCACTGGGGCGAGCCTTACATATTTTACTGGGCGCCGGGCATCATCAGCTGGGCGGTCGCCATGGTGGACCAAAAGACTGTCCGTGGCGGACTGTTGAGCGAGGCGGTTGTCACCGAGGGCAAAACGCGCGATGCCTCGATCCAGGGACTGGCGGAACAAGGGGTGCCGCTGGCAGCGGCGCGGCGCTATGTGGCGCGGCTGCCGGTCTGGCCCTCCGCCAGAATCCGCGAGGCGGCGCTGTTCCTGCAAAAGACTTTTTACCAGGTCAGCGGCTGGCAGCCCCGTCTACTGGAAGAAAACCGCCTCAAGGCGGCCCAGCAGCGCCAAATCTCGGAAGCCATTGCCGAGCAGAAAAAAAGCGGATTGACCTCCTACCCCATCGACAAGGAACGCATGCTGCTCTCGCTGATCCGGGCCGGCGATCAAAGCGGAGCGCGCCGGGTGCTGAATGAAATGTTGGGAGCGATGTACCTCTTTTCACCCAAGCTGGTCGTCCTGCGCGCTCGGGCGATCGAGCTGATGGGCTACCTCACCCGGGCGGCGGTCGAGGACAGCCCGCTGATGGAACCGCTGATCGAACGTAATCACCAGTGGATGCAGAAGCTGATCCAGGCCCGCGATTTTGAGACCCTGTCGCACGTCCTGATGCGGGCCCTAGACGATTTCATGGAGGGTATTTATGCGCACGGCTTCAACTGCTACAATGCGAATGTCAGCCGGATACTGGACTTCATCGCCACCAATTACACCCAGC
This sequence comes from uncultured Verrucomicrobiota bacterium, assembly GCA_964486075.1. Classification (GTDB taxonomy): domain Bacteria; phylum Verrucomicrobiota; class Kiritimatiellia; order JAAZAB01; family JAAZAB01; genus JAHIJO01. Next base: position 7,613 of record CAZALU010000079.1, read on the forward strand.
CGATATCACTCAAACAGATCGCCGAGGCAGTCGGACTGAGCGTCTTCCGGGTCAGCCACCTGGTCAAACAGCAGACCGGCAAGACCGTACTTCAGCATGTGCTCCAATTGCGGATTCATAAAGCCCAGCAACTGCTGGAGCGCACCTCGACCAGCTGCCCGGAAATCGCCTACACCGTGGGCTTCTGCGATCAGAGCTACTTCATCAAGCATTTCAAGCGCCTGATGGGCGCCACCCCGGCGCACTACCGGCGCACGCGCCGGACTCCGGTCAACCATTCCAACACCACCCCGGCGTCTGGCATTGTTTCAGCGGCGTTATGACCTGAATTTTGCGCCGAGTCGGCGCAAAATTCACCCAAAGGGCCGCCACGTGAGTCACGTTCCACGTGCCAACGCGGTCACGTGATGATGGCCGCGTAAAACGCGGCCAAACGGGGTTAACCACGTTAGTTTCGATGATAACCCAATGGTTTATTATCGAAACTTCACGTCTTTCGCCATCGGGCAATGCCCGCTTAGGCGAAAGTCCATCATGAATTTTTAGCCCGGCTAAAAATTCACCAGACCCGGATCACCGTCCCGCGCGAGGAGCGCGAAGCCCGGGCGGTATTGCCGTAGGCGCCCATGTTGACACGTCCGCCATTGGGTTTGGGCTCCAGGGCGTAGGACGAGCCCGGCGCCGGTTCCCCGGCGTCAATGCAGGGGCTCATCTGGGCGTCGTTGGTCCACGAGCCATCGTGCCAGGAGCCGGCCAAGCTCTTGAGGTGATAGTCGAAGATCGCCGGATCAACGAAGAGCGGATCCTGGCTCATGTTTCCGGCGCCGGCCAGCAGTTCCTGCGAATCCGTGTAACTAATCGTGGTCGTGGCGTTGGTCCTGACCCCGCCCGCCCCGTTGCCCCAGGCGATCGAGTTCTTCACCGTCAGCACGCCGGCGTTGGTGATCCCCCAGCCGTAGTTATTCGCGAAGGTGCAGTTGACCGCCGCGGCGCTGCTGCCCACGATGACCTTCAGCCCGTCATTCGTGCCGGCCGCCACGAGGCAGTTGGTCATCGTCAGAACGCCGCCGGAGAAGTAAACGCCTTCCTTGCTGGCGCGGGTAATTTCAGAATCGGTCAAGTCCAGCCTGGCGGAACTGACGGCGGCAATCGTTTCGCCCCGATTCGCCGCCACGGCGCTGCTGTCGAAGTCGCAGCGGCTTATCTGCGCCGTCACCGCCGCGCCGGTCAAATAAAGCGCGCCGCCGCGCGGATTGTCGCTGCTGATGCAGTAATTGCCGGAAAATGAGCTGTCCGAGATTTCGAGCGGGCCGCCGGCGCGATAGATCGCTCCGCCCAATCCGGCACACGCCCACCCCATATTAAGATAGTTATTGCTGAAAACACAATCTTCGATTCGCAACGGCCCAGTGTTGGCGGCGCTGATACACCCGCCATGATATCCCCACGTGCTGCCGTTAACATAGTTGGCAATGAACCTGGTATCGCTGATGACGACCTCCGCGGCGCCCGACAAATCAATGGCGCCGCCCCGGCCGTACCTGCCACTATCCGTCCGATTCACCTCAAAGCATGAATTCGTAATAATTACGCTGGCAGCAGCTGAACAGAAAAGCCCTCCCCCAAAAGCCCCCGAACTGCCGTGGGAGGTCAGTCGGTTGCCGGTGAACTCCGCGTTGTTCAGGTATAACTCATTGCCGGAAAAATACACTCCAGCGCCTCTAAAATACTCGCCTGAATTAATAATATTGGTGGCAATAATGCTGTCTATAATTTCCAATCGGCCGCCGGCGGAAACGTAGTAGATGCCGCCGCCGTTTATATACGAGTAGCCGGAAATATAGCTGTCCCTGACGGCGCAGTTGCTGACAACCACCGGCGAACAACCGGCGAAATAGAGCCCGATCCCGGTACTGTAGCTGGCGTAGAGCCGGCCGTTCTTGAACGTCAGGCATTCCAGCCGGATGTCGCCCTTGCCAAACGCGCCCAGGACCCGATTTGACTGCGCCGCGTCGATGACGGTGTTTTTCCGGTTCGTGCCTAGAAGCACCAGGTTCGGTTTCTGCACCGTAAGCGGAAACACCTCGCCGTTGGCCGCCCAGCTGTAAGTTCCCGTCGCTACGTGAATGGTGCCGTCGCGCATGATTTTATCGAGTGCATGGGTCAGAGTCTTCAGCGGCGCCGCCACCGTCCATCCGGTGTTGGCGTCGTTGCCCAATCCCGCATCCACGTACAGTACCTGGTTCGACAGAACCGACTGATCAGCCAGCCCGTTCGTATAATGCCACCCCATATCCACCGCGCCAACATCGAAGGCGCCATCGGTGCGCGTGGTGCGGTTTGTCAACCCATAGTCCGCGGGCGATCCGCTGCCCGCATTCACACACGGCGAATCGACAGCCTGCGCCGGCAGGCCAGCGACCGAGAGATAATAGTTATAGATGAACAGGGGGTCCTGATCCAGGTTGCTGATCCCCCCGTAGACCGGAGATTGCGAGCAGCTGTAGGTTACGGACAGGCTCTCGTTGCTCGCGATCCCGCCGGATACGTTTCCCCATGCGATGCAGTTCATGACAGTGCCTGTGCCGTCCGTGCAGTTGATTCCCCAACCAACATTATCGGCCAGGGTGCAGTTGAGCGCGGCGAGCGTACCCGCCGCAAGGAACACACCATCGCCAGCGGTGCCGCTAACCAGGCAGTTGACCAGTGACTGCGTAGCGCCAGCGCAGTAAATACTTACCCCACGGCTATTTGCCAAACTGGTGTTTGTCAGCGCCAGGCTGGATCCGGAAAAATATATGCCTTCCTGGGTTGCATTGGCAATAGTCGAATCGACCAGGATTAGATCGGAGGAACTTGCAGCTACAAGCATCTCGCCCATGTTCGGGATAACGGCGCTGGTGTCAAACCGGCAACGGCTGATCCGCGCCGTCACCGCCGCGCCGGTCAAATACAGGGCGCCGCCGCGGCGGGCGCTGCTGCTGATGCAGTAGTTGCCGTAAAAGGAGCTGTCCGAGATTTCGAGCGGGCCGCCGGCGCGATAGATCGCTCCGCCCAATCCGGCACACGCCCACCCCATATTAAGATAGTTATTGCTGAAAACACAATCTTCGATTCGCAACGGCCCAGTGTTGGCGGCGCTGATACACCCGCCATGATATCCCCACGTGCTGCCGTTAACATAGTTGGCAATGAACCTGGTATCGCTGATGACGACCTCCGCGGCGCCCGACAAATCAATGGCGCCGCCCCGGCCGTACCTGCCACTATCCGTCCGATTCACCTCAAAGCATGAATTCGTAATAATTACGCTGGCAGCAGCTGAACAGAAAAGCCCTCCCCCAAAAGCCCCCGAACTGCCGTGGGAGGTCAGTCGGTTGCCGGTGAACTCCGCGTTGTTCAGGTATAACTCATTGCCGGAAAAATACACTCCAGCGCCTCTAAAATACTCGCCTGAATTAATAATATTGGTGGCAATAATGCTGTCTATAATTTCCAATCGGCCGCCGGCGGAAACGTAGTAGATGCCGCCGCCGTTTATATACGAGTAGCCGGAAATATAGCTGTCCCTGACGGCGCAGTTGCTGACAACCACCGGCGAACAACCGGCGAAATAGAGCCCGATCCCGGTACTGTAGCTGGCGTAGAGCCGGCCGTTCTTGAACGTCAGGCATTCCAGCCGGATGTCGCCCTTGCCAAACGCGCCCAGGACCCGATTTGACTGCGCCGCGTCGATGACGGTGTTTTTCCGGTTCGTGCCTAGAAGCACCAGGTTCGGTTTCTGCACCGTAAGCGGAAACACCTCGCCGTTGGCCGCCCAGCTGTAAGTTCCCGTCGCTACGTGAATGGTGCCGTCGCGCATGATTTTATCGAGTGCATGGGTCAGAGTCTTCAGCGGCGCCGCCACCGTCCATCCGGTGTTGGCGTCGTTGCCCAATCCCGCATCCACGTACAGTACCTGGTTCGACAGAACCGACTGATCAGCCAGCCCGTTCGTATAATGCCACCCCATATCCACCGCGCCAACATCGAAGGCGCCATCGGTGCGCGTGGTGCGGTTTGTCAACCCATAGTCCGCGGGCGATCCGCTGCCCGCATTCACACACGGCGAATCGACAGCCTGCGCCGGCAGGCCAGCGACCGAGAGATAATAGTTATAGATGAACAGGGGGTCCTGATCCAGGTTGCTGTTCCCCCCGGAGACCGGAGATTGCGAGCAGCTATAGGTCACGGTTAGGTTTGAGTTACTGCTGATCCCACCAGAGGCGTTGCCCCAAGCAATGCAATTCAAAACCGTGCCAACACCGCCGTCGCACTTCAATCCCCATCCGGCATTGTCGGCCAGAGTACAGTTGACGAGGGCAATACTGCCGGTCGTTTGATACAAGCCATCGCCACCTGACATCGCGACCAGGCAATTGGTCAGGGCCAGTCTGCCGCCAGCACAATAAATGCCCGGGTGAAAGCTGTTCTGGATACTGCAGTGAGACATGCCCAGGCCAGCACTGGAGTCCGCCTGTATCTGGCCGGCGGCAACGATGGCATCCGGTGGGCCAATTCCGTCGAATTCGCAGCGGCTGATCCGCGCCGTCACCGCCGCGCCGCTCAAATACACTGCGCTGCCGCGCCGGTCGCTATCGGAGCAGTAGTTGCCGTCAAATGTGCTATCCTCGATTTCCAGCAAACCGCCTGATCGATAGACGGCCCCACCACGCGCGCTGCTTCCCCTGGCATAATTATCCTTGAATGTGCAGTAGGTGATTTGCAGCAGTCCGGTGCTCTCGGCGCAGATGCCGGCTCCATATTCAAGTGCGCCGCCTCCAACCGTGTAGTTATTGCTGAATGTACAACCGTGAACAACGCCGCTTGCCGCCCCGGAGAGATAGACAGCACAACCGCGTTCGGAAGTGCCCACGCCGCGCATCGCCGTACGATTGCGCTGAAACACCGTATCGGAGATCAGAATATTGCTGACGGACGAACAGCAGAATGCACCGCCCTGGCCGTTGGCACCATGTGCACCTATAGCCGTGTTGCTATCAAATATCAAATCATGCAGCACCAAAGATCCTCCGGAAAAGTAAATACCACCGCCGTAAGCCGATTTCCAATTATTAGCGGGGTCACAAGTGTTGCTGGCAACCGTGCTGGAAACGATCTCCAGGGTTCGCCCAACCCCGTTGAAATAAATACCGCCGCCATAAAGATCGCTCGCTTGATTTGTCGTCGCGTTGTTCTGGATAACACAGTTGGTGATGATGACGGAGCAGTTGCCCAGATACATACCCGCACCGGACTGGCCATTGTTAAGAGACCCGCCGCTGATGGTCAGCCCTTCCAAGGTCAGAGTCGAGTTGGTGGCATACAAGATCCGCATCACACCCCCGCCCCTGGTCAGGGTGCTGTTGGTGTCGGAGTACTGGTTGGAGTTGGCTGCGGGCCCTCCGTAGCATCCGCCCTGAATCGTCAGCCCATCCGCGTTGGAGATCATAATCTGGTCCGCGTGGGAATAAACGCCGGATTGGAGGTATATCTTGTCGCCGGCGTTGGTGGCCATGGTCGCTGCATCCTGCAGGTTACTGAAAGCGTTTGCCCAGTTCTCGCCCGTATAGGGGGCGACGCCGGTTGGGGTAACATAATACTCCTCCGCCAATCCAATCCGCGGCAAGGTGTACAGCGCCGTGCATACCAAGATTGCACAGGACGCTATTCGGAAAGATTTATGCCGTATGATATTCATAGCTAAAGTTATTGCCCCGCTTTTTCCGCGCGGCCTGTCTGCCGTGTCCGACACAGGCAGACGCCATGCCGCACCCTAAACAATTACCGACAGTATCGCATACACTCTCATTCTTGTCTACATTCCTGCTATCCCCAAAAATGCATTATGGCACGACCGGGCGAGATATTTTCGACTAGAAGTGGCACCCTCGCCACGTGGTGTTGCTGGAAAACGCGACGAGAGCGCCGCGTCTACATGCAAAGGCACCCATGTTCTTCCTGATCCGCGCTTAAAGAAGCGGGGATTAGTGATTTGATCAACAGCCTGTACCATAACAGGTTGCGACAAGTTTACAGCCCCCGCCGCCACTCATCGTCTATTTGTCTTTCCGGAAAATGATTTGGCACTTTTTTGCGTGCTAAAATGATTGGCATGACGGATTCTTGGGATAAAGAAAAACCCCGTCAAAGGTTCCCAAGGAGGTTCCGTCATGCCGCAGTT
>CAZALU010000080.1:0-5494 GCA_964486075.1 uncultured Verrucomicrobiota bacterium
TTTCATAGCTGCTCCTTATCGTAATAGGCGGTTCCGGCCATGACAATACCAGCCACGGGTGGTCCTGTCACTACATGTCGTTAAGGTTACTTCCATCAGCCACGCATGTCAAACAGCTTTCTCCAACAGCTTCATGATCACCGCTAGATAGTCCCCATTCGAAAAGGTCTTCGAATGGGCTCTTACCGCTGCTGCGGATGCACGATTCTGGTTAAAACACGGTTAAATCCTCTTGATAAAACATATCGCAACATGCTACAAGTAAAGTGTTTAAATAATAGAAGGATATTAACTATGACAGCATGTGCGACAAAAAAAATACTACCTGAAAAAGTAATTGTCGGCAACCTTTTTTTACCGCTTCCGGATACTGACTTTCGCGGTTATCTGGATGAAATAGAGGAGTTGGCGAAATCGGCGCCGGGAATCATCGCGGCGATTGAAGCGGATTTGGACGTTCATGCTCGGCAAGAGAAGAAAATCCGGCTTGAGGACAAGAAGTATTTGGCAAGCCGTGCGGCAGATTTACCGAAGCTGGATATAAAGGAACGTAACCTTTTAGCGGAGGAATTGCATCTTGCGGTTGGTCGGCCGCGGATGCCGGGCTATGTGGTTTATCTGTTTCTGATGGTGCGCGGGTTTATCGGTTCGTTGACCTCGCAGCCCGCCCGCCGGTTTTTACACGAATCGATGAGCTTGTATGGTTTTCTTCAGAACCGCGGCCTGAGCATGCCGGCTGTGACCACGATTCTGGAGAATGTGAACTTGGTCAGTCAGGGCACAATCGAGCTGATTTGCCGGAAACAGATTGCGTTGATTCTCTGTGAAGATTTGGACGACTTTAAGCAATTGACGATCGATAGCACAGCGGTGAAAGCGAATTGGTGAGTACGGATGATGGATATGCCTCCACCAAGGGACGCGATGAAGTGCTGGCGACGGGGGTGAAGAACATCAGCATCAGCGGTGCTAAGGGCAAACGCTTGACCGATCCGGACGACTGGCAAAGCGATGTTTACCGGAACGCGCGCCGGGAACGTTCGGCGGTCGATAAGGCGATTCCGAACTCTGCGGCAACCCAGAACCGTGAACCCGGAACACCCCATTCGAAGACCTTTTCGAATGGGGTCTAAATAACTTTGGAGGAGCAAGGAACTCACCCCTCGCCCCTCCCGGGAGGGGAAAAGATTACTGAGGTTCTTGCAACCCCTGCTGAAGACGGCCACAATCCCGATCCCCTTGTGTGATCGGGATGGCTCGCCAGAAGTCGCGTTAACGGACTGGTTTTGGAACTGGAGGGACGCGCTCCGTCGCGTCCGAGGGGATTTTGCAAGACCTCTATGGCATTGTGCGAGATAGTCTTGTCAAACCATGCGTCACCATGCCATAGTATGCCGATTTGTGGAAAAATTATGTTAACAACAACGGCTAACGTTCTATCCAACAAGCGCCTGATCGGCGACTACCGAGTTCTGGTACTGGAGGCGCCACTGATCGCACGCAAGGTCAAGCCTGGCCAGTTCGTGCATCTGCGCGTCTCAGGTCTGAATGAAACCGTCCTCCGTCGTCCGTTCAGCGTTTTCAAAGCCGACGCCGCCACGCTGTCGCTTTTATACAAATGCATCGGCAAAGGCACGCAAGCCATGGCAGATCTGCGCCCCGGCGATGCCGTCAGCCTGCTCGGGCCGCTGGGCAAGGGATTCCCGCCGGTCCGCCGGAACAGTCGGCCCGTGCTGCTGGCCGGCGGCTACGGCATGGCCGCCCTCTATCTGCTGGCCCAGCGGGCGCCAATCAAGGGCGATGTCTTCGTAGGCGGAGCCGGCGCCAAGGACATTTTATGCGCGACCGACTTCCGCAAGATCGGCTGGCGGGTGCATGCGGCCACGGAAGATGGATCCAGGGGCGCCAAGGGCCTGGTAACGGCAAGTCTTGACGCGTGGCTCCGGAAGCAATCTCGTTCACGCAAGCTGGAATTTTTCGCCTGCGGTCCGATGGGCATGCTCAAGGCCGTGGCGGACCGCGCCCAAGCCGGCGGCTGGAAGGCCTGGCTCTCGCTGGACCGGCACATGGGCTGCGGCGTGGGCGCCTGCCTGGCCTGCGTCCAGAAAGTCAATGCGCGCCGAGAACCGGCGCGGGATTCGTCGCAGACGGAGAAGAACCCCGAATGGCAATGGGCCCGGATCTGCACCGAGGGCCCGGTCTTCGAATGCCGCGAGATTGTGTGGGATGCGGGGTAGGTTTGGCCTCTAACAGGTCGCTCAAGCGGACGCTCCTTGCGTCGTGCCGCTTAGCTTTGCGTTGAGAACTGTCGAAAAAACCGAAGTTCGGAACGGCCACGACGGAGCGTGGCCCTCCATTATGTTCCATAAATGCGGACCAGGATCTGAGCCATGAAACATGCACGAACACTCAAACTGAACATGGCCGTGAAGATAGGCGGCATTGCCATGCGCAATCCCGTCATGGTCGCCTCCGGAACTTTCGGTTACGGCCCGGAATACGCCGACCTGGTCAATCTTAACCGCCTGGGCGCATTCGTGGTCAAGGGGATCAGCCTTCAGCCCGCCCGCGGCAACCTCACCCCCCGCCTGGTGGAGGTGACCGGCGGACTGCTGAACGCGATCGGGCTGCAGAATCCCGGCGCCGAAGGATTCATCCGGGATTACCTGCCTTTCCTGCGCAGGTTCCGCACGCCGGTGATCGTCAACATCTGGGGACATTCGATCGATGAATATCGGGATGTCGCCGAGCGCTTCGACAAGGTGCCCGGCATTCACGGTCTGGAGTTGAACATATCCTGTCCCAACATCAAGCAAGGCGGACTGGCTTTCGGCGTCAACCCGAAAATGGCGCAGCAGGTCATCAAGGCGGTGCGGACGGCAACACGTCTGCCCTTGATCCCGAAGCTGTCGCCTAATGTCTCCGATATCGGAAAATTTGCGCGCATTGCCCAGGATTGCGGGGCGGACGCCGTTTCACTGATCAACTCCATTCCGGCCATGGCGATCGATATTGAAACTCGCCGCCCGGCGCTGGCGAATAACACTGGCGGACTTACGGGGCCCGCAATTCACCCGGTCGCACTTAAACAAGTCTGGGAGGCAGCCCGGGCCGTGACCATTCCCGTGATCGGGATGGGCGGCATAACATCGGCCAGGGAAGCTCTGGCCTTCCTTATTGCCGGCGCCAGCGCCGTGGCCGTGGGCACCGCCAATTTTACGGAACCGCAAACCACGCTCCAAGTTATCGCCGGCATCCAGAATTACCTGATCCGGCATGGCATCGGCGATGTCACGGAATTGATCGGGAGCTTGGTTTTGAATGAAATTTAATGGCCTGCTCCATAATGACAGCCATGGATCAGCACCCCACCCTTTTCCCCTCTGAGGATGTGAATAAGAAAAAATTGACCACCTGAAAATATCTTCCACCCACTCTCGGAGGGCGGAGAAGGTAACAGCCTCTCAACGCAATAAACGCAATATGAATGTCCGGCGACAGATTGTTTTTTGGATTTTTCTCAGCCTGCTCATAGGCTCGACGCTGGGCTTCCTGGTATGGACGCCTTACCGGCCGTCCGACTTATATCGCGCCATTCCCGCCCACGCAACCTTGGTGAGCTCCCACTTAAACCTGGCTGACCGCTGGCATAACCTTTCGACCAACCTGATTGTGCGTAGCTTAATCAATCCCGCGCCATCCGCTCCGGGTCGTCCGCATAGCCAAGAACCGGCCGCTCTGGCCCGGCAATGGATCATGCAACTGGCCCGGGAGGAAACCGTCATCGCCTATGTCCCCGCACAGGGGTCAACCAGGGAACCGATGTGGATAGGCGCAAGTCGGATTGGCAGCTCCAGTTGCTATCGCCGCTGGGCGCTCTGCCTCAAGCGCATCCCGGGATTGGAGCGTATACCGGGCCAATGCAATGGCCGGCCAATCTGGAGATTACGCCAACGATTGACCGAATCAGGAGCCCGACTTTCGCTGGCATTCGGGGAAGGCATCATTATCGTCTGTCTCTCCCGGGATCCCAACGCCATGCGCCAGGTTCTAATAACCTATGACGGTTTGGCGCCATCGATTGCCTCCGCGCCTGCCTACCACTCGCAAAATCCGCCTTTTAACCAGGCCGGTGCACAGACCGCTCCGGAGTCCGCTAATTCGACTGCAGTGCTGGACCAAGGCTGGTTGCATTGGCTACAGCCGGGTAAAAGAACAGACGAAAATCTGAGGATCTCCTATGCCATTTCCCGTCTGGAACTGGAACGGCTGACGGCGCAAATCGATATCCAACCGACGTTAAAACCGCGGGCACCCCTGGCCGGGCGATTGGATATTTCTGCCTTCGGCAAAATGCTGGGCGACCTTCCGGCGCTGATGCTCATCCTCCCGCTGGACATTATCCGGGACCAGCCGGCTCAAGCCCCTGTCTCCAGCCCGATCCACATAATCCGGGAAATGCTGAAATCCGACATTGTGCCAGTGCAAAGCAATAATGCCGTCCTGGTAATGCTGGCGGGAGATTACAGTGGCGGGATCGGCAAGGAACCGCTGCGGATCCGGATCCCGACCCTGCTTGTTTTTGTAAAAGTCAAGGATCCGGCCAGGATCAAGTCCCTGCTTAACGAAATGGCGGATAATTTAAACGCCCGCTATCAACTCGGCTTGATCATCGATCCCACGCCTCTGCCGTCCGGTAATGCGCACGTAACCACGATGGAATCAACCCGGCCCGGCCTGTTCTCCGACATGGCGGTCGAGGACCGGCCGGCTTACGCGGCAATCGGCCAGTGGCTGATCTTATCCAGCAATGCCCGCAACCTGGTAAAACTGCTGGACCGTTATCAACATCTTGAGGCTTTGGTTAACGCTCCCGCGGGGCGCTGGCAAGCAAGCCTGGAGGCAAACAATGCTTCCGTCTTCCTGTGGATGGATCTGGATATCTGCGGCCGGGTTCTGCAATTGCCGCTGACGGCGTTGAACCTGAGTCAACGCGGCCACCCCGCGCAGCCTCCCGCTATCAGCGGAGAAATAGTCAAAGGCTTAAAAACCTGGCTGGAAGATGTGCGCCCGTTGAAAACCGGGGCGCTCTGGATGGATGCCGAATCTTCCGCCCCTGCCCTGCATCTGGAAATCGGGGAGGAAAAATGATTTTTAGCCATGCTAAAAAACAGTAACGCAACCTGGCAATCCTCTTTCTTACTGTAGGGCGGGAACGCCCATCGTGCGCAGCTACAAAAATTGCCCCTCGCAGCGAGCAAATCCGACTGTAGCCGACCACGCTGGGGTCCGGTCCGAAGACCGCGCCCATCGCGCGCGGCTACAAAAAATTGCCCCTCACAGCGAGCAAATCCGACTGTAGCCGACCACGCTGGGGTCGGGTCCGAAGACCGCGCCCATCGTGCGCGGCTACAAAAATTGCCCCTCGCAGCGAGCACCTCCGACTGTAGCCGACCACGCTGGGGTCCGGTCCGAAGACCGCGCCCATCGTGCG
>CAZALU010000080.1:5594-13776 GCA_964486075.1 uncultured Verrucomicrobiota bacterium
CAAATCCGACTGTAGCCGACCACGCTGGGGTCCGGTCCGAAGACCGCGCCCATCGCGCGCGGCTACAAAAAATTGCCCCTCACAGCGAGCAAATCCGACTGTAGCCGACCACGCTGGGGTCGGGTCTGAAGACCGCGCCCATCGTGCGCGGCTACAAAGGATCGACAGCCATAGGCTGCACCGCCAATGGCGGAAAACGACTACCTGAATATTGCACAATGATCGTGCAATATTCAGGTTCAATACATATTTAGCTATTATGTTGGCCGCGGCATCCGGCGCGAGGGCCAGGCGGGCACGGCTTGCATCAGCATCTCTCCCCACAACTCCCGAGCGCGGGTGAGGGCGCGGGCGCGGTGCGAGAGGCCATTCTTCAGCTCTGCGTCCATTTCCGCAAAGGTCTGTTCATGGCCGTCCGGGATAAAAAGCGGGTCATAACCAAACCCCTGATGGCCGCGACATTCCTCAATGATCCGCCCCTCGCAAACGCCCTCGGTAATCTGGGCCCGTCCATCGCTGTCGGCCAAGGCCATCACGCACCTGAAGCGCGCCACACGCTGTTCCCGGCCGGTCAAGGCCCGGAGTAGTTTGTCGTTATTGGCTGTATAGTTTACCGGCTCGCCCGCATAGCGCGCGGAATATACGCCCGGTTCGCCGGCAAGGACATCCACTTCCAACCCGGAATCGTCCGCCAGGGTCCAAACTTGCGCCATCATGGCCAACGATACGGCTTTTTTGACGGCATTGGCGTGGAAGGTCAGTCCGTCTTCCACGACTTCGGGCAGGTCCGGAAAATCTTCGAGCCCCACCAAGTCCACGAAAGGCAGCCTAAAAATGGCGCGAATTTCTTCGATCTTGTGGCGATTGCGGCTGGCGATCAGCAATTTCATATAGTCGAGATGGTGCACGGGGCGGGAGTTGAACCCGCACGTCTTGCGACATTAGCCCCTTAAACTAACGCGTCTGCCATTCCGCCACCCGTGCGCGCCGTTTCTTAAAAACAAGGCATACTATAAGCTCAGTCCTCAGGATTTCAAGCCCGATGTTGTACATTCTTCAGGCGCAGGCGCAGGCAGCGATAAACAGCCGCATATCATCCGGCAAGGGCGCGGTAAATTCCTGGTAATCGTTCGTGGCCGGATGCCGGATCCTGATCCGATGGGCATGCAGCATTTGTCGCTCGACCAACGCCGGCACAGCACGAGACGGATTGAAACCATAGGTGCGATCGCCGACAACCGGGTGACCGATATGCGCCAAATGCACCCGAATCTGGTGCGTGCGTCCGCTTTCGATCCTGACCCGCAATAGAGTCCATGCGCCAAGAACTTGCTCAGTCAGGTAATGGGTCGTTGCCGACCGGCCCGCCGGAGTGATGACCGACATTTTTTGGGGATCCGCGGCGTCATGCCCAATCGGCATTTCAAGGCTTCCATGCGACGGATCTGGCCGGCCCCATACCACGGCCAAGTATTCCTTCCGCACATCCCGCCGCTTGAATTGCCTGGCCAGGATGGCCAAGGCCCGCGCGTTTTTTGCGGCCACCAGCGCGCCGCTGGTGTCCCGATCAAGGCGGTGGGCCAGTCCTGGACGGATTTCATTGCCGATGATCATATCCGGACATCGATAAATGAGAGCATTGGCCAGGGTGCCATCCGCGTGCCCGCAAGCCGGGTGCACGACCAGTCCGGGCGGTTTATTGATCACAATTATGTCGGCATCCTCGTGGAGAACGTCCAGGGGAATGGCCTGAGCCTTGATCGCCATCGGAATTGGGGGCGGCAATTCGATCTCGATTTGTTCGCCGACACGGATATTGTGTCGCCCGATAACAATGCGTCCGTTAATCAGTACCCGCCCCGTATAAATCAATTTCCTGATATGGACGCGCGACAGAAAGCGAACCTGCCTGGTCAGCCAGGTATCCAATCGCATTCCTTCACCGTCAAGGCACACGCTAAATTGGCGCGTGGCGCTCATAAATTAAATCCTATAAAAAAAAGGGTCTTCCGCGGAATCTGTGGGTAGATCGGAAATAATTCACCACAGAGACACGGAAACACGGATGGTGCTATGGAATCTCTCCTCTTTCTCCCATACACAACCAGTTTTGTCAAATTCGAGAGCAAGATTCCGCTGCTCTCAAATTTGACAAAATCTCCTCTTGTTTTACCTCTGTGTTTCCGTGCCTCCGTGGTGTGTTTTTCTCTTGCGGCAAGGCATAACCGTATGGTTACAGGACATATGAGAGCATTTTAAGATCGTAAAGCGCAGCGAATTAATAGGTTGTGAAATTGCCTGACAATTAACCGCCCATAAATTGTGCTATGGAACCAAAAAAAAAGGGGGGGGCTTCATTCCTTAAGGACCAGCTCCAGTCCCTTAACCTCTACCCGCCCCTTGAATTTACCGCCAATCTGGATTTCCACCTGGTCGGTTTCGGCGGGAATCGTAAAAGTGTGCTTCACCGCCCGCCAGCCGCCCTGCCGCGAAAGGTTAGGCTCCTTCACAATCATGCTGGAGGAATCAACTGCCGCTCCGGTTGGGCCGACGGCAGCGTTGGACTGGCGGATTAGCCTGGCAGTCATAACGACATATCCCGCAAAGTCCGGGCTTTTCCTGAAAAGCCCCTGCATAACCAGCTTCATGCCGCGAGTCACGGCCGCAGGATCCGAGGCAACCGTGATTTCGTTGTCCGGAGATTCAGACCGCAGTTCAAAGACCGGGTCGGCGGGCAGGTCGCCGCTCACGGACGCAGACTGATGGAGGCTGTCTGCAAGACGGATGGTCCAGCCTTCGATCGGCGCCCCAGGTTCGGAAGCAATCCGCGGCACACACAAAAGATTCTCCCCCTTGATCTGGAGCGTCGCGATCCCAGGCGCCGGCGGGCTTCCCCGGATCTCGGCAGGATGACTAATTTTCATACGCCAAAACCAGGTCAGCGCCAAACCGGCCAGAAAGCAAAAAGCGATCAGGGCCCAGGCTGTTCCGCGCCAGCGACGGACGTGCCGGCGAAGCAGGTCGATATTCTGCACCGCGACCGCATCCTGCGCGGCATCCTCTTGTTTATCAGACGGATGAAATCCGGCAAGTTCCCGGACCGAACGCTGGCCGATCAGGGGGTCGTGTCGCAGGAAGATATGTTCGGACTCCGGAATGTCGGCCCGGCGCAAAGCACCGCGAAAACCGTCGAGGTCAAAGGGTATCCGGCGCCAATAGACCGTCGCGGCATCGAGGTCATACAGGCAATAGCCGGACCGGGTATCACCATCCCTGGGCTGCCCCACGGAACCGACATTAACAAGGTAACGCTTGCCGTCTTCCAGGACAAAATCCTGCGATGCGATTCGACGCGGCAAGCGGCTTTTGCCGATCACGAAAATACACCCCTGGTGCGTGTGCCCGACGAACAGGAGCCGCTCGCTCACCGCCCCCCAGGAGGGGGACGCATCCTGAGAGTCAAAGACATAATTGAAATGTCCCGGACAAGCAAATTCGCCATGCGCGCAGCGGAAGCCGCCGGCGGCTATGGTCAGGGGCAGCAATGAAAGATAATTAACGGCCTTGGCGCCCACGCGGGTCTTGGTCCAGGCCAGCGAACGCGCGGCAGTTTCCGAAAAGGTGTTGACCCCGATTTTGCCGCACAAGGCGGCATCGTGATTGCCAAGCAGGCAGTAATTGGCATTCGCCCAAACCGACTCGACCACCTCCGCCGGATTAGGCCCGTAGCCGACCACATCTCCCAGGCAAATGAGCATGTCGGCTTTCATGCTTCGGATATCTAGTAGAACGGCCTTCCAAGCCTGGAGATTCGCATGGATGTCGGATACTATTGCTATTTTCATGCAATGCAACCCCGATGCGGGCCGGACCTGCTGCTGCCAGCTCCAAGCCTTAATCACAACGCACCCGGCACGGCATAGTCGCTACAGCACGGAGGAAAATTGGATACACCCTAATATTAGACGACATCCGACGCCCGGTCAATAAAAAGCTCACGTGTTCCAAGGCAGTAATTTACTGGACGGCCGCCGGAGTCCTTGGCATACTGGCTTCCATGGATCATACATCTTCTAACGCAGAGGTCCAACGCATGGCCGAGCATATGCCGGCGGTGCAAATTGCCGTGCCTACCGCCGAAGTGTTCAAACAGATCCTCGAAAAAATGCTCGAAAACGAGCGGCGGCGAGTCCGCAATGAGTTCATACGCATAGGCTCGTTGTTTCTCGTGTTCCTGCTCCTGATCCTGGCCGGCGCAGGCTGGATCGTCCAAGACATCATGATTCAGGTCGAGGAAGCGCGTTTGATGTCCGAG
This sequence comes from uncultured Verrucomicrobiota bacterium, assembly GCA_964486075.1. Lineage (GTDB taxonomy): Bacteria > Verrucomicrobiota > Kiritimatiellia > JAAZAB01 > JAAZAB01 > JAHIJO01. Next base: position 9,910 of record CAZALU010000080.1, read on the forward strand.
CATTCACAGGAAGCTTTGCTGGCGCTTTACTCGGCCTCCAAACGCCAGGCAACCACCAAGCCGGGCAAATCCGCGCCAACGCCGGAAAATTCCGACACAATCCAGCAAACCATCGCGGACTTGGAAGACAAAAATATGGCCCTGGCGGAGCTGATGCAGACCGAAAGCGGGGAACTCAAGGGCCTAGTGCAGGACGTGGTTAAAAGCCGGGATGAGGACATCCGTAAACTGCGTGCGCGCGTTAATGCCAAACAGGCCGCCGCAATCGCCCACGACTCGGTTGACTTAGATGCTTTATCGATCCAACCCCCCACCCAACCGCCGCTACAGCCCGGGCCGCCGACCGTCACTGTCACATTGCCCGATCAGCCGCCGGTCAAGAGCCTGACCGTGACAGTGGCCGACGATTTGCCACTCCGCCTGCCGATTCCGACGCCTTGACGGGAGAAAATGACCGACAACAAAAGCCCGGTTTAGCAACAAACATCAGCACAGAGGAGAGCCGCAAATGGACCATGCACGATTAATCTTGGCTCTTGGTTGTTACCTGGCGGCCTTCGCCGTGTCCGCTGAATCGCCACACGGCGATCCCGCACGGCTGGAACGTATACACGCCGCAAAGATGCCGCTGATCACTACACCAGTGATGTTCAATACGCCCGAAGCCGATGCCATTTGCAGCGCTCTGGAAGTGTTTCCACCGGATAATCCATGGAATCTTGTCGTGGACCATTGGCCCCTGCACCCGGACTCGCAGGCCATCGTCGCATCCATCGGCAGCAACAAGCCGCTCCGGTACAACGCGGACATGGCCTTCATTCTAGTGCCGCCGGATCAGAAGCGGGTCAATCTGGAGAATGTCGGCTACGTTGGCGAATCGGACAAAGGCCCGTTCCCTATTCCTGACAACGCGCCGATCGAAGGCTGGCCCTTAATGAATAAGCGCGAGAGCGGCGGGCAGTCTCTCACGCTCGACGAGGTGCAGAGGGACAAGCTCAAAGGCGGCGGCGACCGGCACATGATCGTCGTGGACCCAGTTAACCGCATGCTCTACGAATTTTTCGCGGTGAAGAAAACAGACGGAGGCTGGACAGCGGCCCAGGCCTCGCTCTTCGACCTTAAGTCCAACAAACTACGCCCCGACGGTTGGACCAGCGCCGATGCGGCGGGACTGCCCATTTTCCCCGCCATCGTGCGTTATGACGAACTGAAACGCGGGCGGGTCGAACATGCCCTGCGGGTGACCATTCAGCGCACGCGCCGCGCCTACGTCCCGCCCGCTACCCATTATGCCAGCCAGCTTACCGACCCGCACCTGCCGCGAATGGGAGAACGCCTACGCCTCAAGCAGGATTACGACATCACCGGTTTTTCTCCCGAAATACAGGCTATTCTTTCAGGACTAAAGAAATACGGCATGTTCGTGGCCGATAACGGCATTGACTGGGCGATCAGCGTGGCCCCCGACGAGCGCATTCCGGTCTTGCACGAGGAATTGCGCCGCATCAAAGGCTCCGCTTTCGAGGTAGTGATTCCGCCGAAATAACAGGAGCCTGTATGGACAGCACCAGTCGCCAACCGCTAAAGAACTCGCGCCAGCCTTTCCAACGACGGATCCGCGCCGACATGTCCACCCCGTCCGCCGCGGAAGGCGCGACTGAAACTTTGACCGGGATAGTGGATCATATCGTCTATCGATCCGAGGAAACCGGTTATACCGTCTGCGTCCTGAAAAACGCAGGCCACGGCGAGGGGCGGGTAGTCGTGGGCAACTGCGCCGCTATCTGGGAGGGCGAAACCCTGACCGCCAAAGGACAATGGACACGCCATCAGGCCCACGGTATCCAGTTCAACGCTCGGAACATGATCGCGGTGGAACCCCACTCGTCCGAAGGTATCCGAAAATTTTTGGCCGGCGGGCTGATTCTTGGCATCGGACCGGTGCTCGCAGAACGGCTTGTAAAAAAATTCGGGGAAGACACCCTGCGCATCATAGACAAAGAATCCGTCCGACTCGAAACAGTGGAAGGCATCGGCCGCAAACGACGCGAACAGATCAAAACAGCCTGGAACGAGCAAAAATCGACGCGCGAAATCATGATCTTTCTGCATGGACACGGCGTCGGCGCCGCCCAGGCCCAGCGCATTAACCGCGCTTATGGAGACCAGGCCATCGCCAAGGTCCGGGAAAACCCCTACCGACTGGCCTCGGAAATATGGGGTATCGGCTTCAAGACAGCCGACAAGATCGCACAAGCCCTGAACATTCCCAAAAACTCCGTGACCCGCGCCCGGGCCGGGCTCGTATATTCTCTGCAAACCATGACGGACGAGGGCCATTGCTTTTGTCCGCGCGAGCTATTGTTGAGCACGGCCGGAGAGCTGCTCGAAATTCCGCTGGCAACCCTCAATCAGGCACTGGACGCGGAATTGAGCGCCCAGACACTGCTCCAGGAGGGAGATGCCGTTTATCTCACCCCGCTCTACCATGCCGAAGCGGGGATCGCGGCAAACATCAGGCGGCTGACGGAAACTCCCATGCCGCCCGTCATCGCCGACCCTGCCAAGGCCATCGCCTGGGCCGGAGAGCGCATGCAGTTGACCTTTGCGGCCCGGCAAGTTGAGGCCTTAGCCATGGCCATCACCCAAAAAACATCGATTATCACCGGGGGACCGGGCGTCGGCAAGACCACCATTATCCGCGCCGTAACGGATATATTCTCGGCCAAAAAACTAGAAATTTGCATGGCGGCGCCGACCGGCCGCGCCGCCAAACGCATGCAAGAGGCCACTCGCCAACAGGCCATGACCATCCACCGCCTGCTTAAATACAGCCCACGCACGGGACAGTTTGAACATAATCAATCGCGGCCGCTCGCAGGCGAGGTCTTCATTCTTGACGAGCTATCCATGATCGACGTGATCCTGATGAACGCTTTTTTGCGAGCTTTGCCCGCCCGCGCGATCCTGATCCTGGTGGGCGATGCCGACCAGTTGCCCAGCGTCGGACCGGGCAACGTCCTCAAGGACTTGCTGGCGGCAGGCACGATCCCTTCCATCAAGCTCGATGCCGTGTTTCGCCAGCAAGAGCGGAGCTGGATCGTCCATAATGCCCACCGGGTAAACGCCGGCCAATCCCTGGAGCTCCCCCCGCCACAAAAAATGGCAGACTTTTATTTCGTCGAGGAAAACGACACCGACAAGGTGATCGCCTCGGCCCTGGAAATCATCACCCGGCGTATTCCGGAACGGTTCGGCTTGAATCCAAAAACAGATATTCAACTCCTGACTCCCATGCGCCGTTTCCAATTGGGCTCGGAAAACCTGAACACGGTATTGCAGGCGGCCATTAATCCCCAGGGCCCTGCCCTCTTCCGCTTCGGGCGCTTATACCGGACCGGCGACCGGGTTATGCAATTGCGGAACAACTACGACAAGGACACCTATAACGGCGATATAGGCTGGATTATGGAGGTTGACCCAGAAACCCAGTCGATCTTGGTCAATTATGACGACCGCCCGGTGCGCTACGATCTGGCCGAACTTGACGAACTAAGCCTGGCTTATGCCTGCTCCATTCACAAGGCACAGGGCAGCGAATATCCGGCCGTGGTAATTCTCATGACCACCCAGCACTTCAAGCTGTTGCAACGCAACCTCCTTTACACGGCACTGACGCGGGGGCGACGGCTGGTCTGCTTGATCGGTTCCCAAAAAGCCGTTTCCATGGCCATCCGTAACAACCAAGTCATCCGGCGCCGTACCCGCCTGACAGAACGCTTAAAATAGCAGCAATTGTAATTGGGCGATACCTGCCCGAAAACGAACGCCCGCAGCAACTCGTTCCGCTGGGAAAGGCGCTGACCG
>CAZALU010000081.1:0-13278 GCA_964486075.1 uncultured Verrucomicrobiota bacterium
CCGGCGCGCGCAGGTGCGTGTTCGTTAACACAAGATTGTTGGCCAGGACCGGAACGGAGGCCGTCAGCAGGCCGGCCAGAACCGCAATCATTCCCATTGTCGTTCGTTTGCGTCGAGTAGACATAATAGGATCTCCTCTTTGGTTACCTCCTGAATTTTACGGCAAGCCGGCGCAAAATGAAAATTACGAGGATGTTACCACATCCACGAATTCAGGACAATAACAATATACTAGCCTGAAATATTCAGACTCCACCGCCGGCCCGGCCGTATCGAATTGTAGGGCGGGCAGGTGCAGCGTGCGGCATTGCCCGCCGTTTCCTGTTCGATTAGGATCGGCGGGAAGGCCCAGGGCCGTTCCCGCCCTACAGCCCGATCATCGACTAGCCTGAAATATTCAGACTCCACCGCCGACCCGGCCGTATCGAATTGTAGGGCGGGCAGGTGCAGCGTGCGGCATTGCCCGCCGTTTCCTGTTCGATTAGGATCGGCGGGAAGGCCCAGGGCCGTTCCCGCCCTACAGCCGGATCATCTGTCAGCCACAGGGATGACGGTTTTGACCACCTGAATAGCACGAGTGTTGTGCTATTCACTTTCGCCTAAGCGGGCATTGCCCACTGGCGAATGACGTTAAGTTGCGGCAATAACCCACTGGGTTATTTTTGAAACTAACGTGCTTAACCCCGTTTGGATAAATGGTGCGCCGAGCCGGCGCAAAATTCAGGTAATAACGGTTCCGCGTGGGTAAGGTACCAATGTAGAAGCGGTGCCCTCGGCGCTTTTCGTTCCGGAGTAAAGCGATGAGGGCATCGCTTCTACTTTTTCGTCTCTGGAGGGGAATCCGCCGCTATCCGCTCCGCCCTTTTGCCCTTCAACCACCCCTGTTCGCAATACCAGCGGGCGGTCGCGGCCAGGCCCTCTTCGTTTGAATAAAGCATCGCGTAGCCCAGGCGTTCGCGTAACTTGTGGGTGTCAAAGGAACGGTCCTTGGTGAAAAAGGCCAAGCGCCGACGGTGGATGGGGGGTTCGACCCCGATTGTCCGGCAGACCCATTCGCAGGCATCGGCAGCCAGGAACAGCGGCGCGGTCGGCAGTCGCACAATGCGGAATCGATTGCCCAGCTCTTCGGCCACAATCCGGGCAATCCGTTCCAGCGTAACACATTCCGGATTGCCGCAAATGAACACCTCGCCCGCCGCCGCCGGGTGCGTGGCCGCCAGGCTCAGCAGATTGACCAGGTCCTCCACGTGGACCAGGTGATATAATCCGCGGCTGTGTCCGACAAGGAAAAGCCAACGCCGCGCAGCCATTTTAAAAAACTTCAAGAGGCGGGTATCGCCGGGCCCATAAATAGCGGCCGGCCGGATGACAGTGAACGGCAACCCGTTGTGCGGGGCAAAATCACGCAGCCAAGTTTCGGCCTCCGCCTTGGTGACCTGGTAGATGTCTCCCGGGTTCATGGGAGCGTTTTCATCGGCCGGCGGATTGGCGACATGTCCCAGGACGCCCACCGTGGAGACATGGATAAACCGCTTAAATCCCTTGTTTTTCAGCGCGGCCCGAGCCAGTAGTTGGGTGCTTTCAACGTGCACGCGCCGGTAGATTGCATCGGCATGCTTCGCCTCCCTGTAGGCTGCCGCGATATGGAAGATATATTCAACTCCGGCCGCGGCTTCGGAAACCACAGCCGGGTCAAAGACATCGCCGCGGAACCAACGGATATCCAGGTCCCGGAAAGGCGTCAGATCGGACGAGGCCCGCGCAATGGCACACACCGCCAGGTCGGCGGCCACCAGCTTACGAACCAGGCGCGCCCCGGTGAACCCGGTCGCGCCGGTCACCAGGACGGGAGTGCCCGGGGGAATGACATTTTCATGCTGAGCCATGGATTAATAAATTCCAAATGCCAAAATCCAAGGAAAAGAAATCAATAAACGCAAAGGGTAACCGCTGAGGTTGTCATCCTGAGCGCCGTGAAGGATCTCGCAACTTTTGAAGGACCGATGAGATTTCTCGCTACGCTCGAAATGACAAGCATATTCTATATTTTTCCCGACAACCTCCCCAGTAACACGGGATGCCGAATTTGACATAACAGATTAATATCTAATGTGTTTCTTTCTTTGCACCGCCGGCCGCCGGCGGTGGTTTCGCTGAGCCGTTACGGCAAATTAAGAACAAATTGGATACAAAACACAGATTTTATTTGTTTAGCGTTGGAATTTGAATATTCCCTGGATTTTGGCTTTTGGATTTTGGAATTTCCCCGCAGGGGAGCATTTCGGCGATCACCGGCGAGCCCCAGCGGCGGGACAAACTCACTCCCTGGAATATCGATTCCAGTCCCGCCGAAAGCGGCTGACAGTGTAACACTCGGTGCAGGACCATGGGCAGGAAAAACTGGCCGACTCGCTGACCCGCCCGGAAGCCTTGCTCGCGGAACGCGCTTTCGATTTCAGCATGCCGGAACAGCCGAAAAGCCCTGGTATTACCCTCCAGTCTTTTTTTAGCTTGAAAGAGCTGCGGTGCAACCCGATTCAGGCTCTGGCTGGTGGGATAATCGAGAATCACCGCTCGGCGCGCCACCCGGCAAAGCTCCCGGATCAAAGCATCCCATCGCTCGCAGTGCGCCACCAGCCGGAAGCAGAGCACGGCGTCAAACGACCGGTCTGAAAAGGGAAGTTCGATCAGGTTGCCGACTTTAAACCGGCACTGCCCGCCATCCACCAGCTGGTCAATCCGCCGCCGGCAGGATTCGGCGCTGGCCGCAACCGTAACCCGGAATCCGGCATGGCACAGTGGTATGGCAAGCTGTCCATGTCCGCCGCCTACATCCAGGACCGTTTTGGCATTGAGGGATTTCAGCAGTTCCAAAACAATGGCTTCCTGAATCCGCAGCATCCAGGCGCCGGTCGGCCCGGTGAACCGCGCCGCATAGTCATCCGATGCGGTTTCAATATCGGCAGTTTCGGGAAACATAAATTATTTCATGACATCGGAGAAGGTTAGCGCCATGAGATCGTGGCCCACCGGCCCGGGGTGTAATCCATCCGACAGCATATATTCCGGACTCCACTTCATGGCTTCATCCAGATCGGCGACCGTGGCGCCTTCTTCCGCCGCCATCTGCCGGATGGCGGCGTTCATACGCTGGATACCGCTGGCCAGCCCAATATAACTGCCGGTCACCGGCGTCAGCGTGGCGATGATAGGCACGGTCTTGTTGTCCTTGGCGGCCCGGACCATGTAACGCAGGTTGGCGATAGCATCATCTTCTCCGTAGCCCATGATGAGATCGTTGACGCCATACAGGATGATCAGAAAACCGGGGCGGGTGGAATCCAGACCGGAATGCACAATATCTACGCCGTAGCCAGTTTCCGACCCAGGGAGGGCCCAGTTCGCTATAGTTTTAGGAAGCATGCCGGCCAGCTTGGGAATGTAACTCTGCGCGTAATTATCCAGGCCACTACCAGCCGTGATGCTATCGCCCAAGGCCAGGCAGACGTTTTTGTTGTTGGAACCGAAATCAAAATCAGCCCAGGGATCTTTGTTCCCGCCGCTTTCACAACTCGTCAACGCAAGGGATATTACAACAATTCCGGCCAGGCCAAGCCAACGTCCACGATTTTCCACGATGCTGTGTTTCATAAAAAATACATTCCTTATGGGTGAAACCTTCGAAAAGACAAGCAACACTGACTGATCCGTACGGTCCTGTCAAGCCGAATTGGATGCGTGGATTCAACTCCCCAGGAGGCGCATGGCAGTTCCGTAGGGGATGTCTGCGAGCCAGTTTTTGGTTGGAATCTAATTAGTTAGCCAGTCGCCCAGCAAGTTCCGCAACTCCGCTTCCACCGGCCGCTCCCGTTCGCGCCGGATACGTTCCGCCTGGGAGCACAGCACCGCCGCGCGCAGGTCGGCATCGGTCAAAACCCGGTGCATCAAGGCCGCCAGCTCCTGAGGCGACAGGTCTTCGTATAGAATGCCGGCGTCTTGCATGGCCTCCGGTGTTCCGCCGGCGGCCCGGGCAATGACGGGAATCCCGTGATCCATGGCTTCCAGCAGTGGACGGCAATAGCCCTCGTGCCCACTGGTGGACACGTATAGGTTCGCAGTGCGGTAGTAGGCTGCCAGGTCCGCATCGGAGGCAAAGCCCGCGAAATACGCAGTTGTCAAATCGAGGTCGCCGGTCAGCATTTTCAGCATATTAAAGTAGCGCGCGGCGCTCTGTTGCGATCCGACCACGATCAGGCGGCTGAACGGGTCAAGCGTCATGTGATACCAGGCGAAGGCCTGGATTAAATCCTCGACCCGCTTGTTGGGCGCGATCCGCCCAACGAACAGGATGTTGCGCAAGGGGCCGGCGAATTTTTTAACAATCAGCGGATTCGGCGCCAGGCCCGGCAGTTGCGGGGAAAACAGGAGCGGAAAGACTTTGACGCCTTCAATACCCGCAGCCTTCAATTCCTGGGCGTTAAAGCGGGACACCGTCCAGACCGCGTCCGCCTGCCGGGCGACCTCGCGTAGGGCGCCGCGCGCGGTGCGCAACTGCGCGGCCACCTCGTTGTCAAATCCCGTAAAATATTCGGCCGGCGTGATGTTATGATAGATCATGATTTTCCTGGCGGGCGAAGCCAGAAACGCCCCAACCGCCGGCGAGGCGATGCCGTAATGATGCAGGCAGAGATCGGCGGGCTGGGCGGTGTATTCTGCCAGCAGACGGCAATCCCCTTGCAGACTGGGCGAGACCCGCTCCGGGCTTGCGTAGATCTCGGAAGCGTGGCCCCAGCGCCGGAATATCCCGCGGAGCAGAATCGCTTCGCTGGAAATGGCATCACCATCGGCGTACCCGGCCAGGATTTGATGAATATTCACTTTTTTTCCAATTCGGCCACGCGTTGTTCCAGGTCGGACAGGTCCTTGCGCCGCGCCGCGACCTCGAGCAACAAAGCGCTGGTCAGCTGGTTATTGATCAGATATTGCCGGAAGGTCATCCGGTCATGCTGGTAGCGCAGAAGTTTCCAGAGCAACGCCTTGAACGCCGCCAGGCATCCGCCGACCAGGCCGGCCTTGCGGGGAATTTTGAAGTCGAAAGTGCCCACCGCTTCCCGGTGGCGGATCAGACGCAGATATTGTTCCAGGTAGTCGGTATCCGACGTGGACCGGGCCAGCACCAGGGCGCTGATGTCGGCCGGAATCCTGGCCGGCTGCCGGGCGGGTTCCAGCCGCTCCATGGCCGCAGCCTGCCGGCGCAAATCCCGGCCCAAACCGTCTGTTCTATCCCGTCCGGCGATTATGATTTTCATGACTTAGGCTGGTGCTCCCAGGCGCAGTTCAATTGAAAAACACCCTTGTCGTTGCCGGCATCCTTGACCAGGAACGGATGCAGATCCTCCTGGCGATGATATTGCACGCTGTGATCCCAGGAATGTACGGAAAGGGAGAGAAAAAACTTGCCCTGCTTCAAGGCCAACGGCTTAATCCGTAGGCGCACCCGGCCGGCGCCCTCGATGGAGGCCAGGGGCGCCTTGGCGATCTGGGTGTTGGACCCGAACACGTAAAACCCGTTGCCGGTCTTGAGATTGAAGCCAAAAACCGGTTTTTCAACGCGATGGCTCGCATAATATCCGATTTCAACTGTCAGGGCGTCACCGGTAAAGAAGGTCGCAGTTTCCGCGCCCGTTTCGTCCAGCAGCCGGACGGAGCGCAGTTCGACCTCGCGGGTGCCATGCTCTTCGACGTTAAGCATGCCAATACGGACCATGTATTGCTTGAGGTAGGTAAAGATAACATCGGACGGATTGCCCTGCTTAATCAGCTGTCCCTCGTGGATCAACAGTACGTCGCTGCAGAACTCTTCCACCGTTTCCAGGGCATGCGAGACAAACAGGATAGTTTTGTTCTTTTTCTGAAATTGACGGATGCGATCAAGGCATTTCATTTGAAATGAAATATCACCGACCGCCAGGACCTCGTCGATCAGCAGGATATCGGGGTTCATTTCCACGGCCACCGAAAAAGCCAGGCGCACATACATGCCGCTGGAATAATGTTTCACCGGCATGTCAATAAATTCGCGCAGTTCGGCGAAATCGACGATGTGGTCGAAGCGCCGCCGGATGTCCTCCCGCGGAATGCCCAGGATCGCGGCGTTGAGGTAAATGTTTTCACGGCCGGACAGGTCGGGATGGAATCCGGCCCCCAGTTCCAGCAGAGCCGAGATCCGGCCCTGGTTCCGCACTTCGCCCTCGGTCGGCACCATGGTCCGGGCAATGAGTCCGAGGAGCGAGCTCTTGCCCGAGCCGTTGGGGCCCACGACCCCGACGGTCTGACCGCGTTGGATCTGAAAATTAATATCACGCAGGGCCCAGAAGCCAGTCGGTTTCGCGCCGCTCAACCAGCGCGGCATGGCGCCCAGGAGCGTCGGCGAACCGACGCCCTGTTTGCGAAACCATTTACCAAGTTTGACGGCTTCGATCGCGATCATAGCACATCCGAAAAATAGCGTTGCGTGCGCTGGAATATGACGTAAGCGATGCCCAGCAGCGCCAGCGGCAAGAGCAGGCCGACAACGCTGGCTGAGGTCCAGGGAAATACGACGCCCGGCAACTGCATGGACCGGTAGCCGGTGATGATAACCGTCATAGGGTTCAGCAGGTACATCTGGCCAATCCAGGGGTGAGCCCGCGCCACCGAGTCCACCAGGGAGAGGGGATACATGACCGGGCTCATAAAAAACCAGGCGCTCAACAGCAGGTTCACGATGTGCTGGGTGTCGCGAAAATACACGTTGGCCGATGCCACCAGCAGGGCCAGCGAAAAATTGAAAAGAAGGTGATAAACGCTCATCAGCGGCGTCCACAGCGTGGCCGCTTCCAGGAATGTGCCCTTCATGATCAGCAAGCCGGCCACCAGCGCCCATTGCACTGCCAGCATCAACAGGAAATTGACAAGGCCGGAGACGCAGACCGAGAGCGGCAGAATAATCCGCGGAAAATAGACCTTCTTGACCAACGACGAATTACCGGTGATGCAGTGCGTGCCGGCGTTAACACATTGCACGGTGAACGTCCAGGCGAACACGCCGATAATGATCTCCTCGTGCTGGACGACGCCCCTCCGCCCTGCCAGCATGCGCAAGAAGACAATGTAAATGAGCGCCATGAAGAGCGGGGTCAGGATCGTCCACAGAAAACCCAGAATGGAACCCCGGTAACGGATCTTGAGATCCCGCGCCACCAAGTTCCAGAGCAGGTCCTTGTGGCCGGCAATATCTTTCATCAATTGCGACATTTGCGGAACTTTACTAGATTGACGGCGGGCAAGCAAGCGATCAAATCAGAAAAATATGGTTTTCAGCAGAAAGTGGGTCAAGACAAGCATTCACCGCAGAGCAGATGAACAATGATAGACAGGCTGTACAGGATCAAAAGGTGACGCTTGGCCGCCGGCTGCCGCATTATGCACCTGAACACAGCGGACGCGATGGAACGCGTCCCTCCACCATTGAACAAAAGAGTTTGTCTCCGTATGGAGGGCCACGCTCTGGCGTGGCCGTTTTGCGGCGAGGTGTTTCCAGCCTCGTTTCAACGTTGACCAACAAATAACCAGCCAGCCCACCGCGATAATCGTCGTGATAATCACACCGAGATAGATCTGGGAGGAAACATCGAAGGTGTTCATCCCGAAAAACCCCCGCCAATCCGGCGAGGAGAGGAAGATTTCCTGAAGCGTACGCGGCCCGACGGCATGCGCCACCGGTGCCAGGCCCATCACGGTGTGGTACAGCCATTTCATCAAGAATGGAAAAAGGAGCGCGGCCACGGCGAACAACGCGATGGGCAGAACCGCCACGGCCAGGAAAAACAGGCTCACACCGCCAGACTGATAACAAATGAAATTCCCCGCATCCGCTTAAAGCTCATGCCGGGGGATAATAGCGGGCCGGCCGGTAGGACTCAAGCCGAATGGCGAGCCCTTACAATTCGTCGTGCATGCGGGACAGCGCCATGAGATGGGCCTCGAGGTAGAAACGGCTTAAGTGATTCCAGTCGAACTGTTCGGCCAGCTCCTGGGCCTTATAGCGCAGACTGATTCGATCCTTAAGTTCCAACCTGGTAAATTGCAGCAGGTGGTTGGTCAGGTCCTCGACGGATTTATCGTAGGACTGGTAACGCCGCCGCACCACATACAATCCGTTCTGGCCACAATCGGGCATCCGGTTCAAAATGTAACTACCGAAGCCGGACAGGTCCGAGGCCACCGCCGGAATGCCGCGGGCCAGGCACTCCACCGGCGTATACCCCCAGGGTTCGTAGTAGCTCGGGAACAGGCCGACATGGCAGCCGTGGACAAACTGGTCGTATTCCATGCCAAACAGCGGATTACCGGTGGTGATGAAGTCCGGATGATAGACGATTTTAACGGGATCGTCCGGGTGGTTCAACATGTTCGCGGCGCGCAGTTGGTTCAGCACTTCGTCATGATCGTTGTCGACCATGTCGTGGGTTACGATATAAGGCAGGCGCTTGGTGCGCCAGGCCTGCATAGTGCGCCGCAATCGCAGCCGCCAGTAGTCGTCTAGCAGGGCGTTGGTGTCCGGCATCTGGCCGGCGGAGGCGACCTTGAACAGGCGCTCACCGATTTGCTCCTTGATCGCTTCGCAGGTCAGGCGCAGTTCCTCCAGCATGGCCTTGTTGCTCAAGACATCCGCGTTGATTGAACGGAACGGCTTGCGGGAAATGATGAACATGACGATCGTCAGATCCTGCCGGGTCTGCTTGAGCCGATAATTCAGCCGGGCCAGGGCCTCAATTGTCAAATCAAAGCCCTTGTTGCGGTATTCATAACGGCCGGAGGTGAAGAAATACAGTGTACGGTCCAGGTTGAAACTGTAGCTGGGAAAGAAATGGCTCATCACGAAATGGTGAATGCGTTCCTTGTATACCTTGTGCATGTTCTCCGACTCGTGGCGTACCAGGAAGCGCTCGATGTTCAGTCCGTTGGGCAGGATGTTGTCCACTTCCCGTTGGATGAGGTATTTGCACTCCAAGGCGGTTACATCACTGACGGTGCTGAACACATGGGCGCCATGCGCCGCCGCCCGCTCGAGCAGGACGCGGGGCTCGATATTGAAACGCCGCGCATCGTTAACCCAGTTGATAAACGGCAGGTGGTCGTAAAACCAAGGATCGGCCATGGCCAGATAGCGGCCAAGCAACGTGGCATGCGTGGTGAACACGATGCCGACCGGCAGGCGCGCTCTCCGTATTTCGGGAATGGCGGCTCCGCCCATCCATTCGTGAAAATGCGCGACAACCGGCTGGGCCGGAAGCTGCCGGACCAGGGCCCTGAAAAATTCTTGGACCATCCAGCCGAAAGCCACTACGTCGTTCAATTCACCGTCAGTGGCGGGCAGGGCGATGTGATGGTATTTCCAGAGATAATATTTAATTTCCCCCAGACGAGATATAACGCTGTTGGTGTTCAGGAGCAGGACCTGTGGCCGGCCGGTCACCAGCCAGTAGCCATAATGGGCCTCGATCCCCAAATCGTGGAGCGCCTGTACAACCCGGGCCAGTGGTTCCAGTGGAGCCGCCGCCTCAAACTCCACGGCAGCGGACTCCGTATTATAGGGGCCGATCAGGCAGTAGCGCTTGCCCCAGCGCTCAACCATGCTGGGGATCTTGGAACGGATTACAGTATAAATACCGCCCAATTGGTGGCAAACTTCCCAGGCGATTTCGAACAGCAGCGCTTGATCCTGGCGCGGGGCATCATCAGCCGGAAGATTGGCCGCTTTTCTGGATGATACTACTGCCATAACAAGTATTCCTTTTCAGACTTCGCTGGAAAAAGGAGTTCGTTTATCGCCGCGCTAATTTTATTTCTCCATCGCCAACCAAAACACCCAAAGTTTGCAAATGATTGAAACACATCTGCTGGGATAAAACAAATACAAAATTGACGAGTTCGGGAATGGACAGGCGTGGCGGATCATGTTAATCCTGTAGTGACATGCGCATTTTAATTTCCAACGACGATGGTATTTATTCTCAGGGAATCATGGAACTTTACCTCGCCGTGCGCGACCTGGGTGAGACAATCGTGGTGGCACCGCTCGCGGAGCAAAGCGCCGTGGGCCATGCCATCACCATTTCCGATCCGATCAAGCTCTCGACCGTCAAGCGCGAAAACGGCTTCGAGGGCCATGCCGTCGTCGGCACGCCCGCCGACTGCGTCAAGCTGGCGGTGAGCGTTCTGCTGGACAAGCCTCCGGACCTGGTCCTCAGCGGGATCAACCTGGGGCCCAACGCCGGGATCAGTGTGATCTATTCCGGGACGGTCTCGGCGGCCACGGAAGGCACGATCCGGGGGATTCCCAGCATGGCCGTTTCCATGGCCGCGTTCGCGGATCTGCACTGGGACACAGCCGCCCGGGTGACCCGTCGGCTGGCTCAGGAAATCATCAAACGCGGTCTGCCGTCCAATACTTTGTTGAACGTCAATGTGCCGAACCGGCCGGCAGATGAGATCAAGGGCTTCGCCGTGACTCGCATGGGGCGCTCGCGCTTCGCTGAGATCTTCCACCGGCGCGTCACACCGCGCGGAGACACCTACTACTGGCTGGGCGGCGAACTGCAGCAGCTGGGGGATGTCAATGGCACCGATTTCCAGGCCCTCGAGCAGGGCTATGTCTCCATGACACCCATCGGCTTCGACCTGACCCGCCACAGCTTCCTGCCGGAGCTCCGGGATTGGAAGTTGAGCTTGTAGTACCCCGATCCTTCATGATGTTCGCTGGTATCTTCATATAAAATAAGAACGTCGATCGACGTTCTTATTTTATATTAACCGGGACAAAAAGATCACGTTCAAGGCTGCGCTGATGGCGATGGCCTTGGCTCGGGCTAGCCCTTGGGCTGCATCAACCCGAACTCATGGAGTTTGCGGTGCAGGGTGCGGCGGCTGATGCCCAGCTGGCGGGCCGCGAGCGTCCGATTGCCCTTCTGCGCCCTCAGGGTCGCGACGATCATGCGGCGTTCCGCCTCCGCCAGCGAAGTCGCGGCCTTGTTATCCGCCGCGGCCTGGCCCGGGACAATTGACTGGATGTTGGGTGGCAGGTCGCGCACCGTCAGCTTGCTGCCGGGCGCCAGCACGACCATGCGCTCAATGACGTTGCGCAGTTCGCGCACATTGCCCGGCCAAGGATAAGCCAGTAGGACATGCATGGCTTCCGGCGCAATGTTTGCCACGGTTTTATTGTTTTCTCGCGACAGCTCTTTCAAGAACGCCTGGGTCAGCACGGGAATATCGTCAATCCGGTCCCGGAGCGGCGGCAGGGTAACCGTGACCACGTTCAGTCTGAAAAATAAATCCTGCCGGAACAGGCCGGCCTGGGCCAGCTGGGCCAGGTCGCGGTTCGTGGCGGTGATCAGGCGAATATCCGCTTCCAGCGTTTCCTGGCCGCCAACGCGCTCAAATTTACGCTCCTCGAGAACACGCAGCAGTTTCACCTGGAGCGCCGGTTCGATTTCCGAGATCTCGTCCAGGAACAGCGTGCCGCCTTCGGCTAGCTCGAAGCGGCCGCGCCTCCGTTCCACGGCCCCGGTGAAGGCCCCCTTCTCGTGCCCGAACAGCTCGCTTTCCAGCAGAGTCTGCGACAATGCCGCGCAGTGCACGGCAATAAAGGGACCTTTGGCGTGCGCACTCAGGCGATGGATGGCATGGGCTGCCAGCTCCTTGCCGGTTCCACTTTCGCCCTGGACAAGCACCGTGGCCCGCGAAGGCGCCACCTGCCGGATCAGGGCAAAAAGTTCCTCCATCACCGGCGTGTTGCCGATAAAGGCTTCCAGTCCGTATTTTTTATCCAGTTGCGTGCGCAGGTTCAGGTTGTCCGCTTCCAGCTGACGGGAGCGGAGCGCACGCTGCAGCACAAGCTCGAGCTGATCCAGGTTTACGGGCTTGGTCAAAAAATCGTAAGCGCCGGCCTTCATGGCTTCCACCGCCGTCTCAATACTGCCATAAGCGGTTAGCAGGATGCACAGCGGCTGGGAGCTGTGCGTCAGGGCCCGCCGCACCATGCCCAGGCCATCCATGCCCGGCAGACGCAAATCGCTCAAAATAATCTGTACGTTAGCTTCGTCCAACAGTTCAAGGGCGCGCTCGGCGCTGTCGGCCAGCAGGACCTGGTAATTACGGCGCAAGGCGCGCTCCAGTCCTTCGCGCGTATTTTTTTCGTCCTCGACAATCAGGATGGTGGGGTCGGAATTCATTTCATTTTTCTCCCGGAACTTGGCCGCGGGGCAGTCGCCTGGACCGGCGGCAGGCTGTTCAGGATTCAGGCATTTGCTGGATCCTGTTGTGTGTTTCGCGCTTGTTGGCCACGACGCTTCCGGCTTGCCCGCGGCTTACGCGGCGCCATGAGCAGCCGGATGCGCCGCTGATCCAGCGGTAGAAAAATCGTCACGCACGTTCCGTGATTCGGCCGGCTGTGCACTTCGATCTCCCCGCCGTGGTCCTGGATAATCCGCTGCACGATCATCAGGCCCAGCCCGCTGCCCTGCGGCTTGGTAGTGCGGTAAGGCTCGAATAGGCGGCTTAAATTTTCCGGTGGGATGCCCTCCCCCGTATCCTGGAACGCGATCCCGACAGCGCGGTCGTTGCTGAAAACGGAAATCGTCAACAAACCGTCCTTGGGGATGGCCTGTATGGCGTTCTTGACGATATTGAAGAAGGCCTGCTTGATCCGGCTCCGATCCATAGAAATTTTCGGAACCGGTTCGGGACATTTCATTTCCACGGCGATGTCCCGGTTCTCGATCTCCTGCTTCATGAAAGCCATAGTTTCCTGGAGCACGTCCGTGATCTGGCAGACTTCCAGTTGCAGCGGCTCGGGACGAACCGCGCGCAGGAACTGGGTGATCGTCAGGTGCAAACGTTCGACTTCCTCCCGCGACACCCGGATCAATTTTTGGAAGTTACCGCGCGTCTCCGGCGACATCTGTTCCATCTCACGCTCCATAAGCTGGAGATGAATGTGCAGGGAGTTCAGGGGATTACCGATTTCATGGGCCACGCCGGCCGCCAGAAGGGTCAGGGTATTGATGCGATCGGACTGCATTGTTTGAAATTGTTTCTCACGGTCGCGGGTGATGTCCCGGAAAATAACAACCGCCCCCTTGCCTGTCCCATCGGGCAGTGAAAGCGGCATGACATAAAAATTGAGATACTTATGTTCCGGATAATTGATCTCGATTTCCCGGCTGAGCATTT
>CAZALU010000082.1:0-634 GCA_964486075.1 uncultured Verrucomicrobiota bacterium
CCCTGCGTAAGCGTCGCAGCTTCAATGGGGCCGCGCTTTTGATAGCGCGGAAATTTTTCTGCTCGGCGGTGGCCACTTTGTTGCCCGCCTGCTTCAATGGGGCCGCGCTTTTGATAGCGCGGAAATAACGACCAGTTCGTCCAGTTCACACCCCTCCTCCAGCTTCAATGGGGCCGCGCTTTTGATAGCGCGGAAATTCCGGCGCTAAAGAGCGATACTGTGAATGCCCGTGGGCTTCAATGGGGCCGCGCTTTTGATAGCGCGGAAATGTCTGCCACGCTAGGGGAAAATGACCTCTACGAGTTGCTTCAATGGGGCCGCGCTTTTGATAGCGCGGAAATGTGGACCGAGATCCCGTGATAAAATGTCACTATTGCGAGCTTCAATGGGGCCGCGCTTTTGATAGCGCGGAAATGCCTATGCCGCCACACTGGGCGTAACTCCGCTCGCTCTCGCTTCAATGGGGCCGCGCTTTTGATAGCGCGGAAATTAGTGAACACCGAACCGAATTCGACGAAGCTCATCGGGCTTCAATGGGGCCGCGCTTTTGATAGCGCGGAAATTCGACCGTCCTCCAACTGGGGGAACGTTACCACACGCTTCAATGGGGCCGCGCTTTTGATAGCGCGGAAAT
>CAZALU010000082.1:644-13004 GCA_964486075.1 uncultured Verrucomicrobiota bacterium
ATTCCACCCGGCAGCTTGCGAGCGTCGGCATGAGGAGAGCTTCAATGGGGCCGCGCTTTTGATAGCGCGGAAATGCGTACGCGACACCTGGCGGCGCGATGCTCCCTTGTGCTTCAATGGGGCCGCGCTTTTGATAGCGCGGAAATTAGCGGGAGGAGAATCACCATGAGCATACTCTTCCGGCTTCAATGGGGCCGCGCTTTTGATAGCGCGGAAATATCAGAGGTCTTAACTCTGCGGGAAACAACATGTTATCGGTCAACTTGCGAGCGGACTGGTTATTGACGTCATTTTTTAGTTGCCGACTGACGGCAATGATCCATATAACGCTTTGATTATCAAAGAACTCGAGAGGCAACCGGATTATTGAAACCACCGAACCGCTCGATATTCGTTTTCACAGAAAAACCTCTTATTTTCAGATAATTTGTGATCGTGGCGAGACGATATAAGTTTTGCCCAGGTAATCCACTGCCGGCTGGGGCGTCTGGCCTGTCACCGCACCGGCGTCCACCACCAGCACTTGGTCTTCCCCGTGATGCAGTTTTTCTTTGAGCCTTTGGTCCATTTGCACGCGCTCGCGCGGGTTCAGTTGACAGCAAAACACACTGTACTGCACCCGATCGCCGAAATCCAGCATGGTTTTGGCCACTTTAGTGCGGCGTTTGTCGTCGGCGATATCATAGCTTACAATGAAAAACCTGCGGGACACGATCACCTCGTGGTTATGCCTGTATAGGCGGAAACGTCCCTGCGCAGCCATTTGGTCAATAGCCGCGCCTGTAGTCTGATCATGGCCCGCCAGGAGCAGCGATAGTCGAAAATCGGATGGGTCGCCAACTGGTCGAGGCGCTGTTCGTAGGCCTGAATGAATGAGCGCCGCGCAGCGGGCTTCATCAGGCAACCGGATTTTCCGGTTTCGAATTCTCCGGCTTGGACCATTTTCGTATTTACGGCGCTGAGCACGGCGCTGTCCGCGATCAGCGGACGAAACTCCTCCATCAGATCCAGGGCCAGGCTTGGCCGTCCATGGCGGGGTCGGTGATAGAGGCCCCACCAGGGGTCCAGACCTTCCGCCATCAGCGCCACGGCGCATTCCTTGGCCAGCAGGGCATAGCCATAGGAAAGCAGGGCGTTAATCGGGTCGCGTGGCGGGCGGCGATTGCGCCCGGTCAGAGAAAAGCCCAGGTTCTCCTTGAGCATCGCCGGGAAGCCGGAAAAATACGCTGCTGCCAGCGCGCCTTCCACTCCGAGAAGGGATTCGGTATTTTGCGCACGTTCGACAAGCCCGAGCAGTTTCTCCATTTCGTCCACGGCAGCGGCGGCGGTTTTGCCGCCGTTGCGACGGAGGAGCGTGCGCTGGTTACGGCCTTTGGCCTCGACCACAGCCCGGGCGAAGGCAAGTCGCCGGCCGTCGTCTTCGGCGGCCTTGAACTGGGCCGCCCGGTCGTAAGCGTTTCGTAGGCCGTGTCCGTGGGTGAGGCCATAGAACCAGCCGCCCATCGAGAGATGAACCACCGGCACGCCGCGTTCGCAGAGCAGATGCAGGACTTGCGGGGAAATGCTGACATTGCCGCAAAGCACCACCTGTGAGACATCTTTGAGCGGGAACCGGCCCAGATCCGACAGCCCACGGCTAACGCTCACGCCTTCGCCGGTTTTGCCCACGCGCGCACCCTGCTCCTGGACATAAAGCGGCAAAGCATCGTCGCGGGCTGGGTAGAGGCGACGCAGATCGCCTGGGCCCGTCTTGCCGCAAGCGTTGAGGAAATTGGTTTCATCGGGCAGGCAGATACCGGAGAGCGAACAGCCGTTGCATTTTGGGCTTTCCTCCAGTGGTGGGGGCATTTTCGGCGAGTGCATTTGAACGCGGGCCAGGGCCAGCAGAAAGAGGGTGCGTGCTTCCAGTTCCGGCGTGAAAACGATTTCCACCCGCCGGCGGGCGGCGGCGAAATAGAGCATACCGCGTTCGCAAACGTAGCCGTGGGCGCGTAGGAGCAGTCCCTGGGCCATGAGTTGAACGCGTTCCGGCTCGTGGGATTGCATTGGGTTGTCGGGTGGATGTCCGCGCTTGGTATCCACCGGCACGGCGGCGTTGCCGGAGGTTTCCACCAGATCCGGCTTGCCGATCAATCCAAGGTCTTCACTGGAGAGCATCACACTGCGTGCGATCACGGGCGGCGCGTCGCCGTCCTCGGCGGGCGCACCGGCGGGGTCGGGGAGAACGTCTGCCTCGGCGTCAACGCGCGCGTGGACGGCGCGTCCGTCCTCGGTATAGAAATTATTGTCCCAGCGTCCGTCCACCTGCATCAAATGAAAGAGCCGCGGGCAGTAGGCGTATTCATTGAGCATACGGACAGGCAGAAGCTCGTCCGGGGCAGATTGGGAGAGATGGGGTTGAATTGATTCCATAAAGCCGCAACGAACGAGATGGCGGTAAATACTATTCCTCCGGCCGGTGGCGCATGGGATGGTTTGGCGGCAAATTATTCAGCAGGCGCTGCTGGGCCGCATCGGCCCGTTTCTTGTCTTGTTGCCGCCGGCGGACGCCATCGTTGAGATAGCGTGTGCCGGGAATATCCGAATTTTGCAAGGTTTCCGCCCAGGCGCGCAGTTGGCGCGAGCACGATTCCGCCGATGATTTCAAATGTGAAATCTGAGATTTGAAATTAACCAGCGCCGGCTTGCGTTCCAGCAGGCAGAGCATCGATCGCGTTTCCCCGGCGGAACCGCGCGCGATGTAAAGAAACATCAGCAATTCGTTGGTTGTGCCGCGCTCGAATCCTTCGGCGATATTGTTGGAAACGGAAAGCGTTGCGCGTTCCAACTGATCCGCGAAAGAGCGGCTGACTCCCTTCGGGCCGGCGGAGAGCAGCGTGTCCACGGCTTCATACAATCGCGCCGCCTCCTGCCAGACCGGCAAATCCTCGAAGCGTTCGTAGGTAGGCATGGCGCTAATCTCCTTTTATTCGGTATCCGCCGCAAACAGGCCCAAGCCAAAATGGCTGGCATAGCCGAGGCAGATTGGTCCTGCAACCGGCTCGGCGAAGGTCAGGCGCAGGCCGGTGGCACAATCTACGGGCGGTGGTTTAGCCGCATCCCGCCGAACCCGCACGAAACGGTGTAAATGGGTTTTGATGAACTCAGCGCGGGAGAGGCACTCGATCCGCGCCTTTGGGAAGCGCCGCGACTCCAGTTCGGCCAGCGCTTGGCCTGCCAGCGTATGGCGCCCGTTTTTCTTGACATGGCGGGGCGGCACGAACGGGGTGCGGCTGATCCACGTGCGCGCGGGTCCCAGCAGGTTTGCGCCATTTTTAAGCACGTTTTGCATAGACGCCAGCGTGCCCAGACCGGCGAGCGTAACGAAGATATCCTTGTCTTGCCCTTTGGACCAAGTGTGCCGCAGACGCAGTAATGTCCGCTGGGCCTCGGTATCCAGGCCCATGGGCGCCCAGAGCAGAAAATGGTCAAGGCGTTCTTTGCCGTCGAGGCACAGCGGGAGAATGTGCAGATGCTGGTGTCCTATCAGTGGTTTTCCTTCGGCATCCGTGCCGGTGATGGCCGGGCAATCCACGCGTTGGCCTCCGCCAGCCAGGCGCACCAGCGTTTTATGCAGAATCTCCGCCTGGGGCAGAGCACGGTAGAGCATGGGCAACACCTCGCCCTGCCGTGTATCCGAGGCCAGCGCCAACAAGGCCGCTTCAGCCGAAGACGCATGGGAATACACGGCCCGTGGCCGCACAGGCATGGACGTGACCAAAGAGTCTATGCGCCGCCAATAAAGCGCCTTGCGACTGCCCGGCGGCTGACTCCAGCCGCGCGCTTGCAGCCAGGCTGTATCGCGCGTTAGGCAATCGAAAATATCGTCAGGCAAGGACGCATCTTTCTTGGCCGAGTTTTTTGCCGGTTTCTTTTTTCTGCCGGTCGCCGGGCCTGGATCGGGTTCGATTTTATTTTCGCCCAGCCATTGCACGTAGGCGACAGGGGCAAGTGGCGCGAGCAAAGCGATCTGTTCCCATCCGGGTCCTTTAGCCATACCCTCTTCATGCGGAATCACAGCAGAGCCTTCGCCCGATACATAGGCGGGCAAAGGTTTGTCGTCAACCAGCAACCGTCCCTCCACCCAGCTTTCAGCCCGGCCGAGATAGCCCATATGTTGCAGCAGCGCGCCAAGATATGCCGTGCAATCGGCATCCAACTCAGTTGGCCATTGGAGCACCAGCGGTGTATCGTCCACGATCGCGCAGGCATCGAGCACAAGCGTGGTTTTATCGCGCCCTTTGTCGATCACGCCCAACGGCATATAGTGCCGGGTATGCGTGCCCAGCGCCTGGGAGATATGATAGGCCGGCAAGGATTCCGCCAGCGCCATGACCAGCCGCCGCAGGATATGTTCCGGTGGCAGAGGGTCCGGCGCCTGGAGCTTGGTGAAGGCCGTGGCGATGAAGGCCCGCAATAATCGCCACGGGCTGGGCGGCCACTCCACCAGCCCCTCGTTCACATGATGCCCCCAGGGTGTGGCGTGATACCGTCCGCCAGGGAAGTGAAACAGCATGGTTGGCATGGTTATTTATCCTCGTTAGTGCCGTCTTCATCGACCGTTGAATCAGCCGGCGCGTCTTTCTTTCCCTTGCCTTTCGATAATTCATCGTTGTAAACGACGGACGTTACTTCCATTTGAGTTTTGCATTTTGCGATGGCATCTTTCAGGGCGGATTCAAGATCAGCTCTGGCAGGCAAACTGAACTCTACGGAACGCAGCGCTTTGATCGCCGCGCTATTTATTTCAAACTTACAGGCGGTTCGCAGATCAAGATCAGCATCAAGGAGCGAGCGGATCTTGAAAAGCGCCAGCAGGATCAAGAGGTCTTCAACATCTTTGCCAAGGCCATAGCCACGTATTTGGGACAAATCCACATTGATGTAGAGCCTTACGCAGTCGGCCACAAACTCCTCACGTGTGAAAGGCACATTGCCAAACCCCTTTCCCGTATCACCGGACGGATTGACATGATCATTTTTGACGCCACCTGATATGGCGGGACGGACTCCTTCCGCTTCAATGAAAGCAGATAGCGCTCGTGCAACTCGCAAACGTCCACCCGCCAGTTCGCTCTTTGCCAGGAAGACACCATGCAGAAGACTACCGGCATCGTATTTAAGCAATGTCTCAGCCAGTAGTTTCCGGTCAATGGGACCCACGGACAGCACGGCAAATTCGCTTTTCAGTTTCTTCAAGAATGAATCATCAGAACCTTCGAGCACATATGGGCTATTGATTCGATGCGCTTCTGTCATGGAACTGGTGAGAAACTTCTTTTCTTTCCCCTTTTCTTGCCGTTCGACGCGCACATAGCTGATGCCGGCCAATGCGGCTACGGGCTTTTCGGACACCGAATCCCAGCACACCGCTTCCATCCGGTTGGCCATGCTCTGGGGGCTTTCGACCAGGAGGTGCTGGCCGTCCTTGGTCTGATAGGTTGCCGCGCCGAGATTGGGAAATCCGGTCGGCTGAAAGCGAGAACCTTGCAGTGGCTTCAATTCTATTTCGAACAATAACTTGCTTTGATTCTCCAACGGTTTGAGGTCCACGCTCATGATGCACTTCCTTTCTGTTTGTTGATTACGGGTTTGGTTAGTCGGTCCGCCAGCCGCCCGGCTGTCGGAACTGATATTGGAAACGCAAGGCAGGCCGCCAGGCGGCGTGCCAAAACGGAATCGTTGCCGCCCACATGCCGGATCAGCGGCACGAGGCCGGAGGCGATCAGCCGGCGGATCGCCAGATTACCAGCGCCTTCGAGATCGCCCGCGGCCAGTCGTTGAACAACGGCTGGATCGACGCGAATCTCGATTGTCGTGCCGCCGCGTTGCAGCGGCCACGGCAGGCAGGCGATCCGAAAGAGCCCATACAGCGGCGGCGGCTCATCGCCCCGCACCCCGTCCGCCGCATGGGCCAAGTTCTTAAAATCCAGCGCCATCAGCGCACGCGCCAGCGTGACCACGCGCTGGACATCCACGTCGCCCGCAAGAAACGCCGCAATATCCGGCAGTTGCGCGTCGCAATGCCGGGCGGGGATCAGCGGGAAGCGGCTGTTCTTGTTTTGCTCCCCCTCGATGATCCGCCGCCGCACCAGCGCCAGCAGGTCGCGTTGGCCATCGAGTCCGTGGCACACCACCCGCGGGTCTTTGCGCAATCCGCCCGCATCAGTCATAAAACGGCCGAACTTGTCCAACGGCATCCAGTGCCGGCGGACCGGATCGAAGCCTCGTCCGTCCGCCGACTGACCCGCCAGCGCCAGCGCGAGACGGAACTCGCGTGAGCCATCAGCGGCGACTTCGAGCCAGCCGGGGGAGAGGCGGGGAATTGGTTGAAGGTGTTTCTTCGCTGTGAATCCGGAACACGTTGTGAGTCTGGCTTCGAAATCGCCCAATGCTTCCAGCAACTCCTGCCAGACGGTTTTGTTGGCGCCGTGCGAAGCGCACGCCAAGACGGCCTCATCAATCCGGCGGCGATTTTGGCGAACAGCGGTTGGCGCATCATCGTCGGCGCATGTGCGCCGGGTCTTGCGCATCCATTGGCCGGCATCAAGATCATCCAGAAGAGTCTGCGCGATGTTTGACCGCACCTGATAGCGCCCAATGGGGACGGCTTGAAAGTACATGCCACCCAGACGCTTAAAATACCCATACCGGACGAAGTCTTCAATTCCCTCAGAGACACCGAGCCGACTGATAGCGCGCGCAAAACCGATGGGGTCTTCCACGGCATTGGATCCGATTCTTGCGCGACCATGGACGAAAAGCTGTTGGACATCTGCAAGGGAGGAAGGCTGCGTCCAAAGGGGCATCCATTGTTCGCCATGATCATCTTCGGATCCACTACTGGATACGCCAGCCTGGATGTGGTGTGTAGAAAACGGCGCCGCGAGGCTTGGCATGCCGGAGGAATCCGCCCGCTTTTCAATGGAAGCGATAAAGAGCAATGAGCCTTCCATCGTCAGGATAAAGTCGAATGGGTTTAAATAATTCTTGCCCTTTGTTCCCGGACAGGAGTTCGCGCCGCCCTGGGTGCCAGGGTTGAATTGGCCTGGAGACTTGCCTCGTATCATACCCGGAGTCGGCTCGCCCCAGAGCGCGCCAGCGATCCACTGCCTCGCGTCAGTTCTGGGGGTCATCGTCTTGAGGTCATAAATCTCTGCCAATCGCCGCATAAATCCATCGGTAAAATCCAGATTGCCGTCATTTCCCCCCGTGCCCATCAGTGCCGGATACTTGTCGTCTCCGTCACTCGTGATAAGCGCGACAACATCCAGCCAAAGGCGAAGACGATCCGGAAATCGACTTTTAATTTGACGCACAAGTACGCGCTTGGCTTCCTTATCCGGCTTCTCGGTGCGTCCAGCCAGTATTTCACGGGCAACCGCTATCGCCTCTTTAAAGAGACGCAATCGCTCTGACGAAGACTCCTCGATGGGTGTCAGAGGACTGTCTTTGCGATCATAAAACCCGGACCCTCCATTCCATGGAGAAATCAGCGGCGTAGGCTTGTATTTTTCCAGGAAGAACAGTTTTAGTTTTTCGTCACTATCGAATTCCTCGACGGTGGTCGCAAGGTGGAAAGCCTCATCTTTCCACCATCCGCGAGCGCTGGGATCTTTCTGTTCTGCTATCAAGCGCAGAATCCCAAGCGCCTTGAGATAATGCGCCAACGGGACGGGTGCGCAGCCGGTCAAGTGATGAATATGAATGGTCATGTGACGCCTCCTTTGTCGGCACGGCGCCTGCCGGGTTTGCGCAACGACAGGGCTGGGTGGATGGTGAAATGCGCGTGTTCGGCCTCCAGCAGGCGCTGGAGTTTCTCGGGCTTGGGGAGCGCGACCAGGTAGCGAGAGACAAAGAGTTTTCGGGCCAGTCCGGCCGTCGCGTATTTCCGCGCCGCTGGTGCGGAAATCGAGACAGATAGACATTTCCGCACCAGTGGTGCGGAAATGTGGCCGGCCATCTGTGGATATTGCAGATAGAATAGCCGCATGCGCTCCAGCATGTCGGCGCTTGTTCCTTTTACATCCCTCTGCCTGAGATCTTCCGACAACCGCGCAAGCAGGCGCAAGCCATACGCCGCACGATCCACTCCTCGCTGCTCATATTCCACCAGATAGGCGCCGATGACCCAGTTGCGTAGAACCAGCGTCTGATTGACGGCGGCGGCGGCGCGCCCGACTGCTTCCTGGTGCAAATCGGCAATGGCGCTGATCAAGGCTTTATAGTTCATGAAAATCCTCCCCGAGAAACGCGAATATCCGCAGCGCGGACCAAGGTTTCGAGATAGGCCAGCGCAAAGGGGCCGCGTTCTGCAAGCAGGCTTTGCACCCGTTCTGTCCAACTTGCTCCGGTACGCGGCGAAAGTCCTATGGACGCTGGATCAAGGTGGATTTTCGCCCCCGCCACTGAGGCCTCCTTTCCGGACGGCGTGGCCAAGTTAATCGTTGGCAAGGCGTCGCCTTCACGAATGCCCCGGATGGGCATTCCCCCGCCGTCATTGTCTTTGTAATCCTGATCTTTGGGCGCGGCATGTAACGCGCCGCGCACCTTGCCATGGTGCGCACAGACCAGATAGACCAGCGCATTGAATTCATCGGCATTCAATGCCAGCACCTCCTTTTCGATTTCAGATGGATTTACACTGGCGGCTATAGGCATAGGCCACTTCAGCGCGTCCATCAGATCCCGATGGGAGCCGAGCAAGGCCGGATGATCAGGCTGAAATCGCGCCAACACATCGAAGAGCGCCAGCGCGCCGGCCAGTTCATGCCGGAACCCGGGACGTCGGTCGCCATCGGCCTGCCGATACATCGGCTTCGTCCAAGCCTCTTTTGGTGCCTTGGCGAGATCGCGCCCTGCCGGGCGCTGGGGATGCTGGATGGGGTCTTGAAACGCCGAATGCGCCTTACCCCAGTCGTGCCAGCGCCCGACAAGGTTTAACAAACCCGCCAAGGAAGCCAACCCGCACGCGTGTGCGATAGTCACGACCTCGCTCCCCGCGTCGCGTCCGTGATCGGCAATGGTCCTAAACGGGCAAAGACTGTTGTCCTCGCGCGCTTGCGCGGAGTCGGATCGTTCGCTTGAATTTTCCGTCTCCCACGCAATCAGATCGGCGTCCTTCATCTCTTTTGCGCTCGGATTGAAGCCTGTGTTCTTGTCATACCCGCCCTCTTTCGCGGCGACGGCAATGACTTGGCCCGGATAGATTTCCCGTCGCGCCGGCCGCCGCCATTGGTCATCCAGATAATCCCAGATCCATGCCTGCTTGAGTAGTTTTTGAGGCTTCGACTTCTCCGTGCCCTTGCCAAAGATCCATATTTGAGCCTGGAGAAATGGCACGGGACACAGCGCCTTGCGCGGCGGACGCCGGCCTTCAGGCGGCGGTTCATTCTTAGACAAATTGAGCCAGCAGACCTGAACGTCGCGTTCGTCGCCCGAACGGATGAAGCGGCTGATGTCCAGGTCGGCGCCGGTGAGATCGGGCGTGGTGTCGAACAATTCATCCAACTCCCGACGCAATAGCAAGTGCATGGGTTCGTAAGGATAGAGTTTCTTACGTTCCATATCGGAAAGGCCCATCGCAACGTCTTCAAGCGTGGTCAGTCCCGCATCTCGTAGTTTCCCGACGTATTCTCGCGCGGCCGCCAGTTCCAACGATGTATAGGGAGCAGCGCTGTTTGAGTCATCCTTTTCGATCCCGCGATCCGCCACAATCACGCGGCCGTTTTGCCCGGCAAATCGGGCGCATCGGCCGAAGCGCTGGACCAGACTCGGCCAGGGCGCAAGGTCTGTAATCAACAGCTCGGCGCTGATATCTACGCCGGCCTCCACAACCTGTGTAGCTACAATGATGCGCCCTTCGGAGGGCATGGACGCATCTTTATTCAAAAATTCATCCCGCCACCGTTCACGCTCGGCAGGACGAAAACGGCTGTGCACAAGTTTGATTTCAGCATGGCATGTCTTGCTCTTACGAAGCAGGTCGGCCACCTCAACTGCATCCTTGACCCGGTTCAGCACTACCAACGTCAATTGGCCGTCCCGATGCTGCTCTGCCACGCGTCCGGCAATCCTCTGGTTGTCCGCTAATGGCTGAATTTCGATCAGCTTGGCATTTTTCCCGAGACTTGCACTCAAAGCCTCCCTTCCGATTGCCAGCGGCTCTCCGATGGCATCCACCATGTTGCGGGCATCCACACTTTTTAGCCATTCCGGTTGTAGGGTGGCGCTCATCCACCAGGTCGAGCAATTCCGCAGGCGTTTTGGCGCATCCTGTTCGCGGAATGTCTGCAATTGCGCCGAAGTGGCCAGTCCGATGCTCATCAACTGAATCTCATCCATCACCCACAGGCAGTCCTGGTTGAGCAAGCCGAACTCCATCGGCCAGCGTGCACGAGCGGCGGCGTAGCCCCGGTTGAGGGCACGAGACAGAAGCATATCCTGAGTTCCGATCAGCACGGAACATTCCTCCGGATATAAATGCCAATCGCCGGTGTTGACGCCGCCCATCAGCAAATGGACGCCCACTTTGTCTTTGTGGCCGCCATGTTCATCCCAAAGCACGCCCAGATGCTGTATAAATTCTCTGGCCGTTTGCTCTGTCTGTTCCACCAGTACCCGCATGGGCAGGCACCAGACCAGCCGGCGCGGCCATTGTTCATCTCTGCAAAGCAGGCGGTGATAAGCCCATGCCGACAATATGCCAAGCGTTTTGCCCATACCTGTGGGAATGCGGATTAGACGATTGCCGCAAGTTGTTTTGGTGGCCATGTCTTCTTGCCATGGGTAGGGGGGGTGCAATGTTTTCTCTTGAAACCATGCTGTGTATGGTTGTGCGCTCATTGTTTCATTCCTATTTTAATTTAAGATTTGCGGCTAATCCCTCGTGATGTCCTCGGTGGACTAGCGCGCGTAACGCCGCTGGCGCCAGAACACGGCAGGCGCCGCCAAACGACATGACCCAAGCGGCGACTTCCGCCTGCTGGCTCACGGTGAACGTCAATTCGCAGGCCGAACGGTCGGACTTTAGTTTAAGACGTTGGGTGGCATGCCACCGGCGCTCGGCGATGAACGGGACCAGCGGTCCCGTGAACCGGAGCCGTACTCGCCGTGGACGCCCCCCACGCACGACTCGGAAAGCGTCGCCCATGTAGCTTTCGTAATCAAAGTCAGCCGGCAGATTGAAAGATTTACCGGTCTCGGCTACGTCCGACATACGTTCCGGCACGAACATCCTGATGTCCCCGTTCCGGTGACATTTGCCGATGAGATACCAGGCCCCATCCAGGCAGGCCATGTGATAAGGGTCTATCTGACGTTCCAACGGAGCGCGATCGTTCAGACTGGTGTAGCGCAAGTTTAATTGCCGCCGCTGGCTGACCGCTCGAAACAGGCGATCATAGAGCGCTGTATTGGCTGGGCGCGGCGATGTAGCCGCAAAGGTTGTGGATAGCGCTAGTTCGTTGAGATGCAGCGAAATCTGATTGGGAAGGGTAGATTGGATTTTTGCGAAGGCCCGCCGTAAACTGTCTGCATGGCGTGTGCCGGCGTATTGCCGGAGGGCCTGACTGGCAATGAGCAAGCTGATCAATTCTCCCTCGGACAAACGCGCACTGGGAAGTTCGAAACCCGGCTCGGTATAGACGAATCCTCGCTGACGCGAGTCGTAACGGAGCGGAGCACCAAGTATATCCCGCATATATTCGATGTCCCGCAAGATAGTCCGGGCCGACACCTCGAGGTCGGCGGCTAGATCGGATGCCTTCGGAGCCTGATCTGTCATCAGCCGCTGGTGAATGCGGGCGATGCGGAAAAGTGCCGGGCGTGTCGGATATAATTTCATATTTATTTTGAATCGGACATTTGAATAGTCCACGCGCGCTTATTTCAGCACAAGGACTATGACATTCATTGTCATGGTATAAAATTATTCTCCGGATGCCACGACTGTTTTCCGAATACGGATGCAGCTTCATACCAAGTATTGCGAACCGTAGCACTGATGGGCAAGAGCGTCAAAGTATATTAGCAATTTATATTATGGCCTTTAGATCCCCCGCGACCACATCTCTGGCGTGGTAGGCCTTGGGCTATAGATGTTCAGGTAATTAACTTCCGAGGATCAAGGAACCCACCCCTCGCCCCTCCAGGGAGGGGATAAGATATAGCAAACCAATCAGTTCCCCTCCTTGGAGGGGATAAGATATAGCAAACCAATCAGTTCCCCTCCTTGGAGGGGATAGGATATAGCAAACCAATCAGTTCCCCTCCAGGGAGGGGATAAGATATTGCAAACCAATCAGTTCCCCTCCTTGGAGG
>CAZALU010000083.1:0-12960 GCA_964486075.1 uncultured Verrucomicrobiota bacterium
GGATATCGCAAAGAAAAAGGGCTCAAAGTAGCCGAAAACTCGGTACTCTCAAGGTCTCCACATCTCATTGTCATAAGGCATCCTCTCGTCGAAGTAGATAATCTACTTATGTCTCAGCGAAAAGCCATAGCCAAACCGGCAAAATTCATGTATATTCCAGCAAAAATTCTGATGGAGAAATATGCCCTTGCGTCACCGCCCAATTTTAGATAAGCAAATGCTCCGCGGGCATGTTTGGACCCCGCCAGCCGGCATAAGGCCTTGCCTCTTGTGTGCTATGCAGATGCGGGAACCGCCGGATATTCGCATGCGCCGGATCACTCATGGTCAATGGGCGCTGGATTATCCCTACACTGCCGGACTGGAGGTGCGGATTGGCACGCCATCCACCAAGTGGACGCCCCGGCCGGCACGTGTCGCCCACCTCTATCCGCCCTCTCTTCAATACTGGGAACGCCGTTCCGCCAGCCTGTTTGTAAATTTCCATGAGGAAGCCTACCTGATATTCAAGGACGCCGACGCCCTGCGGCCACTGATTGACCGACGCCTGGGATATGCGCGCTTCACCGATCCGGATAACGCCCTGGAAAACCTGCTTGCGGCAACGACGCGCATCGGGGCAAAAGCCGGTAAAAATGGATTCTGGAAAGCCCAGTCAATCCTCTGCAGCGTTGTGGACCTGCTCATCAACTCACAGCGCACGGACAACAATACCTGGCGCATTGGCGGACAGGATGAGAAAGATAGCCTGAGTGAATTTGCACGGATCATCGATGCCCGTCTGAGCGAGCGCCTGGGGGAACGACTTACGCTTGCTGAGATCGCACGCCATGCCGGCGTCAGCGCCTCGACCCTAACCCATCGCTACCGTGCCGAAACCGGCCGGACAGCGATGCAAGCCCTGCGAAACCTGCGCCTGACCGCCGCCAAGGGCCTGCTCTCCAAGGGTTGGAGACTGAAGGAAATAGCCGCGCAAACCGGATTCGTTGACGCATTTCATTTTTCAAAAACTTTTAAGCTGGTGATTGGTATGTCGCCCCGCGATTTTCTCCAAAGCATGCGCGGCACCCCCCGTCAAATATCTTCCGTTGGAAACACTCGTCCACCGGCAGAAAGACCACAGCCACAAATCAGTCAAAAGATCAATTAGAGATTATTTTTGATTGCAATTCGCCACGATCCATTTATGCTTCTATTTTTAACGGTGTACCTGTAGCTCAACTGGATAGAGCATCTGACTACGGATCAGAAGGTTGCAGGTTCAACTCCTGCCAGGTACGCCAGTACTCAACGAAACCAATTCCTTTGCACCGCTTTGTCTTGTCTGCAACGCCACACACGCTCCAGCAACGTCCTATCCGTATCATTTCGGCCCGAGACATATACAGCTACACGACGCATGTCTGATGTTATCGCCGTTGGAAAACAACAAAACAGAATAAAGGAGAACACCATGCCAGTTATACAAGTTGATGGACCGAAAGTAACCGACATTGACAAAAAGAGGGATTTTGTCAGGACCATTACCGATGCAGCCAGCACTCTTTATGATTTGCCAAAGCAAGCCATTGTGGTGCTCCTTCAAGAAACTGCTCCGGACAACGTCGGCGTCGGCGGGCAACTGATCATTGATCGACCACCGCCAGCAACGGGAATCAAATAGAATGGTCCAGCCCACCTTATCCCCCTGCCCCATGCCGTAACACCCCGGCTTATGATCCCACCGGCGGTTTGCGCGAGCAAAAACGCAACGGTCAATTGCCGGAGGGGCTTTCTTGTCCAGTATTTTCGGATATGGACAAGCTCACGGCTTATCGTCTATATTAATTCGGGAATCGAGTGGCTGGCATTATTCGGCTTCCGCCGCAGCCGACGCTCCGGGAATTACATGAATATAGCCAAAAAAATACTTCGGTTTCGATTCAAGCTGTTATGGGGCACACCGCGCCGGCTTTTATGGAGCATCTGCCGGCCGGGCTACGTCAGCGCCAGCCTGACCCGCCGCCACGGAAAATGCCGACGCTGCGGAACTTGCTGCCGGCTGGTTTGGCGTTGCCGGTTTTTTCATTACGACCAAGGCCTGCCCGCATGCAAATTATACGGCCACTTCCGTTTCCCGAATTGCAGTCATTTCCCCATCGATCAGCGAGACCTTAACGATCGCGACCTGGTTTCCCCCTACACAACCTGCGGCTTCTGGTGGATTCACGAAAAAAACAATGAAAAACAAGCGCAGCAACCGGATCAGCGCCCTGAACTCCAGGCATTGCACACCATCTCCAAGCCCGAGACGCGCCGTCAAAATAGCAACATTGCGCCACTGCCCGAAAATATCGGGCTATAGTGTTGCGGGTAAATAATGTACCTGAATAGCACGATGATCGTGCTATTCACTTTCGCCTAAGCGGGCATTGCCCGCTGGCGAAAGACGTGAAGTTTCGATAATAACCCATTGGGTTATTTTTGAAACCAACGTGGTTAACCCCGTTTGGCCACGTTTTACGCGGCCAGCATCACGTGCCCGCGTTGGCACGTGACTCACATGGCGACTTTTTGGGTGAATGTTGCGCCGACTCGGCGCAAAATTAAGGTAACAAGGACTGATTTCGAAATTAAGCTTAACACAGGAACCCACCCCTATCCCCTCCAAGGAGGGGAAGCTGAGTGGCTTGCAGTATCTACCCCTCTCCTGGGAGAGGCGTGGGGTGGGTTCCTTGATCCTTTGAAGTGAAACACCTGAATATATAATATGCCATGGAAACAAAAGCACCAACGCCAACATCCGCCGCCAAACAGGCCATGCCGCTAAAATTCGGCATCAGGACATTCGTCGAGAGCCATTGGGAAAAAATGGCGCTCTGGACGATTCTGATTGGACTCTTCTACCTTTTGAAACCATTCTTTTTGCTTATTTTCGAGACTTTCCTGATCACCTATATCCTCAAAGGCATCGTTCAATGGATCGTGAAACGCTTCAAGCTGAATTACCGGATGACGACGGTGCTGGTTTTTATGCTATTCGTAAGCCTGCTGGGCCTAACCGGCGCCTGGGTCGGGCCAAAACTTTTCGTGGAATCCAACAATATCCTGACGGATTTTGCCGACACTAGCGAGCAGCAAACCCGTGAAAACATCAACCGGTTTTCTGACAAGATCGTGATAAAAACACTTGGAGAGCAGAACGCCCTGCGTTTCATCGGGTCCGAGGAATATACCAATCTACGGGAGGCCTTAAAAACTCAAGCTTCACAAGCTGTCGCCACTTCCATACCCAAGGTCCTTGAAGGGCTTATTTTTGTCGTCAAGATCGGCTGGAAAATACTGATTTCTCTTTTCCTGGCAATAATTTTTTCATTCATCCTGGTTATGGACTGGCAGAAAATCGTCAAAAACCTACAACTACTCAGACACAGCCGTATTCGGACTTTTTATCTGGGGGCCGCGCCGCATCTAGTCGCCTTTGCCGATGTGCTGGGCCGGGCTTTCCGCGCCCAAGCTATCGTCGCGGTCTGCAACACGGCCCTGACCGCCGCCGGGCTATGGTTTTTTGATGTCCCGAACATCGCCCTACTTTCAACCATGGTCTTTTTATGCGGCTTTATCCCCATCCTGGGCACGTTTTTGAGTTCCGTTCCGATCCTGCTCTTCGGCCTCCAAGCCGGCGGGCTGGCCCTGGTCTTTAAACTCATAATCCTGATAACGATTGTGCATGCCATCGAGGCCTACGGGCTCAACCCGAAGATAACGGCCAATATCCTGCGCATCCATCCGATCCTGGTCCTGATCCTGCTGCTGCTCGGCGAACGGTTTTTGGGACTATGGGGCATGGTGGTCGGAGTGCCGATCGGGTATTACCTGATCAGTGTGTTATCCCAGCGGGATGATAGTCTCTGCGATGCAGAGTCGGATCTGCTGCCGGAATGAAATGAGGACGAACTGGCCGCGCATTTTCTTCTGGCTGGCACGGTAGTCGGCGACCAAGAACGGGTTGCATGGAACCGCTTCAGATCGCGCGGAAGGCAAGGGTGGCGTTATGGCCGCCGAACCCAAGCGAATTGCTCAATGCCAGGCGGATTTTCTTTTCCCGCGCCGTGTTGGGCACGTAATCAAGATCGCATGCGGGGTCCGGCGTCTCGTAATTGATCGTCGGCGGGATGACCCCATGCTTGATGGCCAAGGCACAAACGGCAGCCTCGACGCCCCCGGCGGCGCCTAGCAGGTGACCGGTCATGGACTTGGTGGCGCTGATCATTACCTTGTAGGCATGTTCCGCGCCCAAGGCCAGTTTTATTGCCATGGTTTCGCATTTATCGTTGAAAAAGGTGCTGGTGCCATGGGCATTAATGTAATCCACATCGGCGGGAGTGGCGCAGGATTCGGTCATGGCCAACCGCATTGAACGGGCGGCGCCATCACCATCTGCCGACGGTGCGGTTTCGTGGAAAGCGTCGCAGGTGGCTCCATAACCGGATAATTCGCAATAGATCGGCGCCCCGCGCTGACGCGCGTGCTCTGCTTCCTCAAGCACGAGAATACCGGCTCCCTCGGCCATCACAAATCCGTCACGGTTCAGATCGAATGGACGACTGGCCTTCTGTGGTTCGGCGTTACGGGTGCTGAGCGCTTTCAAGGCGCAGAATCCGGCGAAACCAAGTTCGCATACGCTGGCATCAGAA
The DNA here is from genome assembly GCA_964486075.1 of uncultured Verrucomicrobiota bacterium. GTDB lineage: Bacteria > Verrucomicrobiota > Kiritimatiellia > JAAZAB01 > JAAZAB01 > JAHIJO01. The sequence goes on from CAZALU010000083.1 coordinate 4,677, forward strand.
CCGCCGGCGATCATGGCATCGGCCTCGCCATGCTGAATTTTGCGCAAGGCCTCGCCAATGGCATGAGCCGCAGTGGCACAGGCCGATACCACGGAAAAATTAGGACCTTTTAAATTATATTCGATGGCGATCAAGCCGGCAGCCATGTTGCTGATCATCTGCAGAATCATGTAGGGGCTACAGCGGGACGGGCCCTTGGTCTTGAGAATTGAGTGCTGCACCTGCAGGGTTTGCAACCCGCCGATCCCGGAGCCGACGATCACTCCGACCCGGCAGGGATCCTCACGAGTCATGTCCAGGCCGGAACAGGTCATGGCCATCTTGGCCGCCGCAATTGCGTAGTGGGCATAGGGGTCGGACCGGCGCTGATTCTTCTTGGATATAAATTCGTCCAAGTTCAATTCCACCACTTCGCCGGCAATCTGGCTGGGATAAGGGCCGACATCGAACTGCTGAACACGCCGGACGCCCGACTGCCCGCTAACCAGCCTTTGCCAGAGCAGGGACTCGTCGCAGCCCAGCGGACTTACCACACCCAAACCTGTAATCACAACTTTGCGCACAGCACCCCTCCCCCAGCCATCAAGTTTGTATGTTGCTGAAAAGCCGAGGCGGGAAAAGTTCCGCAGCCTCGGCCTTTCAAATCAACCAGAATTTATTCGCTAAATCCTTTTTCCTTGAGATAAGCGATCACCGCACCGACCGTCTGCAGTTTCTCCGCGTCCTTGTCTGGAATTTCAGCGCCGAACTTCTCTTCGAACGCCATAACCAACTCAACGGTATCCAACGAATCTGCGCCCAAGTCTTCGATAAACGAGGCTTCGGCGGTCACCTGTTCAGCGTTTACCCCGAGCTGTTCCACGATAATCTCCCGCACTTTTTCTTCAAGAGCCATAACTGCTTCTCCTTCTTTTATACTACATGACCATTCCACCACTGACGCTCAGAACCTGACCTGTCATATAGGCTGAGGCATCGCTCGCCAGGAACAGGACCACGTTCGCAACGTCATCCGGCACACCAAACCTTGCCACAGGAATGGCCGCTAACATTTTATTTCGAATATCTTCCGGCAAGGTTTCCGTCATTTTTGTTTGAATATACCCCGGGGCCACGGCATTCACGCGGATATTACGCGAAGCCAATTCCCTGGCCGCCGACTTTGTAAAAGCGATCACCCCGGCCTTGGAAGCCGCATAATTGCATTGTCCTGCATTGCCGATCAGGCCGATGATCGAAGCCACGCTCACAATCACGCCCGCGCGCTGTTTCAGCATGACCTTGGCCGCAGCCTTGGAAAACAAGAAAGTCCCCTTCAGATTAACGGCCAGCACGGCATCCCAATCTTCTTCCGACATGCGGACCAGGAATCCATCCTTTGTAATACCGGCATTATTGATCAGGATATCGATTCTGCCGAAACTTTTTAAGACGTCAGCTACCGCGGTCTGTACATCGGACGCCTTGCTAACATCCACGGCAAAGCACTCAGCCTTGCGCCCCTTGTCCGCCAGCGCCTGGGCCGTATCGGCCAGCCAATCCCGGTTCAAATCGCAGAGAGCCACGGTAGCGCCGGCGTCCGCCAATTTCTCGGCAATAGCCCGCCCGATACCTCGGGCAGCACCTGTCACCAAGGCAACTTTACCATCTAATACCGGCATAATATCCTTTCATCGCCGTTGGGCAATGTCGTTCAATCAAAGCTAAACATAACGAACGCGTATATAATTAACAAAATACCTGAAAAACGTCCACCATTAGTTTATTTTTTTTACAACGGCATTTCCAGACGTCTTCCTGATCCGCCCGCCTTTGGCCGCTGGTGCATCCGGAATTGTCAGGGCAACCGTGCGCGGAGCATTTCAGTTGCGGCCGCGACGACCATGTCCGTCGTCACGGCGCGCAGGCAGGCCTCATCATTAAAGCGGCACTTTTTAATAAAACAAGGGCGGCACTTCAGGTCGCCGTGAAGCACCCGATGCGCCGGACCATAGGGACCGGTGCGGACGGCATCGGTCGGCCCGAAGACGGCCAGCACGGGAACGCCAGCGGCGGCGGCCATGTGCATCGAGCCGGAATCATTGCTGATCACCAGGTCCATGGCCTGCAAGACGCCACCCAATTGTGGCAAGCTGGTTCTGCCAGCCAAGTTGATTACCCGCCCTATCGCACCCGAGGAGGATCCACCTCCAACGTGAAATTGGGCCGCCATGCGCTCGCAGTCTGCCGCCTCCGCTCGCGAGCCCAGGATAAAAAGCGAGGCGCCAGTCTGCTCGCGGAGAGATCGCCCGACATCCACGAAAGAAGTAGTCGGCCAGTTCTTGCTCGGCCAGCGCGAAAACGGTATCAAGGCCACGCGCGGCGCCGGCTCGTCAATCGCCTGCGGAGGAAAGGCCAAGCGAAACTCCGGGGAACCGAGGGGCAAGCGCAGATAGCGGATGACATCCAGGTTCTCGTCCACGGCATGGCGCTGTTTATTGCGCGGGCCGGCCACATCGGAATACAGCAGCCAGGAGCCTTCCCTGTGAAACGAGGGTCCGATTCGCCGCGCGCCGCGCGCCAGACGCGCCACAGCGGCGCTCTTGAGAAGTCCCTGAAAATCCACGATCAGATCATAATCAGATAGACGGAGTTCTCGCAGTGCAGCTCTGAGACTCCGAAACCCGGACGGGCGATGCCAGGCAATCACCCGGTCGACATCCGTAAAACATTTCACCAAGTCGGTGTAAACTGCCTGCGTAACCCAGTCGAGCCTGGCGTTCAGCCCGGTCTTCAGAGCATGCACAGCCGGCAAAACATGGAACAGATCCCCCATCGAGCTCAGCTTGACCACCAGCACCCGCGGGGATGCACTTGTCGATTTTGGAGTCATATTCCCGGTTCCCAATACGTCTCGCTTTCCCCAAGCGGGCTGTGCCCGCAACCCAAGATGTGTTCCGCCTGGACGGATCAGCACGGGCTGACGCGGATACCAAAAACTCACCTTTCCCGTCTTCCACCTGAATATTGCACGATCATCGTGCAATATTCACTTTCGCCTAAGCGGGCATTGCCCGCTGGCGAAAGACGGGAAGTTTCAAAAACAACGTGGTTAACCCCTTTGGCCGCGTTTTACGCGGCCAGCATCACGTGACCGCGTTGGCACGTGGCAACCCTTTGGGTGAATTTTATGCCGGCTCAGCGTAAAATTCAGGTTCAAACATCCGTGCCCATCCGCGTTATCGACGGTAAAACATCTTGCCGGATATTTTCTTGGGTGGCGGGCCTAGTCCGCGTTAGGGACAACCTATATCGATCTTCAGAATGACATCTTCCGGCCTTCGTCCAGCATTGCCAGATAATTAGTCATGGGAATATAATTGGCCACGGTATTGCCCGATCCCAGACAGAATCCTCCGCCAGGCTGGCATATTTCCACCGTGCGGCGCACCCGGCGGCGGATATCCGCCTCGGAGGAGCGGCACAGAAAATCCACATCCATGCCCCCCAACAGGCTCAGACGCTGCCCGTAGCGCTGTTTGGCCTCGGTGATCGGTTCGATCGTGTCTTCCCATGAGTGAATCGCATCCAGTTTGACGTCCTCGATCAGGTCCTCGATGATTTCATGGCGCTTGCCGCAGGCATGCAGGAGGTAGAGACACCCGGCGGCATGAGCCATTGCTGCCAAGCGTTTATGCCCCGTCAGGACGAACTCCTGCATATCAGCCGGACCCAGGAGCAAGCCCGTCTTGAACCCCAGGTCATCGCTGCCCCACAGCATTTTCACGCGGTTAAACTGCAGCGCAATGCGCGCGGCGGCTTCCTCAAGTTCCAGTATTTTACGGGCCATGGCCTGGACAAGGTCGCGTTGTTCATAGAGGGCGTAGCACAATGTTTCATACCCCATCAACCAACACAGGTATTCGCAAAAATGCCCCTGGTGCGGCACGATACACATATCGTCGGGCAGGTTTTTCTGCAGCCATTCCAGATGGCTGGTATCCCAGGTGCGTCCGTCCGGCCAGGGATATTTTTCGAATTCCTCCCAATTCGTGATCAGCCCCTTTTGCTCGTTGATCCAATTCCGATCACCCTGATTTTGAGCGGCGGGCGCGGTGTCACCCGTCGTCGCCCAGGCGCCAGTCGGGAGATTGAGCAAGGCACAGTGGACAATTTCATATCCCAGGAAACGCTGGATGGCGATCGTGCGCGACCATTCGAAATCGGCCCGGTTACGATCCAGCGCGGAGGTGACGCCAAACTGGCGATCAATAGCGTCTTCGATAGCGCGATCCTGGAACAACTCGATGAAAAACACCCGACGGGGCGTCTCCTCGCGACGCAGATTTCGGATCAGGCCCTCGTAATCAAGGGAGTGGGTTGAGGTAAAGGGAACAAAGCTTGACATAGTGTGGACCTTCCATTAAGCCCAGTTCTTATTGTAGGGCGGGAACGCCCGAGGGGCTGCCCGCCTCCGCTCTTTACACGATATCGCTGTGATAGCTTTGCAGTGACTTCACCCCGCTGCGGCCCTTGCGGCTGGCGGCTATGCCCTTGACGCTCGCCAATGCGGCCGCTGCGGTGGTGATGTATGGCACCTTGTATTTGATCGCGGCCTTGCGGATGTAGGAATCGTCGTGCTGGCCGCGCTTGCCGGCGGGGGTATTGATCACCAGATGGAGTTCGCGGTTCATGATGCCGTCAAGGATGTTCGGACGGCCTTCCGCCAATTTATTAATGGGCTCGGATTTGACCCCATGCTCGACCAGGAAACGGTTTGTGCCTTCGGTGGCCCTGATCATGAAACCCAACCGCCCAAACTCCCTGGCGACCGGCATGATGGCCTCCCGGTCTTTCTCGGCCACGCTGATCAACACTGTGCCTTCGATCGGCAGCGCTGGCTGGGCCGCTTCTTCGGCCTTAAAAAAAGCCATTCCAAAAGAATCGGCCAACCCCAGGACTTCCCCCGTTGAACGCATTTCAGGACCAAGCACCGGATCCACTTCCGGAAACATATTGAACGGGAAAACTGCTTCCTTGACACCGAAATAGGGAATTTTTTGCGGCTCCAGGCGCATCTCTGATAATTTCTTACCCAACATCAACAGGGTGGCAATGCGCGCCATGGACACGTTACAAACCTTGGATACCAGGGGCACGGTCCGCGATGCCCGCGGATTGGCCTCCAGCACATACACCTTGTCGTCGGCAATCGCATACTGCATATTCATCAAGCCCACAACATGCATCTCCCGGGCAATCCGCCGGGTATAATCGTTGATTGTTTGCAGATGGGCAGGCGCAATGGTGACCGGAGGAATCACGCAGGCGGAATCGCCGGAATGGATACCGGCCAGCTCGATATGCTCCATCACCGCCGGGACGTAGGCATCAAAACCATCGGCCAGGGCGTCGGCTTCCGTTTCCAGGGCATTATCCAGAAAGCGGTCGATCAGGATCGGCCGATCCGGGGTTATATCCGCGGCGCCCGCCACATACTGGCGCAGCATTTCCTTGTCGTGGATCACTTCCATACCGCGTCCGCCCAGCACATACGAAGGCCTGACCATCAGGGGATAGCCGATCCGCCCGGCCACAAGCAGCGCTTCGGTGATATTGATCGCCATCCCGGATTCCGGCATCGGGATGTTCATGTTTTCCATCATCTTGCGGAAAAGGTCGCGGTCCTCGGCCAGGGCAATTGTTTCAACAGTGGTGCCAAGTATTTTGACTCCGGCCTCGGCCAGCTCGGCGGCGATATTGAGAGGCGTCTGCCCGCCGAACTGCACGATCACTCCTTCCGGTTTTTCCTTGCGGTAAATGCTCAACACGTCCTCGACGGTCAGCGGCTCGAAGTAGAGCCTGTCCGCCGTGTCGTAATCGGTGGACACGGTTTCGGGGTTGCAATTGACCATGATGGTTTCCACCCCGGCCTCGCGCAGGGCAAGCACCGCGTGGACGCAGCAATAATCGAATTCGATCCCCTGTCCAATCCGGTTCGGGCCACCGCCCAGGATCATGACTTTTTTCCGGTTCGTGACCGAAATCTTATCCGGCGCGTTATAGGTGGAGAAATAATAGGCCGCATTGTCCACGCCGCTGACCGGCACCGGCTCCCAGCCCTCGACCACGCCCAGCGCCTCGCGCCGGAGGCGAATTTCGATTTCCTTAACGTTCAAGATCTTCGCCAGGTAACGATCGGCAAAGCCATCCTTTTTGGCCTGGATCAACAGGTCGTCCGGCAATGCCTTGCCCTTATAACGGAGAATCTTTTCTTCCTCGTCCACCAGTTCCTTCATCTGTTCAATGAACCAGGCCTTGATATGGGTCCGTTCCACGAGGTCCTGCACCATGGCGCCCTTGCGCAGGGCTTCGTACATGAGAAATTGCCGCTCGCTGGTCGGTTCACGCAACAGTTCCATCAGTTCGGGCAGTGTGCGCCGATGGAAATCCTTCGCGAAGCCCAGTCCGTAGCGGCCGATCTCCAGGGCGCGAATCGCCTTCTGCAATGCCTCCTTATAGTTCTTGCCAATGCTCATGACCTCGCCCACGGCGCGCATCTGGGTACCGAGCTTGTCCTGGGCATCCTTGAATTTCTCGAACGTCCAACGGGCAAATTTGATGACCACGTAATCGCCGGATGGCGTGTATTTTTCAAGCGTGCCGTCGCGCCAGTAGGGAATCTCGTCCAAGGTTATACCGACCGCCAGCATGGTCGAAACCATGGCAATCGGAAATCCGGTCGCCTTCGAGGCCAATGCCGACGAGCGTGAGGTGCGTGGATTGATTTCTATCACCACAATTCGCCCGGTTTTAGGATCGTGGGCGAATTGGACATTGGTGCCGCCAATGACCTGGATGGCTCTCACAATATCATAGGCATGCTTCTGGAGCCGCTGCTGCAGCTCCTTGGTGATGGTCTGCATGGGCGCGGCGCATAAGGAATCGCCGGTGTGCACTCCCATGGCATCGATGTTCTCGATGAAGCAAGCCGTGATCATCTGGTTTTTGGCATCGCGCACGACTTCCAGCTCGAGTTCCTCCCAGCCCAAAACCGATTCCTCGACCAGTATCTGGCCCACCATGCTGGCGGCAATGCCGCGGTTGGCAACCAGTCGCAACTCCTCGATGTTATACACCAGCCCACCGCCCGTGCCGCCCATGGTATAAGCCGGACGAATGACCACCGGGTAGCCTAACTCGGCCACGATTTTTTCTGCCTCTTCTACGGAATAGGCCGGGGCGCTTTTTGGCATATCGATTCCCAAGCGCTGCATGGTTTCCTTGAACGCGATGCGATCCTCGCCCCGCTCAATGGCATCCACCTGGACCCCGATAACCTTGACGCCGTATTTATCAAGCACGCCGGCCTTGGCCAGTTCGGAGCAAAGATTCAGTCCGGATTGTCCGCCCAGGTTCGGCAGCAGGGCATCCGGGCGCTCTTTCTCAATGATTTCCGTCATACGCAGCAGATTGAGCGGCTCGATATAAGTGGCGTCCGCCATGCCGGGATCGGTCATGATGGTGGCCGGGTTGGCATTGGCCAGCACGACCTTGTAGCCCAGCTTGCGCAGGGCTTTACAGGCCTGGGTGCCGGAATAATCGAATTCGCAGGCCTGGCCAATGACGATTGGTCCCGAACCGATGATCATAACTTTCTGGATGTCAGTCCGTTTGGGCATTGATAACCTTTTGTTTAATGGAGTTTACGGCGGATTGTCACATCATTAAAAATTGCTGCCGCCTTCCCCGATCCACGGCAATCTTGCACTGAAAGAATGTAATGTTTTTCAGTCAGCACAGCTTGAGATTGATCGACATCCATCAACCGGCCCGCCTCGTTCATATTATCCGGCTGTATTCCTGCGATCATCGGCTACGTTAGGCATGCGCTCTGCTCCCATCGAATCGCAGCGCCTGTTGGCTAATCGCTGAACTCCGCCCGCGATTGAGCGAAAGCTTTTAGCCCAGCGCCCTCGCAAACACAAGCATATAATTTCAAACGCCTCCCGTTTCTCCGTGACTATGCATGCGTTAAGTTAAGCCCTCGCGGCGGGCATCCGACTGTAGCCGACATCGATGATGTCGGTCTTCGTTCCCCAAGACCGGGACGGCTACAAAAGATCGTCCGCCGGCTTGTTCACCATAGCTATAGTGTTTCAGATAAATAACGTAACAATGCGAGACGAAGTTCTAAGGGAACCCACCCCTATCCCCTCCAAGGAGGGGAACTGATTGGTTTGCTATATCTGGGTCTTCCGCAGAATCTGTGGGTAGGGATCGGCAGGAATTGACCACGGAGGCA
>CAZALU010000084.1:0-12957 GCA_964486075.1 uncultured Verrucomicrobiota bacterium
GTAGCCGACATCGCTGATGGCGGTCCTAATCCGAGGACCGCGACCATCGGTCGCGACTACAACACTTTAAAATTCCTTCGCATTAAATTAGGCTCCGCGGCGGAGCGACTTTATCCCAAGGTAGGGCGAACCCTCCGGGTGAGCCGTTCAGCAGCGGACGGCTCGGCAAGGACCATCCTCACGTGACCGCGTTGGCACGTGGAACGTGACTCACGTGGCGGTCCGGGTGAATTTTGCGCCAGCTCGGCGCACAATTCAGGTCCTATCCGTCCGTCAATGACTACGCAGGTACCAAAGCAACCAGGCCAGTGCAATCACCGCCGCGATCAACATCACGATCGCCTTATTGCGCAGCACGCGGCTTTCCTGTCGTGAAGGACGCAAGTTTGGAAAATGACCGGCCATGAAATAATGGGCGAATTTTTCCCGGCCGGACCGCTGAGCGTAGGCAACCGGCGGGGGAGCAGTCCGCGGCTGGCTCACACCTTTGGCGGGCAAACCGGCGAACAATTCGCCCGATTGACTGGAAGGCACTGGCGTTTTCGCGGCAAAGGCGAATAACTCGCCGTCATCCGGTTGGATACCGCCGATTCCTGCCGGCACATCTGGCGGCGACGCAGCCGGCTCGGGTGCCGCCGCCGGCTGCTCATGCAAAGGCGACTGCTTGACGCCCGCTCTCGCTGCGGTTGCCGGGGTATTTTGAGCAACAGTCTTAAGATTCCGGCTGACGCTGGACATCTCCTTCCGGAGTTCCTCCAGCCGCCGATCGATCGTTGAAAGTTTCTTTTTCTTAAACACTGTAATCCCCGCTCAGGCCTGCATAAGGACAGGCCAAAAAACCTCTGATTGACGATACTGACCGATTTAGCTTCAATACAACTTGGCGATTATCAGCCCGATGAGCACGGCCAGAACCACGGTGACCGGCAGGCTCACGGCAAACCCCAATTTCAGCCAACCCAGGAAACTGCGCTGCGGGGCGGACTGGCCCAGCATATCGCCATAAAGCAACGGCTTGCCATCCAGCAGTCCCTCGTTGCGGTTCTCGCGCAGGACGTCCACACGGGCCAAAGCCTTATTGTATTCTTTGCGGGCATTGTCCACGATCGCCAGCGACTTGAACAACTCCTCGCGGTAGCCGGTGCTGTCGGAGGGCCACTGTTCCTCCCTGAACGCGCGCATACCGGACAGCAGCATTTTGAAATGTTTTTCGGTTTCGACCAGCAGCTCCAGGCGCTGGTTGACCAGGACCTCCTCACGTTCCAGCGAGACCAGGCTCTGTTCCAGGCGGTCAATCATCTCGCGCTTGCCGGTCTCGTATTTTTCCTGGCTGGCCCGCAATTGCTCAAGCGAACTCTTTTCACGTTCCAATGCCTCTTGACGGGAATGCAAACGCTCCAGCTCATCCATCTTGGTGGCCACCTGGCTGTTGATTTCCTCCTTGCGCTGGGTCAGGGGCATCAGATTGAGGTCCTCGTCCGGGATGGTCCCCGAGCGCGGCGCCGCCTCGCTGTCCCCGGCCTCGTTAACCGACCCCGTTTTAACTTCCGGGACGGCATCGCGCCGCTGAATCAGGTCGTCGTCAAAATAATCCTTATTACTCATGGTGTCTCCTGTATTGATGGCGTCGAGGATAAAGGCGGAATGATCAAGGTCTGGCCCGGCCGCAATTTTTGCGGACTGGCAAGCGTCTTGCGGTTAGCCTCGAAAATCACCTTCCATTTGGCTGGGTTTCGATATAACTTCGCTGCAATCATGGAAAGGGTTTCATGTTCCTGAACCCGGTAAACCTGGATGGCAGCAGTTGCAGCGGGCGCCAGCGGTTTTTTTTCTTTAGCCGTCGCGGCGATTCCAGCGGAGCTCCCGCCGCGCTGGGCCGCATTTTCACGCAGCGTCCGCAAATCGTCTTTGAGCCGGACGTTTTCCTCCTGGAGCGTTCTGAGTTTTTCGGTAAAGCCCGGCAACTGATCAGAAACGGAAGCAGCGAACGATAAACGCGCCTTGCGGATCATTTCCTCGATCATAGCCTTCTTGTCAGTCCCTGGGCGCAGTTCCAAGTAACGTTGATAATGATAAATTGCCCGCACATAATCCTTGCTAAAGTCGTCATAAAGCAAGGCGGCTTCGAGATGGGCCTGGGCCAAACCCGGGCGTTTTTCCAAGGTCTGGTTGAAACACGCCAGCGCACCAACCCGATCGCCGCCATCGGCTTTGGCCCGGGCCTTGCGGACCAGCGGGTCCTGTATTTCCAACAGGTCGATTTTAGCTGTCTGTTTGCCGCATCCGCCCAGGAGCAAGACCAAGGCCAGCGCTGTAGAACCTATTCCCCGCAAGAGACAAATGGCCATCGCGATCAACTCCCGAAATGAAAGGTCAATACCAGTCAAATAATCTGGTGCGTGTATACCACTGAAGCAGCCGCCCGTGCAAGATAAATCCCAACTGCATATTAATTGATTATATTCTAATGCGGGTCTTGCCCGCAACCCAAGCGTGTTGCATTCGGTTCGAAACAGGATGAGCCGATCATGATGTGGCACCGCTCTATGAGTGAAAAGCAGATCGGCAAAAAACGCGATCTTAGGGCGTGGCTACAATCCGGAGCTCTCCTTGACACATTTGATCAGATTGGTTGTCCGGTTTTTTTTGGTTTTTAAGATTGACACCATCGGCCGCGCGGGTTATGTTTTCTGGTTTTTACCAACAGAAAGGTTGATCATGAAAACGACTTTACCGAAGGAAGCGGAAATTATTCGCGCTTGGCACTTGGTTAATGCCGAAAACAAGGTGCTGGGACGGATGGCCGTCAAAATAGCCAATTTAGTAAGAGGCAAAACCAAACCAGCGTTTACGCCGCATATCGACACGGGCGATTACGTGGTTGTTATTAACGCCCGCAAGGTAAAACTGACGGGCAAAAAAGACGAGCAGAAAACATACGTGGATTATTCAGGATTCCGAAGCGGTTTGAAGACCAAGACCGCCGCCGCCGTGCGCCAGCGGTGCCCGGAACGCATGATTTACGACGCCGTCAAACGTATGCTGCCAAAAAACCGCCTGATGCGCACGGCTTTCCTGCGACTGAAAGTTTATCCGGATGCCGCACATCCGCATGCGGCCCAAAATCCGAAACCGCTTGAAGTTTAACGACACAAAGGAGATCAACCGTGGACAAAACCAAACCCGACATCAGAGCCACCGGCCGTCGGAAATGCTCGGTGGCCTCAGTACGCCTCCGCGAAGGAACCGGAAAACTTGAAATCAACGGACGCGAGTTCAATGATTATTTCCCCATGACACCCATCCGCAACTTCGTGCTCCAGCCGCTGAAGCTGACCAACACCGATACGCGCTTCGATATCCGGGCCAAGCTCAGCGGTGGCGGGATCGTCGGCCAGGCCGGCGCCCTGCGCCACGGCATCGCCCGCGCCCTGATCGGAGTTGATATATCGCTGCGCCAGGTGCTGAAAGCCAGCGGATTCCTGACTCGTGATTCGCGCGGCAAGGAACGCAAGAAGACCGGACAACCCGGTGCCCGTAAGCGCTTCCAGTTCTCCAAGCGCTAGGAGTCTGTCGTTAATTGCACTGGGTTTTCGTGAAGAAAAAAATCGTCCAGATCGATGGCCATCTCACCTCCCCGCGGGGATTCTTGGCCAGTGGAGTGCAGGCCGGCATCAAGAACGACAAAAAGGATATGGCCCTGCTGGTGTCAGAAACGCCCTGCTCCGCTGCTGGCGTCTATACTACCAACCGCGTGCAGGCCGCACCGGTCCATTTTTGTCGGGCACGCACTCCCGGCGTCAACCTGCGCGGCTTCATTATCAACAGCGGCAACGCCAATGCCTGTACGGGCGCGCAGGGCATCCGTGACACCGAGGCCATGGCCCGCAAAACAGAGGCCCGGCTGGGCCTCGCCACGGACAGCGTCCTGGTTTGTTCCACCGGCACGATCGGCCGCCCCCTGCCCATGGACACCGTAATCCGGGGCATTGACCTGGCGGCGGACGCCATCACGGAATCCGGCGGACCGGATGCGGCGCGCGCGATCATGACCACCGACACGCGTCCCAAGCAGGTTGCGTTTCAATTCAAGCTGGACGATAAAACCGTTACGCTGGGCGGCATGGCCAAGGGCTCCGGCATGATCAATCCCACGATGGCCACGATGTTGGCTTTCCTAACCACCGACGCCGCGATCGAACCCTCAGCCCTGCAGACGGCACTGGCTGCGGCGGTCGAACGGAGCTTTAACCGGATCACCGTGGACGGCGATCAGAGCACAAACGACACCGTGCTCTGCCTGGCCAACGGGCTGGCCGGCAATACGTCGCTAACTCCGGAGCATGCGGATTGGAAAACTTTCCGGAATGCGCTCAATGCGGCAACCCTGCAACTGGCGCTGATGATCGTCAAGGACGGCGAAGGAGCCAGCAAGCTGGTAACGATCAATGTCAAAGGCGCGCCCGGCCGACGCGCGGCAAACCGGGTGGCGCGCGCCGTGGCCAATTCCCTGCTCGTCAAAACATCATGGTTTGGGGCGGACCCCAACTGGGGCCGGGTGATCGCCGCGATCGGCTATGCCGGCGCGCCGGTCAATCCGGAATCGATCGACATCGCCTATGACGGACGCTTGGCAGTCCGTCAGGGTCAATCCGCCGGACTGGACCCCGAAACGCTGCGTGGGATCATCCTCAAGCCGGAGTTTACGATCGATATCGACCTGCACCTCGGCCAATCGGTTTACACGGTTTACACCTGCGACTGCAGCGATCAATACGTCCATATCAACGCTTCGTATATGACATGAAAACGATCATCGAAAAAGCCGGCGTCCTGATCGAAGCTATGCCCTACATCCGCGCCTTTCGCGGCGAGACGGTCGTCATCAAGTTCGGCGGGAGCGCCATGGAAGACAAGTCCTGTCACGACGGCATTCTGGCCGACGCTGCCTTCCTGGAATGTGTGGGCCTTAAGCCGGTGATCGTGCATGGCGGAGGCAAGGCAATTTCCAGGCGCATGGCCAGCGAAGGACTGCAGACAGTGTTTATCAACGGCCTGCGCGTGACCGATGCGAAGATGGTACGCTTGGTAGAGGAAGTGCTCAACCACGAGGTCAATGTCGAGCTGGTTGAAACCCTCGTGGCCCGCGGGGCGCAGGCCACTGGTATCCAGGGTCCCAGTATTCTGCAAGCCGAAAAATTTATGCCGCCGGATCTGCGGACACAGCAGCCGGTAGATCTCGGGTTCGTGGGCCGCATCGTTGCCGTGAGTGTCGCACCGGTCAGGGCCTGCCTTGACGCAGGATTGCTACCGGTAATCACCCCGCTGGGCCGCGACGCCACCGGTGCCATCTACAACACCAACGCCGACGATGCCGCCGGCGCAGTTGCCTGCGCCCTTAAGGCCCGCAAGTTGGTATTTCTTTCGGATGTACCCGGCCTGTTACGGGACCCCAAGGACCCTGACTCGATCATGTCGACCGTTAGCCGGAAAGAGGTTCAATCATTGATCACTAGCGGCGTCATTGGTGGCGGCATGCTTCCCAAAATCCAGGGCGCGTTGGATGCCATCGCGGCCGGGGTCGGCAAAGTGCATATCATCGACGGCCGCACACCGCATTCACTGTTATTAGAAATATTCACAGACCAAGGCATAGGAACGGAGATAACTCAATGACTAAAAGCGAAGATACGATGCAACTGTTTGACCAGTATGTGATCCCGACTTATACTCGCAAACCGGTGCTGTTCGTCCGGGGCAAAGGCACGAAGATATGGGACGCCGACGGCAAGGTGTACCTGGATTTCCTAGCGGGCATATCCGTGACCGGCGTCGGCCACAGCCATCCGCAGTTCAGCGAGGCAATCCGGAACCAGGTAGAACAACTGGTTCATATTTCCAACCTGTATTACAATGAGAACCAGGGCCTGCTAGCCAGGGAATTATGCGAGATGGCTCTGCACGGCAAGTGTTTTTTCTGTAACTCCGGCGCTGAGGCCAACGAGGCGCTGATCAAGCTGGCCCGGCTCTGGGGCCACGAACAGCAGCGCTTCGAAATTGTCAGCATGCGCAATTCCTTCCATGGCCGCACCCTGGCGACCTTGACCGCCACGGGCCAGACCAAGGTCCAAAACGGATTCGAACCGCTCCCGATCGGCTTTGTCCATGCCGATTTTAACGACCTGGAATCCGTCAAAAAGGCCATCACGGAACGTACTGCCGCGATCCTGGTCGAAGCCATCCAGGGCGAAGGCGGCATCATTCCCGCCCAGCCCGAATTCATCAAGGGCTTGCGTGAGTTATGTGACGAACAAGGTATCCTGCTGTTGTGCGACGAAGTCCAGTGCGGCATGGGCCGGACCGGGCATTGGCTCGCCTTCCAAGCCTACGGGGTCGAACCGGACGCATTTTCGCTGGCCAAGTCGCTAGGCGGTGGCTATCCCATCGGCGCGCTTGTCACCGGCCCCAAGTTGGCCGATGTTTTACAGCCCGGCAAGCACGGCAGCACGTTCGGCGGATCGCCACTGGCCTGTGCCGCTGCCCTGGCCGTGATCAGGATCATCAAGAACGAAGGCCTGTTGCAGCACGCCACCCAGATGGGCGCACGCTTCAAGCAAGGGCTGCAGGCGTTGGTCGAGAAATACCCGACTTACCTGGCGGAAACACGCGGGCTTGGACTGATGCTGGGGCTGGTCCTCAAGGAGCCAGCCAAAGTCATGGAAGCCAAGTTGATGGAAATGGGGCTGCTGACCCTAGCCACGGCCGAAAATATAATTCGCTTCCTACCCCCGCTGAACGTCAAGGCAAGCGAAGTGGATGAAGCGCTGGATATGTTGGATGACGCCTGCGCCGAATTGACCGGCGTGGCCGAGCCGGAGACTGGGGCAGAATCGGCGGTGCAGGAATCTCCGACAGAAGCAACGGAATAAATTAGGCCCCGCGCAGTGCGATTGGGGCAACTTTTACTGTAGCCGACATCGATGATGTCGGTCTGTGTTCCCCAAGACCGCGCCCAATCCCGACCGCTCGGAGAGTCGGGACGGCTACAAAAGATTAGCCGGCTTGTCCGCCCCATTCGAAAAGCCTTTTAACCGCAGATTACGCCGATAACACGGATATATCAAAATATCCTTTCCGAGTAAGCTCTATAGTGTTTCAGACACATAACCTATTAGATTTATTGTTTACGGTGGCTGATAATGCCTAAAAAAATCAATCCTGATGTTGTTTACCTACCCACGCCGGCTATCCGGCAGGCCACGCGCCGTTTCCCGACACCCTTCTTCCTGTATGAAGAATCCCTGATCCGGAACAATTGCCGGAGTTTCCGGGACACCTTCCGTAAATATTTTCCAACATTCGACCCGCTTTATGCCGTCAAGGCCAACACGAACCCGGCCCTGCTTAAGATAATTTTCTCGGAGGAGTTTGGAGCGGACGCATCCAGCGAAGCGGAGGTCTGGATCACGCGCCACTTGGGTGGGCGCGGCATGTACACAGGCAACTATACCACGCTTGAAGAATTTCGCTTCGTGATGAATGCCGGTGGATTCCGGATCAACCTGGACGACGCCAGCATGCTGCCCACGATCCGCCGCCTGGGCGCGCCCGCTTTTCTTTCCTTCCGCATCAACCCCGGCATCAGCCAGGGCGGCATGAAAAGCCTTTTACTGGCCGGCCCGGACGCCAAGTACGGAGTGCGGATACGGGATGCGGTGAGCGCCTACCGCAAGGCGCGCGCCATGGGAGTCAAGCATTTCGGAATTCACGCCATGACCGGCAGTAACGTGCTGGACGAATCCTATTTTGCAACGGTTGCCGAAAATTTACTGGACATTGCCGGACGGCTGAAACACGACGCCGGCATTCTGATCGAACGCCTGAATATCGGCGGCGGCTTCGGCGTACCATACCGGCCGGAACAGAAGAGCCTGGACTTGGACGCCGTGGCCCGGGGCATCCGCAAGGTGTTCGACAGCCAATGCGCCCGCCATGGACTGCCGGAACCGGTGCTCATGGCGGAACCGGGGCGCTGGATCATGGCCGATACCGGCTGGCTGGTCGGGCGAGTGCATGTTATCAAGAAAAGCCACAAGACGTTTGTGGGAATTGACGCGGGCATGAACGACCTACCCCGCCCCGCCATCTACGACGCCTATCATCACCTGACCGTCGTCGGCAAGGCCGGATCCGGTCAAAGGCGCAAGGTGAACGTGGTTGGAAGGCTTTGCGAAAACAACGACCAGTTTGCCAGGAACCGGCTCCTGCCACCCATCCGGCTTGGCGACATCCTGGCCATTCACAACGCGGGCGCGCATGCTTATGCCATGGGGCATAACTATAACAACCGCCTGCGCAGCGCTGAAATACTTTTCACCCGGCAGGGCACCCTGAAGCTGATCCGTCGGGCTGAAACCATCCGCGATCTTTTTCGTACCAGCGCGGCCGCATGCGGACTCGCATAAGGGTTATCACCCCGCGCATTCGGGAGCATCACGCATAGGGCAGTGCTATTTTATCTGTTGGAAATGGACATGCACAGAGCTTCGCCCACGGCGCCACGGAGATTTATTCTTGACGCCCAAGAAGCAATACCCTATTGATCTTGGTTGAGCAGTAACCAATTTAAAAAGGAAAAGCAGTATGTTCGAAGGTGCCTATACCGCTATTGTCACGCCCTTTAATTCCGATGGCAGTGTGGACTACGGCAAATTTCAAGCATTGATCGAACGTCAGATTCAAGGCGGCATGGATGGCATAGCGCCGGTCGGCACGACCGGTGAATCCCCCACCGTGGATTACGCCGAGCATAACAAGCTGATCCAGGTGTCCGTGGAAACCTGCCGCGGGCGCATTAAAGTCATCGCCGGCACCGGCGCCAATTCCACCAGCGAAGCTCTGGAATTGACCCGCTTTGCCAAGGATGCCGGCGCGGATGGCACGCTGCAGGTTACGCCTTATTACAACAAGCCTAACCAGGAGGGGTTGTATCGGCATTTTTCAAGCATCGCGGATATAGGTCTGCCGGTGGTGCTTTACAACATTCCCGGGCGTACCGGAGTGGAAATAGCGCTGGACACGGTGGCTCGTCTCGCGCAACACCCGCACATTGTGGCCGTCAAGGAAGCCGCCGGTAACGTCAGCCGAGTAAGACAGATCCTGGCATTGTGCGACCTGTGCATTTTGTCCGGTGATGATCCGTTGGTGCTGCCCATGATGATCGCCGGCGGCAAGGGCGTGATCAGCGTGGCGTCCAATGTGCTTCCGCAAGCCGTGGCTGAAATGGTGCATGCCGCAGGCAAGGGCGACTGGGCCAAAGCCGCGCAGCTGCACGCACAGTATTTTAGGTTGTTCAGCGACATGTTCCTGGACACAAACCCAATTCCAGTGAAAGCAGCACTGGCCCTGATGGGCGAGATCGAAGAAATATACCGCCTGCCGCTATGCCCAACCACTCCGGCAATCAAGGCCAAAATCGCGGAATGCCTGAAGATCTACAAGCTGTTGTGATTTACGAAAACGGAATGTGGAAGATAGGGTTCAGGGGCAGGGAGTGGGGTTAAGGGTTCAAAAAGAAAAATCGGACAACAAAAATCATGATTAAAATTGCCATACTAGGCGCGGCGGGCCGCATGGGCCAGGCCCTGATCCGTTGCTCCCGAAACATGCCCGATCTCAAGGTTGTTGCCGCCCTTGAATCCGAGCAATGCCCACTGCTGGGCAAGGACGCCGGCATCGTCGCCGGCGTTGCCGATATTGGGGTGCCGCTGCACGCCGATACGCGCAAGGCAGTGCATGCGGCGAATGTGCTGATCGATTTCAGTTTTCCTTCCGTCACGCTTAAACATGTCCAGTTGGCCGGCGAACTAAAAAAAAGCATGGTCATCGGAACCACCGGGCTGAATGATAATGATGCCGAGAGCATTCGCCGGACAGCGCTCGACATACCCGTGGTCTGGTCCCCCAATATGAGCCTTGGAGTCAATCTGCTGTTTGCCATGGTCGAGCAAACGGCCCGGCGCTTGGCCGCCTATGACGTGGAAATCATCGAAACGCACCATCAGCATAAAAAAGATGCTCCCAGCGGGACCGCCTTGCACCTGGCCAAGACAGTGGCGGCGGCGCGCGGTGTCGCACTGGACAATGTCGTCACACATGGACGCCAAGGGATGATGGGCGAACGGCCATTGGGCCAGATTGGCGTGCATTCAATCCGCGCAGGAGATGTCGTCGGCGACCATACCGTGATATTTGCGACGAACGGCGAGCGCCTGGAACTGACCCATCGCGCAAGCAGTCGCGACTGCCTTGCCATGGGCGCGCTCCATGCTGCGGAATGGGTCAACGGGCATGCCCCGGGGCTGTTCAGCATGCAGAACGTTTTGGGAATTATTGCTTGATATGGCTTCTGTATACCTGCCCGCTTATGTAAACCGACCGCTTGCTAATTGATCGCGCATCGTCCTTAAAGAATCAAGGTGAACTGCTTATGGAAATCGGAATTAGTCTAGGCGCCAACATGGGGGATCGACTGGGGCAACTGACCCAGGCCAAAAAAATGATCCTAGCCCTGCCCGGCATCAAGTTTTTAGCTCAATCTCCGGTCTATGAGACCGAACCGGTGGATGTGCTGTCTGAATTCAGCCATCTAACTTTTCTTAACGCCATTTTGATTATCGAGACTCTGATATCCACCCACCAGATGATGAACATGTTTCATTTTATCGAACAGAAAGTTGGACGGATCCCCAGCCCGGTGGTCAACGCCCCGCGCCCGGCGGATATCGACATCATCTACGCCGACCAACTGCTTATCGATGAAGCGCATATCGTGATCCCTCATCCACGCTGGTCCATCCGGCGTTTCGTGTTGCAGCCCTTATGCGACGTGCGACCCGAATTGCATATTCCCGGTCAATCCGGCACGATCACCGAGGTGCTGGCCCAACTGCAGGATCCGGCCAAGGTAACCTTGTTCACGAAAACCTGGTAGCCGCGAGGAACAGAACAATGAATGCTACGTGGCAACCACCGCTTCAGTCGGGAGGCAGGGTGTGATTTGGAAGACAACGTAGCACGTCCTCGCAGACGTATCAAAACCGTCACTCCCCGATAATCTTGACCAGCACCCTTTTCCTCCGCTTCCCGTCAAACTCGCCGTAGAATATCTGCTCCCAAGGGCCAAAGTCCAGCTTGCCGCCGGTCACGGCTACCACGACCTCCCGGCCCATGATGGAACGCTTGAGATGGGCATCAGCATTATCCTCTGCCCCATTATGGGCGTATTGCGAATGGGGCTTTTCCGGTGCCAGTTTTTCCAGCCACTTCTCGAAATCGGCGTGCAGGCCGCTCTCGTCGTCGTTGATAAACACGCTCGCGGTTATGTGCATCGCGTTAACCAGTATGAGGCCATCGCGGATGCCGCTATCAGCCAGGCACCGCTCCACATCCGGCGTAATGTTGACAAACCCGCGCCTGCTCGGAATCTCAAACCAGAGTTCTTTTCGATAGGATTTCATATTTATGTTTCCCCTTCCCTTTAATGAAGCATATCCAAAACGTATAATAAAGTAAGGAGCAATAATATAAAAGGAGATTTTACCATGAACACCATGACTATTCAACAACGTCAGCAAGAAAGACTATTGCAGGTCAAAAGAGACGCGCCATCCTGCGTCAAAACATTTGAGAAAGCCTATGTTGGCCGGTCAAAGCAGGCAGCGATCAAATCTTTCTGTCTGGAGTGCATTGGATTCGAGAGGTCGGAAATCAGGAATTGCACCGCACCGGCCTGCCCTCTTTGTTCCGTATAACACCCATGACGGAAAATTGCTTTCATGGATGGTTCAGGGAACCGTCGCGGACATTCTCAACTACGTCACAAACGAATTACTGGACAGGGAACAGTCGGATAGCTGGAAGGTTCTTTATCCCGTCCATGATAGCATCATAGTAATCGCAAAACGCGATTGCTCGGAGGAGGTAGCCGCTCTGATGAAAAATGCGACTGAACATTACGGTATTGCGCTGGAAACGAAGCACAAAGTAAAGCAGTCCACCTGTACGGAAAACCGTATGGACGAAACTGCCCCTACCTGTACGGAAAACCGTATCCCTATATATCAGATCCCTGCGCCTGTCACCCAGCCCTCCGTCAGTGCCGGGGCTGGTTCATGCCGCTTGAGAGGGATTGACCAGTCCAGTGAGACAATGAGCGCTCGAATTTTGGCCCGAGCGAAACGAAACCAAACACAACGGGGGGTGAACCATGAGCACTACGTCACTGATAAGCAGAAGAGTATCACAGGGCGGCAAGGCGAATTTGAAGCCGTGGCGTCCGGGGCAAATGAAACCGATTGAACGCAACGCAAAGGGCCAATGGCTGCCGGGAATATCCGGCCATCCAGCCGGCAGGCCAAGGGGCGCAAAGGACAGATGGTTTATAAAACGGCGGTTGAGGTGGAGTTTTCGACCGTTGAGCACCACACAGAAAGCCGAGCTTACAAGCCGCCTCGGGAAGTATGCACAACGCGGCCACGGCGGGCCTGGCCGTCCGCGTGGAGGCTATTTAGACCGCTTGTGGTATAGCTTGTTAAACAACGGGAATAACCTGCAATAACAGGGCAGAAAGCATGAAGGCCGTTGGTGGGTAACGAAAAAAACGTTGCCATAAACGATGGAGCAGGCAGGCGCCGAGCAGGATTACGATAATGATGAACAGAAGTTTATGGGCGCTTAGAATCATGTTTTTCCCTTCCTGAATATATGCCGCGGCTTCAGCTGGCGAGTACCGACTCTCCGCGAGGTCAGAACGCGCAATCGCTTGTTCTTAATTCCTATTTCCAGGGAAACCCAAACCCACCTTCTAATTTCTGATTCTATCAAATCACAACGTGTCAACAGGGCTGACGACGCCCATCGGTCCCTTATTGAGCACGTGCGTGTAGATCATCGTCG
>CAZALU010000085.1:0-12764 GCA_964486075.1 uncultured Verrucomicrobiota bacterium
TGTCTAAACCGCTAAAAGGTGCCATCTTATTTTCCGCCCGGATCAGGAAGTCTGATGTTAAGTCATAAACGGATTTGGTTCAAAACCGGCGCAAGTCGGGTTACAGGTAGAGACCGCTTGCCAAGTGGCCCGTGCAGCCTTACCTGCGGCCCGACTGCTGAGCAGCGATTTCGACGAAACCGCCCTACCAAAATTTGCCGTAACCTAATTTTGAACCATGCCTGTAAACGTTTGGTTTTCTCAATATCAAGAATCACGGAGCCATAGGCAGCATGCTGATAATGCATAAGTGGCAGGCCTACGCTCAAATGCCACAAACTTGACCTTGCCTGACGAAGATGAGTGCCATAATATCGGTCTGGCATGAATATTGCTTAATTTATAGGTAAGGGGTATGGTGCTCATGGTGGATTGCTGAAATATCGGCGGCCAGGATTGGATGGGCGTTTAGAAACCGGCGCAACTTGTTTAAGCTGATGGCAGGGTGATCGGTGCTGTGATCATCTACCAGCGCCAAATCTATCGATGAGCGGATGCAACAGGAGCAATCATGACGGCAAACTGCAACTCTTATGATAAGGCAAACGGGCTGAATACCGCGAGCATTAAGCCGGGAGAGTTTACCCGGACGTCAGCCGGGTTCACCCTGGTCGAGGTGATGGTCGCCAGCCTGATTTTCCTCATGTTCTGCATTTTTTTTCTTAGTGCGGCGATTGCCGCCATGCGTTCCCAGCAATTATCCTGCGATTACTACACAGCCATGACCATCGCCCGGAACCGGATTCAGCGTGCCAAGACATTCGAACACTCCAGCCTGCACCTCATGAGCGAGAACCAGGTGCCAGTGGACGGCAACGGCAATATTTCTGCCACGGGAACTTACAGGAGAACCACCAGCGTAACCGCCTATACCAATGGATCGCTCGATCTATATAAGGTTACGATCCAGGTTAATTATATCAGCGCGCGGCGTTCACAGAGCGAAACTCCGGTGGAAATAAGCACCCTTGTGACCGAAAAAATGTAAGGAAAACAGACCATGCAGAAACCTATTGAACAGCATTGGCCTTTGGGGGTGTTTCCGGGAATGGCCGGACGGGGCGGACACAATCCGCTAACTATGCCCAAAACCTGCGCCCGCCATTTGCCGGAAAAATCGCGCGGATTCACCCTGCTCGAGGCGCTGATTGCCAGCATGATCACGATGATGGTCATTGCCGGCACTCTCTCAACTTTGGTTTATGGGCTGCGTGCGTGGCGGATGGAAGCCGTAAAAAACGAAGTTAATATAGATTTGGAACACGCCATGGAAGGTATCCGGCAGGACCTGCGCCTTTCCAGCGTCGGCATCGGGCTGATGGCTTTTTATCCTGCCAAAGCCGCGCAATACAAGGCCATCAGCTTTCCGATGTCCAGCGTGACCACCAACGGACTGCTCACACGCGAAAACAGCGGTAAAATCAAGTGGACCCAAACCGTGATTTACCATGTGCAACCGGGTAGCCCGGACCAACTCAGGCGCACGGTGTTCAGCCCTCGTAAAACCAATGCCACGCCGAGCGAGCTTTATACCCAGCTCCAAAACGTGGTGCAGGGCACCAATCTCTGCCTGACCGGCGAGAGCGTCAAGGACCGGGTTATTTTCAATAATCTTGTGACCCTGGGCATCCGTCCGCCCGAAATGCAATTTGACGGTTATGCCCCCGCGTATTGCAAGGCCCGCACAGTCAACTGGGGCAGTGTCGTACTCAGCAACGGACCCCACGAACTGAAGTTCACCGTCGAGGGTAAAAACACCAACAGTTCCGGGTACTGCATCGGAGTGGACTCGTTCTCGCTCAGCCCGAGCGCCAGCCGGCGGGAAGGCGAGATTTACCTGCCGACCTACACTCATCCGGTTTCCCCCTATTATCTCCATACGTTATCCGGCGGCTCCGTTATAGCCCAGGACATGTCGATCTACGGCGCCAACTGGA
The DNA here is from genome assembly GCA_964486075.1 of uncultured Verrucomicrobiota bacterium. Taxonomy (GTDB): domain Bacteria; phylum Verrucomicrobiota; class Kiritimatiellia; order JAAZAB01; family JAAZAB01; genus JAHIJO01. Next base: position 1,977 of record CAZALU010000085.1, read on the forward strand.
GCGGCAATAGTCAATTGACGTATGACGGAGCGGCTGTCAGCAACAGCATCACTTTCAGGGTTCCCAACGATCTCTGGTGCGACGCCAATTTTGACAACCCGCCGGGCGTGCTGGCCAGCAACGTCAGCCGTAAAATCGACGAATCCTTTGTCAGCGCTGATCCTTTCATTTCCGACATTGTTATTTCCATGGACAAGGGCACCAACTGGCTGGCGGAGGGTTGCACGGAAAGCGCCTTGGCCTCTTTCAGCATTCCCAGCACACCGCCGGCGGTTGTCAACGTTATCTATGGCGGAACAAATCCGGCGGCGGCAATCACGATGAACGGCGAATGGGTGCGAGTCAGATTCGACGCCGGAAGCAACGGCAATTTATACATCTCTAACGCGAAAATTTCGAGGCAAGAGACCGGGACCAACGCGGCGCTGGGAACCACTGCCAGTCTTTCTTTTGGATGGTGGTGGGGCCCCAAAATTAAGATCCCCGCCAACACCTCGGTCTGGAGCGACTGGGTTTCGGGATACGAGATCAACCGCGAAAATAATTATCTGGTCCAGTTCGAACTGCAGACGGATTCCGAGGTGTTCAACAATGCGCGGGCCTGGGTCAACAACGACGTCCCCTTCATGTCCTCCGTGAACGGACTGGAAACCAACCTGATCGTCGGCGTCGGTGCGCTGGAGGTGCGCTACCCGTCCCAAGGTCTATATCGTTCCGGAATTTTCGACACGCATATAACAAGCCCCTCCTACAAAACGCTCAAATGGACCCATGTGGAAAATTTGGCGCAGGAAGCGGATATTGATATTCGTGTGCGCAGTGGCAATAAGCCCGACTTGAGCGATGCCATATTCTGGCTGGAGTCAGGATATTTTCAGCTTTGCAACGGAGCCAACAGCCTGGCTGCTCTTTCACCCCAGGGACGCTATGTGCAGTATGAAGTCTTGTTCGGCTGCGGTGGCCAGCATCTGATCAGCCCGATTCTACGGGACGTCACGATTGCCTGGGATGTGCCGATGGGACTGGTGGACCTGCAGGTCGATTTCGGCATGGGTACCAACTACGGTATTGTCGGCGCCACGGTGGACGGGCAAGCGTTCATCAAGGGCCTCGAAATCGAGATGGAGATTTTCAAGGACGGGCCCATGGGTACCGTCACGGCGGCAGGCACCATGGAGATTCGGCCGTTGAACACAAACAAGTGATGTGAAGGGAGCTTAGCCATGCACACAGGGATTAAATATTCCAGACAGAAATGCGTCCAGCAGAATGACCGCGCTGGGGCAGCGCTGGTGACAATTCTCGTGGTATCGCTGCTACTCATGACTGCCGGGGTCACCATGGTGGTGCTCTCGAACCAGTCCATGCATCGCATCAAACGTACCGTATCCGTGGCGCAAGCTCAGGCGGTCGCGGAAGCCGGCATAGCCGACATGGTGGCCAAGCTCGGCTCGAACTATACAGCCTGGCAGAACGCCAGCAACGTGGCAACATTTCTCGACAACGGAACTTACCACGTGACAACCCGGCAGCAGCCCAACGGCAACGTGCTCATCATCAGCGATGGCCTGCACATGAGCTTTTCCAACCGCACGATCATGGAACTGCTCGGCACCACCCAGACGCACCTCAACGAACTTTTCAACCTCAACAGCGCCATTATGTCCGACGGCGATATCCGCATATCCACCGCCGCCTACACCGTGAACGGCGACCTCCACGCCAATCAGGATGTCATCGCAAACGGCGGTGCCAAGAATGGGACCATCAATGGCGACATTTCAGCCGGTGGCACGATCGGAACTTTCAACAATGTCAGCGGCACCACCACCAGCGGCGTCCCGCGGATTACCCTGCCACCATCGGGCCCGTTCAATTTCGACAGCTACCGCCAACTGGCCATCAACAACGGCGTCTACCTTGAGGGCAATCAATCCCTGCGCGGCAAACCGATCGCCACGGCGCCCAACGGCATCATGTACGTCAACGGCGATCTGACCATTGGCAACCAGAGCGCCTATAGCGGCACAATCGTGGTCAACGGCAACATCAGCATTGCAAATCATTTCGTCCATAGCGCCTTTGCCGGCGCCTCAAATATGCCCTCACTGTTGAGCACCGGCACGATCACGCTGCAGAACAACTGCACCTTGAATGGCGTGGTTTTTGCACAAGTCAACGTCAGTATTCAGAACAATGTCACCATCAATGGCGGAGTCATCTCCCTGGGCTACACTGAAATCCAGAATTGCTCCACCATCACCCACGGCACCGCCTACCCGGCCTGGGACCCGTTGAACCCCGCAGTGCCCCCGGAGGTGATCGTCGGCGGCTGGCTGAAGTAGGCATGCCGGGCTGGGGGAAGGGGCCTGAACCCTGCGGCCCTGCGCCCGCCTGCAGCGTTATGCGCAGCATTTCGGGCAGGTAGGCGACTGCGGTCAGGTCTCTGCGCGAGAGGTCAGTGATCAGAGGTTTGACAAGGCATCGAATACAGCGGCCACACGCAGGGCGGCAAGCCCTGCCGTGGTCGGCGGCCGGGCCCGCACAATCGAAACCCGGGGGGCTCGCGGACCCCAGGCATCCGGATCCGTCGGACCGAACAACGCCACCGTCGGCACTCCCACCGCCGCCGCCAAATGCGTGATACCCGAATCGTTGCCCACGTAGCCCCGACATTGGCTCAACACCGCCGCCACGATCGGCAGGTCGCATCCTTGTAGAATCGGCGCGCCGACACGGTCTGGCCCTGCGCCTGGCGTGTCAGGCTGATTCTGAACAGAGGGACGCGACACAGCGTCTCCCTCCATTCCAACACTAGCCCGTTGTTGGAGGGCCACGCTCCGTCGTGGCCATTCTGCGAAATATTTTTCAAGCGCTTCCAAAGCGCGGACGATGCCGGCATCAGCCTCCCCCGCGAGCCACAGGACTTGTCCGAGGCCGGCTTTCTGAACCTTGGCGGCAAGGGCCAGGAAAGACTGCAGCGGCCAGTTTTTCTTAGGACTGCCGCTACCCGGATGAATAGCGATGACGGAACCGGGTAGACCGAAAGATTGTAGTCGGGCTCGTCCGGCGGCTTGCAGAGCAGGCGGCAGATTCAAGCGGCATGCCGAAATGCCCTCCAGCGCATAAGGAATAGCCCGCTCCAGCCTGTGCGTCATGGCGCCTGCAGCAGAAGACGGACGCGACAAAGCGTGTCCATCCATAGCGGCAACAAACGCCGGGTCAATCAGATGGAGGGGCGCGGTACATTTCATCCCCAGCGGTTCCAGAACGCTCAAAAAATGATCCACGGCGTGCCCGGCGGTCACCTGTGGAGAAACGCCGAGCACGCGTCGGGCGCCGGCGCGTTCCCAGTTCGAACGCAAGGCTCCATCCGGATCGTGGAGAAAAGAAATAACCAAGTCGAACGTCCGCAAAAAATCAGATTCCGGCTGCGGCAGGGGATGATCGGGCGCATAATAAGCGGCAAACCGGGCGCAATCGACAGCCAGCACTCTGTTCACCAAGCCGGCAATCCTGGCCAATTCAGCAATATGCGGAATTCCGACCAGGGTTATATCAGCCTGTGGCCATGTCTGACGCAGAAAGCGGAATACCGGAAAAGTCAGCAAAAAATCGCCAAGCGCGCCGCCCCGGAAAATGAGAATGCGCGCCGCCGACGGAAAGTTTTTGGATGCCGAGATCAGAAAAGGGTTACACATTTTGTCAGCTCGTGGGGCATACGCTGGGACCAGCAATTGTCATTATGGCCTGCGTCTCCTGCCGCCTTGCGCGGCAGGGGCGACAGATTGGCTGGAAAAGGACGTTTCCCCAGCCAATCTCTTCACCCGCGACGCAAGGTCGCGAGGGTCTATAAAATGTTACCCAAGACAGACATCTTTTGAACCAGGCCGAAAATTCCTATACGTTAAATTAGGACCGGCAACTGCCGGTCAATTTTTACTGTAGCCGACATCGATGATGGCGGTCCTAATCCGAGGACCGCGACCATCGGTCGCGGCTACAACACTTTGAAATTCCTTAGCATTAAATTAGGCACGGCAGTTGCCAGCCAACCTTTACTGTAGCCGACCACGCTGGGGTCGGATCTGCTCTTCTGTAGCCGATCCCGATACGCTCCGTGATCGGGGTCGGGGTCGGCTAGCAAGACCGCGCCCACGGGCGCGACTACAACAGACACCCCAGCAGTAGCATGCCCAGCCCTAGCGCCGATCCGGCGGCGCCCAGCACCCGGCAGACATTTGGGCGCGCGGCCCAAGCCGCCGTCATTTTCCTGAACATGAACGGGCTCCACACCAGGATCATTCCTAAAATCACCAGCACATAAGCAAAGCCGGTCATTAGCAAACGGCTGTTGGACGGATAAACAAAAGCCGCATCCAGGATCAGCGCCGGGAGCAGCAGAAAGATACCGCCCAAGGCCCTGGCCGCCAGCAGTTCGTCCACAAACATCACGATCAACACATAGGCAATCGGCGCCAGGGCGCAAAGCAGCAGCCGGTAGCGCTCCAGCCAGGCGATATCTGCCCGCCACACCAAAAGGGCCACCCAGCCGACGGCGACAGCCGCCAGGATGCGCCCGGCCCAGATATTCCGCGGAAATCCGGCCAGCCAGCTTCCAGCTGTTCGCGGCTCCAGGCATAACCATAGGTGCCACCCCAGAATCAAGGCGCCCAGGACCAGGGTAATGAGAGATAACGCTGACATAGGATTACACTTTCTTAGTCAAGGCATAGCTATTTAGCCATTCGCAGTCGATTTCTTGACAGAACAAACAAAACAAACGGAGTTTATCACCTGATAATTGACAAGCTGACCTCATGCGCTTTGGCCAGCGCCAGGATCGCCTTATTCTTGACGACAAGCCGCTCATTAACGAGCATGTCGGCTGCAAATTTCCCAACGACTTGACCACGGTATTTCACTGTGATGTCCTTTTCCTTTTCAACCTTGTAACCTGCTTCTCTCAACTCATATGCCAAAGCATTCTGATAGACCGATTCAAGAAATCCAGAGCCAAGCGCTGAATGAACCTGCATGGCTGCCCCAATCACCTGGCCCGCCAAATCATACTTCTATTCATTAGAAGTTGTCTCTTCATTCATGCTGTCCATCTTGTTCATTCTGTCAAAACTTTCAAGCATGCACGCCAAACTCAACTAGCTCCTGTCCAAAATCTTGTTTGGAGCGTGGCGCCCCATCACTGTGCCATACAAGGTCTGTATTTTCGCGTCATCAATCCGGACAGTTACCAGGTCGCCGCGCTGCACGGCGTCCGAGGTATCGATCAAAACGATCTTGTTGGTCCGGGTCCGCCCGGTCCAGCGCGCCGCATTCCGCCGGCTGGGTCCCTCCATCAGGGCTGCCAGCGTACGCCCCACCAGGGACTGGTTGATGGCCAGGCACTGCCGATTCTGCTCATCCAAAAGAACATGATTACGGCGCAATTTTTCCGTTTCCGAAACATCGTCGGGCCACTCGAATGCCAAGGTCCCCGGCCGCGCATTGTATTTAAAAATAAAAGCGTTATCAAACTTTATCTCCGCCATCAACTGGAGGGTCAGCTCAACATCCAGCGGAGTCTCGGAGGGGAATCCCACGATTATATCCGTGGTGATGGCAATGCCCGGCACAGCGGCGCGCAGGCGCTGGACCGCTTCCAGGTAATCGGCAGTCGTATAGCCGCGTTTCATCCGGCCCAGGATCCGGTCCGACCCGGATTGCACGGGCAAGTGCAGGTGTTCACACACCGCCGGCAGCTCGGCCATGGCCCGAATCAACTCCAGCGAACAGCCGGACGCATGGCCGGACGTGAACCGCAGGCGCGCCAAGCCGGGTATTTTCTGCAGAGCTTCCAGCAGGCGCGGCAGGGGTTCGGTAAATCCATGGGCCGACCGGTGACCCGCCGGCCAGACGGAATTGGTGCGCCCGTAAGACATTATGCTTTGGCCAAGCAGGGTGATCTCCCTGGTGCCGTCCTCCGCCAGTCGGCGTGCCTCCTCGATAATATCCGCCGCCGGACGACTCCATTCCGCACCGCGCACCCGCGGCACTATGCAATAAGAGCAATGCCGGTTGCACCCGAAAAGAATGCTGATAAACGCCGTGATCTGTCCGGATTCGTGGTCGGTCTGGTATCGGGTGGAGAGCTCCGCGGCGGGGCCTGCACCTGTTGCCTGCTCTAGAATATCGACAACCGGCTTATGTCCGGCCATGACCAGAGCCAGGATGTCGGGCAGGCGCGCCAGCCGGTGAGTTCCCACTGCGAATTCAATGCCGCGTGCTTGCCGTAAAATGTCGCGGCCCATGCGCTGAACCATGCAGCCTACCACGCCGACGATCCGGCCCGGATGTTCGCGCCGAGACGCAACCAGCAGCCTCAGTTTGCCGAGAGCCTTCGCTTCCGCTTTTTCGCGGACACTGCAGGTATTGACAATTACGACATCGGCCTCGGTCTCATCGGCAACCAGGACATGCCCATGGCGACGGAGAAACACACCGATTCGCTCACTGTCACGCTCGTTCATCTGGCAACCATAGGTTATAATGCAGGCTTTCATGCGCCACCTTAATCAAAGATCAGGAAGATTTCTTTGGGAATATTGACCGGTCTCCATTGCGGCGCCGCCAGGGTGCCGCCCAGGTGAAATTCGAGCAACTTGCTGAGCGGATGCGTAACAAAGCGAAACACATCCGCCGCCAGGGTATGCTTGCGCAATAGCTTAACCTGCACCGTGAAATCCAGCGTGCCGTCCAGGGCATAATCCCCCTTGCCAACCAGGCTAAGGACATCGCCTTCAATCAGGATTTCATCCGCATGGATCTTGCCATCCTCAATCACGAACGCTGCCTGGCCGTCCGTCTGGCGCATAAGAGAACGCATCCCGGGAATAAGCCGGGCCAGGAATTCCGACAGCCCGCCAAACAGGGGAACTTGGAAAAGACGCCCATCCCTGATTGTCAACCATCCCTGGCCGCGGGCTGTCCGTCCCTGCCCTTCGCCAATCGCCCCCTCCAACGTGACATGGGCAGATAACCGGCCTTCCAAATTATCCACGGGCCTGCCCGCCAGAGCCTCGACAACGCGACTAAAATCAAGATCATGGACGTCCGCCTCGGTGTCATACCCCATAGGTGCGTCGCCTTGGCCCCGGTATACGGCGGCGCGGGCATCGAAATCGCCGTTATAGATCTCACCCCGGATATCCGTGATTTCGGTGTGGTCTCCCAAGAGATGCAGATCCAGCGCATAACGGTCGGCCAGGAAATTGCGCCAGCCCGCGCTCCGGGCTTCAATCATCAGCTCCATGTCGTCCTGCGTTGTGTTCGCGAAACCCACAGTTCCCCAGCCGACAGCCCGAACCGGGCCATCGAAACGGAACTGCCGGACCAGCCGGTCAATAAACGGATCAATCATTTGCGCCGCCGCATAAGGATGCATGGTCGAGGACGCGTCAAAGCTTACAGCCGGCACACCCATATCAACTCGAATCCAGCCCTGTCCTGTGCCTTCCGGACGGCGGGCATCCACGGGCGCCAGGGTCACGACCACGTTGTTGGTGCCCGTCAACGCCACCGCGACCCCCACCTGCGCCTCCGCCAAGGTCACGTCGTGATAGGTCATGTCGCGGACGTGGGTCCAGCTATCCAGCTTGAAAAAGAAATCAGGCCGACACCTGCCCCTGAAGGTGGCCTGCACTTGCGGCGGGCTCCCGGGAAATTGGAACGCTTCCAGAATCCAGGCGTGAGTCGGATAATTCTGCCGCAACAAGGGCAACAGCTGCCTGAGATCCAGTTCCGACGCCAAACGACCTTCAAACTCGCTTGTCTTCCATCCGTATTTCAATGCTAAGTTTATCTGCTCCGCGTCGGCGCCACGACCCAGCGCGGTATCGAGCCGTTCGATCGCCAGGGATTGCTCATCGCAGGCAATCCGGCAAACTGTCTTTTCCAGCGGAACTCCCTGCAAAATGCCGTCTTTTATTTCCAGAACACCTTTGGCCGCCATTTCCCGGACGCTGATCCGCGCCCGCCAGGCGCCGGCAACGGACTGGCTCACCCGGGTATCCCGCGAATCCAATTTAAGCTGCAACTCGAGCTGCCTGATATCCGAGGCATCCGCCCAAAAAACCACCTCAGCGTTCAGGACATTGTTCAGGCGCACCGCACGACAATTCCGCAGGATATCCACTAGCAGCGGGTTGCTGCAAATCCCGGGCGGATCGGCAACGGCCGGCCCGGACGCGACTGGCTTGCCGGCGGCGGACTCGGACAGGATGAAGACGCCTCGACCGGTCACTTGAATTCCTGGTAGGCGGGTGGAAAAATCCTGCACTCTAATTTCAGACAACTGATCCCATTTTACCAGGGCTTGCAGTTGATCAAACACCAACAGGCGGGGGCAGCCGCCGTCTTCCGCCACAACCCCATTGGCGTCACCCGCGATAAAAAGTCGGAAAAGTCCGTTTTTTACCAGGCCACCCGTAAGGCCGTGTTCGCCTTTCAGCCAATTCAACGGATTAATACACAAAACTACTTTTTCCGCTTCAAACACCGGGGCACCGATGTCTCCCTTGCGGTGACAGTAAACATGCGTGGCAATAATGCCTTCGAAGACACCCAGCTTGACCTTGTCGAGGCTCAGAACCAAACCGCTGAATTGTAGCTGGCGCTCTACGCTCCGTGTAACCACATCAGGGAAACCGCGCAGACTGAGATAGAGCAGGGCCATCAGGACAACCAACCCGCTGATAAAGCATACGTATTTGATAATTCGCAACACAGCGTCCTGTCAGAATTGCCAGAGTTAGCCATGCAAGGAATGGCGCATGATATACAGAAAATAGATCCCGCGCAGAGGAATTTAACGGATCAAATCCTCGGTCAACGCATCCGCCAGCGTTTTTTCAAGCACAAACACCAGGTCCTGCCCCTGGAACATGGCGTAGACCCCCAAGTCCTCCGATTTATCACCGAAAAGGAGGGTTTTCTGAATACCTCCCTCACCGCTGAGACTGAATGTAAGCGCAACATGGGCCTCCTTGAGCCCGTATACCGCCAGGTCGCGTATGTCGCTGCGTTCGAAACGCAGTGCTTTGAGATCCGCCACCCGCGCCAGGATATTGGTCACCACGACTCGTCTCACTTCGCCTGCGGCCGGTGCAACCGGTTGCCAGGCGCCAGTTCCGGTCAGCTCAACGGCTTGCTCAATCCCGTTTTTCTTCAAGGTGATTTTCAGTAGGGCAGACTGGGACAGGGCCAGCACCGTGTAGTCGCGATAATTGAGCGGATCGAGGGAAATCGTTGACGCGGATGAGGCGGACATACGGTAGATCAAGGGCTCGCCCGCGAACTTGGCAAACACATATTCCTGACCGGGCCGAGTCGGTCCCAGCGCGAGCACCCGCTGCTGGATCTCGGCTGCCACCGTTATCTTGGCAATAGCCTCCACCTGCGTTGCCAGGCCCGCGATGGCATAATCTTCGGCCACCCGAATGATATGCGCCGGATGATCCAAGCCAAACTCTGTCGCATTAGCGCCCTCGATCACACGGTCAAAGCGGAGCGTATTCAACCGGCTGATCAGATCGGCCACCATCCGACTATCCGCTTTCCATTGCCGGGGCTCGACAATCTGCCAGACCGACTCCTTGTTTTTCCGGAATTCCAGAGCGCGCTCACCCTCCTCAATCCGAATCAAGGCCATTTTCTCCGGCGCCATGAAATACAGACGCGAATCGCGAAGATCGCCGCCGGCCGCCAGCAAGTCATCCATCCGCTCCCGTCCGATAGTAACCAAGGCAGAGGATTCGCGCCGCATGGCATAGACAGAGCTGCCCTGCTCGTCGGCTTTTTTGCCGAACACCAAGCGGACTGGCGTTTTTTCATCCGCCTGCCAGACCGCCACCTGCAGTACGGCCTCATCTTCGCTCAATCCATAGGCCGCGGGATCGCCCATGTTATCCAAGACAAACTGCTTGACCGATAGCGTAAAGAGCTGATCCAGCAAACGCGAGACCGCTATCGCATCCGCGCGTGCTATGACGGGCTTATGGATCACCCACTCCGATCCCTCCTTGAACATTTGTACCAGAGGCCCATTCGAGCGTTTTATTTCCAGGCGGCGGACATAAGTTGCCGCGCCCTGCAGCAGGAGCGGATCCCGGATATCGGCAACTTGGCGGGGCATCACCTCCAGCAGGTTAGTAGACGTGGCCAGAACATCCTGCTCGCGATCGATTTGGACGTAGACAGCATTTTTCAAGGGCGAATCACCGCCGACCGAGAGCAAGCTCCGCTTGCCGGCGCTGCCCACCACAATCCGGGCGCGGGGCTGAGCCAATCCGTATTCGGCCAAGGTCAACCCTCGAACCTGGCGCTGGGCAGCGGTGATCGTTTCCCGGCGCGGCAGCATTTCCATGCCTGCCAGAATACGGTTCATGCGGCCGACATCGGCCCGAGCCGCCACCGGCTTGGTAATCATCCATTGCCCGTGATCGTTAACGCATTCGATAAACTCGCCCTCGCGGTAAAAGGAAAGATAGTCTATTTTCTCCGGCTCGATCGACAGCAGCTTCTTTTCCGTCGCGGGCAGTTCGGTCCCCTCGCGCTCCCCGGCAACCATCCAGATAACGCCCATAGCCAACGCCAGGGCCAGCAATAGGAAGAATGTAGTCTTAAGATGCATGTTTCTATCCACGCTAATGCGGGTCTCTGGCCCGCAACCCATATTTTAAGAAATGTTTAACCGCAAAGAACGCAAAGATCGCATAGAAAGATCCGAATCAA